>JAILPR010000093.1 GCA_024699355.1 Lachnospiraceae bacterium
ATCCATTGCCGCAACCGTCTTACCATCCTCATTGAGCTTCATGTAGAACGCCTTGATCTCCTTCGGATAATCGGTCACGAATACCGGACGCTTGAACTCCTGCTCGGTCAGATAACGCTCGTGCTCAGTCTGCAGATCACAGCCCCAGGATACCTTGTAATCGAATTCATCGTTGTGCTTCTCCAGGATCTTGATCGCTTCTGTATAAGTAATCCGGCCGAAATCGGAATTGGCTACATGCTGCAGTCGTTCGATCAGCCCCTTGTCGACAAAGGAATTAAAGAAGTTCATCTCTTCCGGTGCATTCTCCAGCACGTAGTTGATGACAAACTTCAACATGCTCTCTGCCAGTTCCATATCATCGGTCAGATCCGCAAATGCGATCTCCGGTTCGATCATCCAAAACTCAGCTGCATGTCTGGTGGTGTTGGAATTCTCTGCACGGAACGTCGGTCCGAAGGTATATACATTCTTAAATGCAAACGCATACGTCTCGACGTTAAGCTGGCCGGATACCGTCAGATTGGTCGGCTTGCCAAAGAAATCCTGTGTATAATCGATGCTGCCATCCTCTTTGCGCGGGATGTTGTTGAGATCCAGTGTGGTCACCTGGAACATCTCGCCCGCACCCTCCGCATCGGAGCTGGTGATCAGCGGCGTATGAACATAGACAAAGCCTCTGTCCATAAAGAAGGTATGGATCGCATACGCGATCAGAGAGCGTACTCTGAACACTGCTTCAAAGGTATTGGTTCTCGGACGCAGATGGCTGATGGTACGCAGATATTCAAAGGTATGTCTCTTCTTCTGCAGCGGATAATCCGGTGTGGAGGTTCCCTCTACCATCACTTCCTTTGCCTGCATTTCAAACGGCTGCTTTGCATCCGGTGTTGCAACGATCGTTCCGGTCGCCACGATAGCCGCGCCAACGTTTAATTTACGGATCTCTTCATAATTGCTCATCTGATCCGTGATGACGATCTGCAACGGCTCAAAAAACGTACCGTCATTGATGACAATAAAGCCAAATGCCTTGGAATCACGAATGCTGCGGATCCAGCCGCCTACCGTGACTTCCTTTCCGGCAAAGTCTTCTTTGTTGCGAAATAACGCTTTGATATCTGTCAGTTCCATGTTCTCCTCCATTTATCCCTCGGTGATCACCGCATTCTCGATCAGAAGATCGTAAACCTTGTTGTACATCAGATTTGTACGAACGTCCTCTTTGTCTCCGTCTTCTCCAAGATATTCTTCCACGCTGGCTTTGCCGGCTTCCGTTGCCTGACTCTCCAGTGTCGTATCTACTTCTTCATCCGTTACGGTAATGCCTTCGATATCGGCAATGGCCTGCAGTGCGATGCCCTCTTGTGCATACTGCTCTGCCATGGTATCCAAAACGGAATCCAGATTATCTTCCGTCACGCCGTAATAGTTTGCCATATACTCTGCCATGGTCGTATCGGATGCAGCCGCTGCATCTTCCAGTGTCTTTACCAGATCTTCGCGGAAGCTTGCAAGAAGCGATTCCGGCAGTTCTTCAAAGGTGCAGCCATCCAGCAGCTGAGACGCCACTGCACTCTTTAACGAATACTCATACTGATAATCCACATAACTCTGCAGCAGTTCCTTTACCGCTGCCTTGTAAGCTGCAGCCTCGGTATAATCCGCATCAACCAGTGCGACATTCTCATCGGTCAGATCCGCAACGACATAATTTACGGTTACGGTAAAGACGCAGTCCTTACCGGCCAGATCCGTCGCGGAATAATTTTCCGGGAAGGTCAGGTTTAAAGATACGGTCTCACCGGCACTTGCACCGATCAGTCCGTCTTCAAATCCGTCGATATAACTGTCGGAACCGATCACCAGCAGCTGATCGTTTGCGGTACCGCCATCAAACGCAACATCATCGATCATGCCGACATAACTGATATTGACCATATCACCGTCTTCTACGTTTGTCGTCACATCATGGAACTGCTCGTCATCGTTCATCTTGGTCTGGATATAATAGTCCACCGCATCATCGGTGATCTCAGTCTTTGCGGCCAGACTTACCTGAAGTCCCTTATACTCCGGTAACGTCACATATTTTCCCGCATCCAGTGTGGGAAGATCTGCGATCGTATATTCTTTCTGTCCGCACGCAGCAAGGGCTGCCATCATGGAAAGCGTCGCAAATGCTGCGACGATATTCTTCATTGCTTTCATAAATTCAACATTCCTTTCTCTGTCCGGCGCTATTGCGCACCTTTATGTGTTATACCACAAAATGCTTCATATATAAAGGTTTTTGTGCCAAACTTATCTTGCCTAAGCGCCCGTAATGCGGTAAAATAACCCTCGATACGTACTGAATTTCGGAGGTTTAGATTATGCAGATTCCAACATGGGTCATCGTTTTGATCATTGTCGCAGTAGTCCTGATCGCTGCGATCATCGCACTTTATATTGTCGGCAAGCGTATGCAGAAGCGTCAGGAAGAATCCCAGGCGCAGATTGAACAATACAAACAGAGTATTTCCATGCTGATCATCGACAAAAAGCGCATGCCGCTCAAAGAAGCCGGCCTGCCGCAGGCAGTCATCGATCAGACACCGAAGCTGATGCGCAGATCCAAAGTTCCGGTTGTCAAAGCCAAAGTCGGTCCGCAGGTTATGAGTCTGATCGCCGATGAAAAGATCTTTGACGCCATTCCGGTAAAGAAAGAAGTCAAAGCTGTCGTCAGCGGTATTTACATCACTTCCGTCAAAGGGCTGCACGGAAAGATCGATGTAGAGCCGGTGAAGAAGAGCAAATTCCGCGCATGGCTTGAAAAAGCACAGGAAAAAGCAGGTGCCGGTCAGGTCAAATAAGCCGTATAAAAAAGATTTGCCTTGGCAGATCCCTGCTATAGTCATACGACGGTCAACATGTAAAAAACGGGAGTCTACACGAAATGTAGACTCCCGTTTTTTGATTCTCCCCGCAGTGGCGCTGCGCTACCCCCGCAGTGGGCTGCGCTACCCCCGCATCTTTCCACTGCCTGTCTGATGTTCCTGCGGCACGATCGTCATCTGCTCACATAGTCACATGCCGCGATCGCTGCATACGCGCCATCCGCACAGGCTGTCGTGACCTGTCGCAGTGTCTTTGCGCAGCAGTCTCCCGCCACAAACACGCCTGCCGTTCTGGTCCGGCAGATCTCTTCCGGAGCAAAATATCCCCGCGCATCCAGCGTTGCCAGATCCGTAAACAGCCCGTTATCCGGCACCAGTCCAACCGCCAGAAAGACACCGTCACAGGCTGCTTCCTGCTCCTGTCCGTTCTCTG
>JAILPR010000094.1 GCA_024699355.1 Lachnospiraceae bacterium
AGTATTCTGTACCTTTTTAACATTATACTACTATTTTCTCAAAACCTGCAACAATTTATTGAAATACGCAGGCAATTCTGTATCGATTTCAACATACGCTCCGCTACGCGGATGAACAAAACCGATGGTCTTGGCATGTAATACCTGTCCGTCCGTATGCAGATGACTTTGAAAACCGCCGGCGTAAAGTTCATCTCCCAAAAGCGGATGATGGATGGAAGCCATATGAACGCGAATCTGATGGGTTCTGCCGGTCTCCAGCCTGCATTCAATGTAGCTAAAGCCATTCAGCTCTTCGAGCACACGATAATGTGTGACCGCATGCTTACCGTTCGAAACAATGGCATTACGCAATCTGTTTTTGGGATCACGACCGATCGGCGCATCAATCGTTCCTTCTGCATCTTTCAAATGTCCGAATACAATGGCATGATACAATCGTTTGATGGAATGGTCTTTTAACTGCGCAGCGATCGAATTATGTGCCATATCATTTTTACAGATGATCAGAGAACCGGAGGTATCCATATCGATCCGGTGTACGATTCCAGGTCGCATGACGCCGTTAATCCCGGAAAGGTTTGCCTTACAATGATACATCACGGCGTTGACCAGTGTCCCGTTTGGATGACCGGCAGAAGGATGTACGACCATTCCTTTGGGTTTATTGACCACCAACAGGTCTTCATCTTCATACAGCACTTCCAGAGGCAGATCCTCGGCAACGATTTCCGGTTCCGAAGATTCCGGGAGCTCACAAACGATCTCATCGCCTTCGCAGACTGCGGTACTTGGCTTTACAATTGTGATACCGTTGATCTGTACCTGCCCTTCCTTGATCAATTTTTGCAAATAAGAACGGGAAAGATTGGTCGTCTCTTCCGCCAGATAGGCATCCAGGCGCATATCCTGTTGTTCAATCCCGACGCTAAACCGGTAAGTGTGAAGCGATGACATTTACTTTTGCTCCTTGGAATGATCGGTATACTTCACTTCACGCACCATACGCGGTTTTAAGCTTAAGAAGCCGAAATCATTCTCTTTGTAATAAAACAGGATCGCAAGGACCAGCACAATGGTGCCACAGGTGACATAGATATCCGCAACATTAAAAATCGGAAAATCGATCAGTGACACATAAATAAAATCAACCACGTAATTTTGACCGATACGATCGATCATATTGCCGACAGCGCCTGATGCGATAAATACGAGCAACATATTTAATAACCGGTATTTAGGCTGCGCAGGTGATTTGATCAACACATATAAGATTGCGATCAGGATCACGATCGCGATCGTAACAAAGAAGATCTTTTGATTTTGCATCATGCCGAATGCCGCACCGCGATTTTCGAGGTACTGCAGTTCCAATACCCCATCGATCAGCCTGATCGCATCATGGTCTTTTAAATTCAGAACGGCAATATGTTTGGTATACTGATCCAGAAAAATCAGAATCCCGATGATCACAACATCAAAGAACATCTCCAATACTTTCAGATTACCTTTTTTGGTTTTCATGTCTCTTCCTTCTTTTACAGTTCATCTTCCAAAAGCAGTAATTCGCGCACTGCTTTCCGCATCTCATCTTCCGTGACAGAAGTATCGATCACGGCTTTACCGATTTTTTTGAGTAAAATAAATTTCAGATACCCGTTTCCGTTCTTCTTATCGTTCTTTACATTGTTCAAAATTTCCTCGGTGTCCATATTGTCGATGGTGATCGGCAAATGGAACGGAACGAACATATCACGGATTTCCAGATATTCCTCTTTGGTCAGCAGCTGATGCATATACGAAATATGAGAGGCCGCACAGCATCCAAGGGCAACACATTCCCCGTGAAGCAGCTGAAAACCGCTGGCCTTTTCAATGGCATGTCCGAGTGTATGACCAAAATTCAACAGCGCTCTCTCGCCCTTCTCTTTTGGATCTTTCTCCACCACGTTCTTTTTGATCACATCCGACCGATAGATCATCTCTTTGAGTGTTTCGACATCTCGGTCGTCGATTTCATACATGTTTTCCATGATCCAGACATAGAAGTCAAAATCTTTGATCAGGGCACTTTTCATAACCTCCGCAAAGCCGGATGCGAACTGACGATCATCCAGATCTTTGATCACGGAAATGTTGCTGTAAACAAGTTTCGGCATGTAGAATGCACCGATCATATTCTTATACTGTTCGAAATCTACACCGGTCTTGCCGCCGATCGAACTGTCTACCTGAGAAAGCAGGGTTGTCGGGATTTGAATAAAATCAATCCCGCGCAGATAAGTCGCTGCCGCATAACCTGTCATATCGCCAATGACGCCGCCGCCAAGCGCGATCAACAGATCCGCTCTGGTATAATGCGCCTCGATCAAAAAACGATAAAGGTCCTGAATGGATGCAAGATTCTTATGCTCCTCTCCTGCTTCGATCACAAAGGTATCACACTGCAGAGAAAGCTTCGATACGATCCCGGAAACTTCTTCTGCATAGAGCTTATTTACATTGGAATCTGTTACAATGCAAACCTTGCGCTGCTTTAGCGCAAACGCTTCCAGTTCTTTGGAAAGCGCCTGAAACGAGTCTGCATAAACGATATCGTAACAAGGTTCTCCTTCATACATAATTTGCAAACGATCAAATGCCATAATGATTCCTATCCTTTTCTGTCAGTATTATAAAACACCGGGCAATTCCAGCCGGGCAAAGGTAAAGCAAACGAAGCTCTACCAAAAAACATCCTGTCTTGCGGCAGGATGTTTAAATGCGTTATACGTTGCCAAACGGCATATCAAAAGATCCACTCAATACTTCCGCAAAATCTCCGGAAATATCAACGCTTGCGGGTGTGATCAGAAAAATCGCTTCGGAAATTTTCTGCATGTTTCCGCTGATGGCGAAACAGGAACCGGATGTAAAGTCGATGATCCGCTGGGCGATACCAACGTCCAATTTCTCTAAATTCAAAACAACGGTACGATCTGCCAGGAGCGTCTCCGTAATTTCTCTGGCATCCTCAACAGAAGTAGGTTTAATTACGCAAACTTTCATGTCATCGCCTCCGTTTTTCTTTGATGACTTCTGACGCATCGGCGCTACTTTCGGTAACTTCTTGGGCAGCGGTTTTTCCTCCGGCTCATCCAGTCCGTCATCCGGTGCATCCATGGCGGAAGCTTTCATCGGCTTCGGCTTAAATACACTCTCCTGCTCGTCTAAATCGTAGTCCTCATTGTAATCGTCATCATACCCGTCATCGACCCCGTTTAATTTCACAAGATCGAGAAACTTATCCATTACTCCCATGATCCACTCCTCATAGCGTTACTGCATAATTTCGTTCGCCGAAAATTCCTGTCCCGACACGAACGTAAGAAGCACCTTCCTGTGCGGCGACTTCATAGTCTCCGGTCATGCCCATGGAAAGCACATTCATAGATACATTATCAATGTTTTTAGAAGTGATGTCAACAGACAAATCCCGCAGTTGTCGGAAGAAAACGCGGTTGGTTTCGGCATCCTCAGTATAGGGTGCAATGGTCATCAGCCCCTTGATATGAACCCGGGGAAACTGACTGATCTCCCGGATCAGCGCAGGCGCTTGTGTTACCGATACTCCAAACTTGGAATCTTCCTGTGCGACATTAACCTCGATCAAAATATCGACATCACACTGTTTCTTTTCCGCTTCCTTCTGAATCTCCCCTGCAAGCTTGACGGAATCGACGCTATGGATCAGATACGTCTTTCCGACAATATACTTTACCTTATTGGTCTGCAAATGACCGATCAAATGCCAGCGTACATCATCCGGCATCTGCGGGATCTTATCACAAAGTTCCTGAACCTTGTTTTCTCCAAAATCCCGGCAGCCGAAGTCATAAGCCTCTTTGAGCATCTCGATGGGCTTGGTCTTGCTGACCGCGATCAGCTTTGCCTCTGCAAAGCCATCAGGGCGTTTTGCGCTTGCTGCAGATAAACGTGTTTCTACCTCTTTGATATTTTCAGAAATCATCTTATGAACTCACCTTGCGGTCCGTGACCAACTGATCATCTTCAACAGTATCGGCATCCAGCGCAATGTAATCATACGCATTTAACCCATACATCGTATTGGACTGTACGATCGAATACTCTTCATTTTCATACAGGATCGTGATCTGTCGGAAATCCGCATATCCTTTGTTAATATTATACACACCGATCAACGATGCTTGTTTGCTGACGGTATAGGTTTCCTGAGAATCCGGCAAAATCAGTACATCACCGGCGTTCAACACATTGGCATCCACATAATTCATGCCATCTTCCGCATAATAGATCGTTGCTGCCACCACTTCGCTGGTCAGCTGATTATCTTCGGTATAAGTCTGCCGAATCAGCGAATCCGCGCCACCGGCCCCTTTGATAAAATAGGTTTCCGGGACCAGGAAAAAGTTCTTGTTGACGATCGCGCTGTTCGGTACTTTTAAGCCTTCCATCTCTTCGAGAACAAGTTCGATGTCCAGGAATCGATCGGAAATATAATTCATCATAGACGTCGTAAAAGTCAGTTTGCAAAATCGTCCGAGATTATCTTCTGTCGGACCAAGCAAGGTCACTTTTGCATTCGCCTGAAACTGATCTTTCAAAAATTTCACACGTACATAACCGGCCTCTTCCAATTCGGCAGCGCGGTCATTATCTACGGAGATCACGATATCCCAGTCTTCGGACGTCACAAGCTTATAGATCTGATCTCCCTGACCGACCAGTGTATTGGACGATAACGCATTTTTCTGGTACGTTTCCTCAGACAACAATTCCGATGTGATCTCTTCCGGGGTGATGGATTCATATCCATCAATATAAAACGCGACATTTCCCGCCTGCGGCGCATACCCTTTCACCAGACCATAGGAAGACGCATCCAGCTGATCCAAAGAAGCCAACATCACATCATTCGATAAATTGGAGATTTCGTTACCGAGTGTTTGTTTGAAATCATATACGGTTTCGTAATTGGCTGCAGAGAAATTTCGTTTATACGAAATGATGTCACTTCGCACATTGGCATAACTTTCATCCGAAACAGTGTTTCCGGATGCGGAAGCCTGCAGCGTCTCTGCGAGTGAGCCGGAGGAATCCAGCGTATAAACCATATTTCCGCAGGCCAGGTGTGTCCCTTCCGAAACAAAATAATAAATGTAGCCTGCCTGATCGATCTCAACCACACGCTCTTCACGACAGACCATCCCGCGATAAACATTGTTTTCCGTTAATGAGCCAACTTTCACTTCATAGCCGCTCATGTGTGTTGTTCGAAAATACGCGACAATACTGATGATGATATAGATCAGCATGACACCGAAAATGATCAACCCGATATTGTTGAAATTCCAGGGCTTATGATAGTTATATACTTTTTGTTCGTTTGTTGTACGTGCCACGCCAAAACCTACTCATTGGAAAAGCCCCGGAAGTGCTCCGAGGCTTCATGATCCAATTCACTTTCAACATAATTTACAGAGAAATGATAATCTTATCTTTTACACTACTCGGAAGGTCTTTTTCATTCATGGAAACACTTAAGACAAACTGTACATCGAACTTCTCGCCGATCTTCTCGAGTTTTTCAAGTGTCTCTGTGATGTCCTTGCCTTCCAGATTCGAAATCTTTAAAAAGCTGTCAAAATACATCTGCTCCAGATCGTGATCCTGAGAAATGATGCCTGCGATAAATCCAACAAACTCATCAGAATCAGAAAGCATATAATCAGATACATCGATCAATCTTACTTTGTTATTCAATTCAAACATGTGCTTGGTACTTTTATCCAAATAACAGATGGTTCCGGATGCTTTTTTCACTTCCGAATTCACCTTGTCCAGTAATTCCTTTGTCTTCCCCTTACCCTTTTCGCCTACGATTAATTGAACCATAAGATTATCCTCCTGAATTATCTGACAGCTTTACTTAACCTGTCTAAAGTGTAATTTAATTATAAGTTATCACCGTGGAAAAAACAACATCATTTCCTGAATGATTCCTACTCGGAAGAAGTTGCACCGGAGCCCGGAATGAGCGCCAAAAGGCTTGTCATATCACTCCAGAGCGCATCGCTCGATTCAGCTTTCAGGATCACGGAAATATACTCATTACCGGAGGCATCACGCGATAACAGGATCAGACAATGTCCTGCCGCATTGGTCGTGCCGGTCTTACCTCCGACGACATGCACGTTGGTCGGTGCACTGACCGCGCCGGTAATAAATGCGTTGGTCGAATTCTTTTCAAAGGACTTCTCTTTTCCGGCGGACGTATAATACACCGTCGAATAAGAGGACATGGAAATGATTTCACGAAACAGATCATATTTGCATGCTTCGTGAAAGATCAGATACAGGTCATATGCGGATACCAGATGATTGTCACTGGTCAGACCATTGGGATTTTCAAAATAAGACTGCGTTGCGCCAAGCGCAGCCGCCTCCTCATTCATCATTTCGCAAAAGCCTTCGACGCTGCCGCCGTAATGCTCCGCGATCATGATCGCGACATCATTGGCTGAATACAGGAGTAAAATGCGAAGGGCCTGATCAAGCGTCATCGTATCTCCGGCATTCAACCCAAGGAGCTGTGCACCGGACTCCGTGATCTTCACGTTTTCGGTCGCGGTCAGGACATCGTCCTGCTTTCCGTGCTTGATCGCCACCAGCGCCGTTAACACTTTGGTCAGACTTGCAGGATGTACACGGTCGAGCGCCCCATTGGCGTACAAAACACTTTGGTCTTCCAGGCTGAAAAGTGCACCGATCTCACCATCGGTCGTCAGGTTTAGGGCCGACGTATTGACATCATTCTCCACCACGCTAAGATCCGAAGCAAATGTCGCAGCAGTTGTCTGTTCCGTTGCGGATAAGAGCCCCAAACCGCTGTTTGCGGCATTTACGGAATACGGAAGTAAATAAGCCGCATCTCCGCATCCGGAAAGGCAGCTTACCGTAAACGCAGCCAAAAGGCCAAGCGCAATCACTTTGCGAAGGCCTCTTGGCATGCTCATTTGTAATTTCCTACATTCAGTTCGGAGAATCTTACTTATACATCTCACGCCACTCAAGGTCTCCTCTGTCAAGAGATTTAATCAAAAGTTCTGCAGAAGCCAGATTGGTTGCCAACGGGATGTTATGAACATCACATAAATGGAAAATGTTGTTCACATCCGGTTCGTGAGATTTCGGATTCAGCGGATCTCTCAGAAAGATGACAAGGTCGATCTGATTATGCTCGATCTGCGCACCGATCTGCTGCTCTCCGCCCAAATGTCCTGCGAGGAATTTATGAATACTCAGATTCGTCACTTCCTCGATCAAACGGCCGGTCGTTCCGGTCGCAAATAATTCGTTTTTACTTAAGATCCCGCGATAAGCAATGCAGAAGTTCTGCATCAGTTTCTTTTTCGCGTCATGTGCAATCAGTGCAATATTCATTGTCGTTTCCTCTTAAAAATCCAAATTCATTGTCGGGGTATTTCCTCGTTCGGAGAACCCGCTTTGTAAACAAATATTTAATACCACTCCCATCCCGAAAAAGATGGTGAGCAGACTCGTCAGACCATAACTGACCAGCGGCAACGGGATACCGGTATTCGGCATCAGACCGGTTGTTACGCAGATATTGATAAAACTTTGAAAACAGATCAATCCACCCATACCGCAGCATATGACCCGTCCGGCCATATCTTTGGCTTTTCTCGCACTTAAAAAACATTGCAGGGAGATCAAAAACAGTAGCGCAATGATCGTAAAGCATCCGATAAAGCCCCATTCCTCTCCGATGACCGCAAAGATAAAGTCGGTCTGCGGCTGAGAAATGAAATTACCGTTCTTGACAGAACTGATCTCGTTGTTCGCGTATCCCTTTCCGAGAAGCTGACCGGAACCGATGGCCATTTCGGAATTGATCTGCTGATACGCCTGGGTATCTGCATATTCCGAAGGATTCAGCCAGGCAAGAATACGCGTTTGCTGATAACTTTTGATCAGTGTCTGATCCGGTTGCAACACAATGGAAACAAAAATAATGACGATCGGAACAAACACTGCAAGCAGTGCAAAAATGATTCTGTGATAGATCCCGCCGGTATAGATCATGACGCAAAACAGAACCGCGATCATGATGGTTGTGGAAAGATCCGGCTGCTCAATGATCAACGCAAGCGGCACCAGGATCAACACGACAGAAGTGCCTAAAACACGCAAAGTATTGAGCTTTTCTCTACGTATCATAATAAACTGTGCAAAGAATAAAATCAATAAAATTTTGGCTATCTCGGACGGCTGAAAACGAATGCCGAGATCCAGCCATCGCTGTGATCCGCCGGCATCATCTCCGAGCGGCGAAAGCACCAGTCCCAGCAGCACCGTGTTTAAAATGTACATCGCCCAGTAGTACTTTAAGTACAGATGATAATCAAATAAGGACACCACGATCATGACGACAGAGCCGGCGATCACACCGAGCATCTGACGTTGCATCAGCGAAGAACGGGCGCTGTTGACCGCGAAAATGCCGCAAACAGCAAGCAGGATCACCAGCACGGCCAATGTGAAATTATAATTTTTCAAAAACGTCTTGAGCTGAAAACGTCTCACAGCATGCTACCCCGTTCGTTTAAAATGTCTGCAACCGACGTGTGGACGATGAGTTCATCATCTTCCACGACACAGATCACCGGCTGCTTCTTGGAGTTTTTAAAAAGTCCGAGTCCGCTTTTGCGATTCCAAAGCCTGCCTGCGATCGACACCGCCTCCGGATCCAGGCCAAGTGCGATCACAAAATGCGCGGTATCGCCATCGTGCCCTGCGCTAACTGACCCCTTCAGATCACCTAAAACGATCACATCTCCGTCGGAGACCACCGTTGCACCCTTTTGGACATCGCCGCAGATCACAAGGCTCTCAGGCGTGGTAATGGCATCATGTTCCAGGACGGATCCGCGGACCAGTTTCACTTTTTCTTCGCTAGCGGCTCTCTCCCGCATCTGCTGCATGATCAGATCGCTGACGCTGCGACGGAATTCCTCGAGTCCGTTTTCAAAAAACAGTTCCAGTGTCTGATCCGTACCGACAAGGCAAACGATCCGAAGATCGCAATTGCTCTGGATCGTATGAATGATCCGGTGTGCTTCATCGGTGCTGCAGACTCTCCCGTCAAGCGAAATCGCAACCTGCATCCGTCCGAAAAACGATCTGGATTCGTGGAATTTTTCTGCGATCTCATCGATCAACACATCAAACTCGCAATCCGGATCCAGGATCAAATGTAATCCTTTCGCGTAACTTTTAATCAATACCTTGCTCATAATGCTTCCTTAGTCGTTATTTGTGCTGACAGCCGTCGCACTTGTTGCTGCTTTTCCTGTCAAAATATGATCGATTGAATCGGTCTCATAATAATACGCATACAGATCCTTGGCAGCCTGAGCCGCATAATCGGAAGAATAACCGTTGGCGATACGTACCGCACAGGCAATTTCCGGATTTTCATACGGCGCATAGCTGACAAACAGCGCATGGTTCGGATGCGAAGTGGACTGCTGAGCGGTACCGGTTTTACCGGCAACATTCACGCCCAGATTTTCATAATATGCCTTGGCACTGACCACGGCTCTCATACCACTGTGGATCGCGGTCCAATAGGTCGTATCCATGCTAATGGTATTACGTACTTCCGCGTCATGATCCTCGAGCAGTGTTCCGTTATGATCCGTGATCTTATCCACGAGAGTCAGCTGATAAACCGTGCCACTATTGGCAACCGCAGTGACATATCTGGCAAGCGCTGCCGTTGTAAAGTTGTTGGTACCCTGACCAATGGCAGAACGAACCGCATCGGAATCGGATACCTGCGGATCAGATTCTTCGATCTCGATGCCGCTGGCTTCGGAAAGGCCGTACAGATCTGCGTATTTCGCAAGTCTCGACAAACCGTATTCACTATCGTAAGCCCCATCGACGGTTCCCAGACGATAGCCGACTTCATAGAAAAAGTCGTTGCAGGAATTCTGGATCGCGCCGGCAACCGATAAAGAGCCATGCGCACTCGGATAGATCCAGCAGTGCGGAGATGGTGTGATCTTATCAAAAATACCGGTGCAGGTAATGCGCTCTCCTGTCGTGATCACACCTTCCATCAGGCCTGCCGTAGACGTCACCATCTTGAAGGTAGAACCTGGTGCCGTACGTTCCTGTGTCGCATAATTGTATAACGGCTTGGACTGATCGCTCAGGAGCGATGCATAATATTCTGCATCAATGGAGTTGGCCAGCAGGTTATTGTCATAGCTCGGGTAGGAAACACAGGCAAGAACATCGCCGTTGGTCACATCCGTCACCACCATTGATCCCGTACAAGGCTCCAGTGCAAGCTGTGCCGGCGTAATCTCCAGATTAGTGATCCGATCCACCATAAACTGATAGGCAGACAGGGAACCGCCATAAAGTTTTTCCTCGACTGTCTTATCAACGCTGACCACGTGCTGCTCGATCAGGAGCTGGCAGATCTCCCTGCCGCTGAGCAGATCATTTTTGATCATAAAGCGATAGATCTTGATCTGAAAATCTTCATCACTCTGCAACTGGGTGAGCAGTTCCTCTACCAGTACGGCAAAGATCTCATCGGTATCGGCATACTGGGTGTCCAGATTCAGTTTGGTCACATCGATCCAATCCTGTGCGATGCAATATTTCAAATATTCCGATAAGGAAATGCTTTCTTCCTGCTTCCACGCAAGATATGTCGCATCCGACGTATCGATATTGGAGGAAGGCAGAATGGATTTACTGTTTAACAGAGAAACGATATACAGCATATAGGCCTGATATTCGGTGGTCAGGTCACGATATGCGGTATGCGTCTCCATAAGTTCTTCCCGCAACCGCTCGATCACATAGTTTTGCTGCGCATCAAATTTCTGTGAAACTTCGATTTCCGTTTCATCTGCATTGGAAGCATAGAAATGCGAAATATCAATGACATGATTCTCAATCATGGAAATATACGTATCATAGATCGGGATCTTGATATCGGAGCTGTCCGAAGAGGAAGATCCGACATATTCTTTGGCATTGATGATCTTCGAAACCACGATACCTGCGATTTTTTGCTCCAGGATCTGGTAGCAGGCCTTTTGCAGTTCCGAATCAATGGTCAGATAAATATCATTTCCTGCAACCGGCTCCACGTAATTGGTGGATTCGATCTCCTTACCGGTATTATCGACATAGATCGTCTCCGAACCTTTTTGACCGCGCAGTTCGGATTCCATGGAAGCCTCGATCCCGGAGAGACCGACCTGATCGGTCGATGCATAAGTATCGTCCTCTTCTTTATAGGCAGCCAGTTTTTCCGAAGAAATTTTACCGGTATAGCCAATGATCTGACTGAAATAAATGCTGTCGTTGTATTTCCGGATCGTATCTTCGGCGATCTCAACACCGTCCAGATCCGTACTGTTCTCACTGATCACTGCCACCGTCTTTTCATTGACATCGGTCGCAATGGTCGTCGGGATATATTTCTGATAACTGTTGGCACTCATCGCATAGCGGATGGTCACGATCTTCAGGATTTCGGACTTTGTATACCCGTCCATACAGGTGAATACGGTCTTCCCGTCAGCATCCTCGATATAGGAGCCGATCCCGTATCGTGAGGAATCGCATAGATAGGACATGACATCTTCCGCGGTTGCATTGCGCTCTTTGTAGGCCAGATCTTCCGTGGAACTGTGTCCGTAAACATCCGCCAGGAACCTGAGCAGTGCGGAATCGGATACATTGAATTTATAATTGCCGGCAGAATCCAGAATAATATTAAAATCACTGACGGTTTTATCGCCACTCTGTTCCACCAGCTTGATCGTCTGATAAATGGTGTTGTTCAGTTCCCGGTTCTTGGTGCTTCCGGACTCGTAAACGTCTTCGATCGTTACGGAATATGCCAGTTCATTATAGGCAAGCACCACGCCGTTACGATCATAGATGATCCCGCGCGAAGCATTGATGGACCGGTCTTTTTCAATGGTCAGCTGAAAGTTTTCGACATACTCTTCGCCATGCACGATCTGTAGATCAAAACAGCGGTACACAAGCGTCGCAGAGCAGAGAAACAGGATCAGGATCAGTACAAACTCTCTGGATAAAACGATATTTAAAAACTTATCTTTGAATTGATCAAACAAGTTCGTTGTCACTCCTGTCAAGTTTATCCAAATAGGAATGGATCACCAGTAATAACGGATAAATGACGATTCCGATCACCATGGTATACACAGCTTCCGGAATGATCACATGCAGCAGATAATAGGTAAAATGAAACTGCCCGTTTAAAAGGAATAAAAATACATAGCAAAGCACGCCAAAGCTTAAATCGCTGACCGCGATCAGCGCCAGCGGCAGCTTTAAATCTTCCGGATAAAAAATACGGCTGAACGTCCCGTTCATGTACCCGATCAGCATATACAGTAGCGCATAAAAGCCGATGATATTGCCGAAAAAGATATCAATGAGCAGTCCGCTGAAAAATCCGATGAGCAGTCCGCTTTTCTCATTGCGCATAAAACCGATCGAGGCAGTAACGATCACCATGATGTTCGGTCCGATGCCGCCGAGACTGAAATATTGAAATACAGTGCACTGCAATAAAAATGCAATCAGCACCGTCGCAAAAGCCACTAATACGCGACGCATGAACGCTCCTTACTACTCTTCCACCTGTTGCTTCAACTGTAAAATGACCAGCACTTCGTTCAGATGGGTAAAATCAACCGCCGGAGTCAGATATCCGGACTTGGTCAGATTGTTGGAATCGGTATTTAACGTAGAGATATAACCGATCAAAATACCCGGCAGATACTTATCGGAAATATTGCTGGTCACGATCTTGTCACCGACGACAACCTTGGCTTCCGAATCCACCAGTTTATTAAAGGCGATAACACCGTTTTCAAAGTTTTCCAGATCTCCCGAAACGATCAGATTATCGGAAGTCGATAATACCATTCCGGACACCTGCGTGTTGTCATTGATGATGGCATTGACTTTGGCCCAGTTCGAACCGACGGAGATCACTCTCCCCACCAGACCGCTTCCCGCGATAACATTCATATCGATCTGGATGCCGTCATCACTTCCCTTATCAATGACAAAGGTGTGATACCAGTTGCCGGCATCTTTGGAAATGATCTTGGCACCGACCATTTCATAATCCGAATACTGCTGGTTCAGATCATAAAGTTCGCGCAGCTCCGAAAGTTCAAACTTATCCTGCTGCAGATTGGTGTTTTCCGTTGTCAGCTCATCCACCTGTGCCTGCAGTGCCTTATTTTCCTCCAGGAGATTCTGGATCTGCGTAAACTGCTCTAAGCGATCGCTGATCGCACTGCCGACTTCCGTGATCCCTTTCTGAAACGGAATAATGATAAAGCCGGCAACATTGGACAGCGGCGCACTGATCACATTCGTGGAATAGGTCAGGATCATGAGTGCAACACATAGAATTGTTAAAATAAAAAGGAGATATTTACCCGGCAGGGTAAATTTCTCTCCTTTTTTCTTTACGATAGGGCTCATTTTGTAACACCTTCAAATGCATTCGCTACCGATTTATAGTTATCATCTTTAATGATCTTCTCAATACCGAGTACAACGCTGGATAACGGTTCAGAGGCAACGTTTACCTTCAACCCGGTATGTTCGGATACCAGTTCCGCAAAATGGCTGACCTGAGAAGCTCCGCCGGTCAGATAAATGCCGTGACGGAAAATATCCGCGGACAGTTCCGGTGGCGTACGCTCCAGGATAACTTTGATATTATCAATGATCGAATCAAAATGCTCACGCAGACAACGATCGATCATGTTGGTCGGGATTTCGCGCTCTACCGGAAGACCGGTAACGATATCGCGACCGTATACGATCGCACCGACACCCTGCTCTTCAAGATTCTTTAAATCAATCTTTACTTTTTCCGCCGTCTTGGCTCCGATCAACAGACCAAACTCCTGACGAACGGCATTGCGGATCGCTTCATCGAATTTAAAACCGCCGGTTTTGATCAGACGGCTCAGAACGGTTCCGCCAAGTGAAAGAATAGAAATCTCGGTGGTCGCATAGCCGACATTGACCACGAGAACACCCTGCGAATTCTTGACATCAATATCAAGACCGAGGCCATCGGCAACGGCCTTCTGCACACCATAGACTTTATGCGGCTTCATTCCGGAATCCGCAACGAGCTCTAGGAAAGCTCTTTTTTCAACATCGGTAATATCCGCCGGAACCGCAACATAAAATTCCGACTGCTTGGTGTTTGCCTTGGATGCATCATTGACAAAATACTTCAGTAACATCTGCATGTTCTGAATATCCGCGATCACACCATGATTTAACGGATGCGAGATCTGGATGTTCGGCGGTGTTTTTTCAAACATATCATATGCCGAATCGCCATAGGCAAATAAATTCTTCTTTCCCTCGATCGCGATCATGTTCTTCTGTACCAGAATATGATCTTCATTCTTCGAATAAATCTTGATATTGTTGGTACCTAAATCAATTCCGAAAACGTTAGCCACAAAAACCCCTTTCCTACAGATAGCCCATTTCCGCAAAGCTACTGTAGCGATGATCTCCTATGATGATATGATCTTCCAGCGGGATCCGAAACAGCTCCCCCGCTGCTTTGACCTGTCCGGTCACCTTAACATCATCCGCACTCGGCTGTGGATCTCCGCTGGGATGATTATGCAGCATCACCAGTTTGGCAGCACCTGCAGTCAGTGCTTCCCGATAGATCTCTCGCGGAGAAACGATCGCACAGTCCATAGTGCCGACCGAAACGATCCGTTCACAAATGCGATGAAATTTATGATCCAATAACACGACCATCACCTGCTCATGGTCCAGATGCCGAAACTGCTCCATATAATAGGCCGCGATCGATGCGGAATTGCGAAACTCCAGTTCATCGGTTTTATCTGCCTTTGCGATCCGAAGCGCAAGTTCTGCGATGCATTTCAGTCTCACGGCTTTGACTTCACCGATGCCGGAAAGCGACATAAAATCGTTCACCGAAATGCGGTGTAATCCGACCAGTTGATGACCAGGCAACAGATCCAGCAGATCCTCTGCGACCTGCAGAGCACGCTTCTCTTTCGTACCTGTGCGGATCATGATCGCCAGAAGCTCTGCATCGGTCAAAGACGATGCGCCCAAGGTGATGAATTTTTCATATGGTTGCATATAGCTCCAATCTACTCTCCGGGCGATAGGACCTGATGTGCAACTAAAATATTTTAGCACATTATTCAGTACGAGGCAATTGAATCAGATGCTCTGAATAAAGCTCCTGAACCGATCTCATCATGCCGAGTTTACCGTGCTGCCAGGTCAGTGCACCCTGGAAATATGCAGCATATGGCTCACGGAGCGGACCGTCCGCGGACAGTTCGATCGAAGAGCCGGAAACGAATGCGCCGGCCGCCATAATCACAGGGTCATCATACCCCGGCATATCCCACGGCTCCGGTGCCACAAAACTGTCGATCGGTGCCCCGGCCTGAATGCCTTTACAAAAGGCAACCAGTTTTTCCGCCGAGCCAAAGGTGATCGACTGAATGATGTCATGACGATCTTCCGTGCCGTTCGGAAGTACAAAAAATCCCAGACGCTCATACAGATTTGCCGCAAAGATCGCGGTTTTTAAAGCCCCTGCCGTTACATTCGGTGATAAGAAAAAGCCCTGATAAAAATCTTTCAAAATGCCAAGAGATGCGCCGACTTCTTTGCCAAGACCGGGGGAAGTCAGACGATATGCCGCATTCTCCACCAGATCTTTTCTGCCTGCGATGTAGCCGCCGATCGGTGCAAGGCCGCCGCCCGGATTCTTGATCAGCGATCCGACGATCATATCCGCGCCGACATCGGAAGGCTCAATGGTTTCCACAAATTCACCGTAGCAGTTATCGACCATACAGATCACGTTCGGATTGATCTTTTTGACAAAGGCGATCAGCTCTCCGATCTGCGATACCGAGAAGGTCGGACGAACCGCATATCCCTTGGATCTCTGAATGGTGACAAGCGTTGTTTTATCGGTAACGACTTTGGCAATGGCATCATAGTCAAACGTGCCGTCCGGCTTAAGATCCGCCTGACGATAGGTGATACCGTATTCGGCAAGCGAGCCTTTCGAAGGTCTGATCCCGATCACTTCATCCAGCGTATCATACGGCTTTCCGACCGGAGAGACGATCTCATCTCCCGGACGAAGATTACTCATCAGCGCCAGTGCAAGAGCATGCGTACCGCAGGTGATCTGCGGACGGACCAGCGCATCTTCCGTATGAAATACATCGGCATACACGGCTTCTAACGTATCGCGTCCCATATCGTTATAGCCATAGCCCGTCGTTCCAAGCAGGCAGGCTTCCGAAACATGATTCTTCTGAAGCGCATAAAGCACCTTTCCCTGATTATATTCACTGATCTCATCGATAACGCGAAAGCGCTCCGAAAGAGACTGCCATACCTTTTCACAAAATTCATATACTTCTGCGGAAATGCCGAGCAATGCGGCATTCTGCTGTTTTAATTCCTGATTCATCTTAAATTCCTTTACAACGTCACAAGTGATGACAAGACATGCGTCTTCGCATCTTCCGTAAGGAACGAAACGATGCGTTCATCATCATTTGCAAATTCTTCTTTCTCAATCCACAACACGTCTTTTTCCCGGCGAAACCAGGTCAGCTGGCGTTTGGCAAAGTGCCGCGTACTCAGCTTGATCTGCGCCACAGCCTCTTCGAGAGAACACTCTCCGTCAAGATAGGCAAGAAGTTCTTTATATCCAAGCCCCTGCATGGACACAAGATCCCGCGTGCATCCTTCGCCTTTCAGGCGCGTCACCTCAGCCAGCAACCCCTCTTCCATCATCTCATCGATTCGCTGCTCGATCCTTGCGTACAGTTTTTCACGCGCTCTGTTTAAACAATAATACCGAAACGCATACGGAGAAGTTTTTTGCCGCTGCGTTTCGTTGTGTACCGAGATCTTCTCCCCGGTCACATGAAAATATTCCAGTGCCCGGATGACTCGTTTTAG
>JAILPR010000098.1 GCA_024699355.1 Lachnospiraceae bacterium
CCGGCGATCGCGCATGAATACGGGATCGAGATTGACGGAGACACGTTTGACCGGCTGCATCGTGGCGCACACTATCTTTTAAATATCAGACCGGCAGGTGAGTGGCCGGCAGAATTTTTCTATTATGCAGGCGGTGTTCCGGCGATCATGGAAGAACTGCGGGATGTCCTGCATCTGGATGTCATGACCGTAACCGGAAAGACGCTGCGGGAAAATCTGGCGGAACTGCGTGCGAACGGATTCTATGAGCGCTGTGAAAAGTGGTTGATGCAGGCCAATGAAAAGTACGGCATTCAGATCACCAAAGAGGATATCATCCGTCCGTATGACAAGGCATTCGGAACCGAGGGGAGCATTGCGATCCTCAAAGGAAATCTGGCACCGGAAGGTGCGGTGATCAAGCATACGGCCTGTCCGAAAGAGATGTTTACGGCACTGCTTCGTGCGCGTCCGTTTGACAGCGAAGAAGAATGTCTGGATGCAGTGCTGCATCATAAGGTACAACCGGGAGATGCGGTGTTTATCCGCTATGAAGGCCCGCAGGGCAGCGGTATGCCCGAGATGTTTTATACCTCTGAGGCGATCAGCTCGGACAAGGAGCTCGGACGCAGCATCGCGCTGATCACCGATGGCCGTTTTTCCGGGGCATCGACCGGGCCGGTGATCGGACATTGCAGTCCGGAAGCGCAGGCAGGCGGTCCGATCGCACTGGTGGAAGAGGATGACCTGATCGAATTGGATGTGTTTGGCAGAAAGCTCAATATCGTCGGGATCCGCGGTGAAAAAAAGACACCGGAGGAGATCGATGCAGAGCTTGCAAAACGTCGTGCAGCCTGGAAACCGAAGGCGCGAAAGTATCAGAGCGGCGTCCTGAGACTCTTTAGCGAACTGGCAGCCAGTCCGATGAAGGGTGCTTATCTGGATTATGGTAAATTCCGCTAGAGCCTCTTGTCAATTGCGGCAAAAAGAGGTACAACTATTAAGAACTACATAACGGGGAGCTTGTGTGGACAGGCTGAGAGGAAGGAGACACCTTCGACCCTTATACCTGATGTGGATAATGCCGCCGTAGGAAATGTGAATCGCAAGACTGGGAGAAAACCGCAGAGGTTTTCTCCTTTTTTGGTGCACAAAAAGCTGGCGACAAAGGAGGAGAGACATGAGTAAGACAAGTACAAAGAAATTGGCAATTGCTGGAGTATTCTGTGCGGTTGCGGTCGTAGGAAGCATGTTTTCATTTCCGGTTTTCGGAAGTAAGTGCTCACCGATCCAGCATATGGTAAACATCTTATGCGCGGTACTGCTGGGACCGGGATATGGTGTGGGGGCAGCATTTGTGGCATCCCTGATCCGGAATCTGGTGGGGCTTGGGAGCCCGATGGCATTTCCGGGCAGTATGATCGGTGCGTTATTGTGCGGTCTGATGTATCAAAAGACGAAGAATCTGCCTGCAACGCTGTTGGCAGAGGTTTTTGGAACCGGCATTTTAGGCGGTTTATGCGCCTATCCGGTAGCGATCCTGATCATGCACAAGAGTGCAGCTGAAGTAGCATTCTATGCATATATCGTGCCATTTCTGATCTCCACGGCGGGAGGCGCGATCCTTTCCGGAATTTTGCTGGTGAATTTAAAGAGAAGCAGTGTGCTGCAGCATATGCAGGAAGCATTGCACTGAGCATGAGGAAGAGAAATGTTTGCAGATCTGCTGAAGCAAGTGCGGGAAACACAACCGCTGATCCATAACATTACAAACTATGTCACGGTCAATGACTGTGCCAATATCGTGATCGCCTGTGGCGCATCGCCGATCATGGCGGATGATCCGGCGGAAGTAGCGGAGGTTACGACGATCTGTGCGGGTCTTACGATCAATATCGGGACACTGAACAGCCGCACGGTGGAATCGATGTGCCTTGCAGGAAAAACAGCCAATGCCTTGCACCATCCGGTGGTTTTTGATCCGGTGGGGGTCGGCGTATCTGCGCTTCGCATGGAAACGGCAAAACGCCTGCTTCGGGAAGTGAAGTGTTCTGTTATTCGCGGAAACATCACGGAGATCAAGACCCTGGATCGCCTGATCGGAGGTTTAGGAGTACCGGGCCGGATCCGCGGCGTAGATGCCAGTGCGCCGGATGCGATTACCGAAGAGACGCTGGAGAGCGGGATCGCGTTTGTGAAGGCATTTGCTCAAAAGGCGGGTGCCGTGGTTGTGATTACGGGTGCCATCGATCTGGTAAGTGATGGAGCGCGTACCTATGTCATTTACAACGGGCGAAAAGAGATGGCGTCCGTCACCGGAACGGGCTGTCAGCTATCGGCAATGACGAGCGCGTTTGTGGCAGCAAATCCCAATCAGATCTTAGACGCGGCAGCGGCAGCGGTCTGTGCGATGGGGCTGGCCGGAGAGATCGCTTACCGGCGGATGTCCAAAGAGGATGGGAATGCATCCTATCGTAATTACATCATTGATGCGATTTACCGGATGAGTCCGCAGGAACTTGCCAAAGGAGCCAGATATGAAATGCGATAAAAAGCAGATGTTGTTATATGCGGTGACCGACCGGTCATTTTGCAAAAAGGAATCTTTATATGAGCAGGTGGAAAAAGCCATTCGAGGCGGAGTCACCTGTGTACAACTCAGGGAAAAAAACCTGCCGCAGGAGGATTTTCTGGAGGAAGCCAAGCGAATCGGGGCGCTCTGCAGGCGCTTTGGGGTACCGCTGATCATTAATGACAACGTGGAAGTTGCGATCCGTGCGGGTGCGGACGGCGTGCATGTCGGGCAGGATGATATGAGTGCAGAAGAAGTCAGGGCACGGGTCGGTGAGGACATGATCATCGGTGTTTCGGCACATTCCGTAGAGGAAGCGAAAAAAGCGCACAGGAATGGAGCAGACTATTTAGGTGTCGGTGCGATGTTTGCGACTTCGACCAAGTCCGATACGCATGTGCTGCCAAAGGAGACGCTGCGGGAAATCTGCCGGGCGGTACCGATCCCGGTGGTGGCGATCGGTGGCATCGGGGCATCGAATCTGATGGAACTTACAGGGTGTGGCGCAGACGGCGTGGCACTGGTGAGTGCGATCTTTGGTGCGGAAGATATCGAGCGGGAGTGTCAAAAACTGCGTAAACTGTCGGAAGAGATGGTGCGTGGATAGAAAGGGAGAGATATGAAAACAGTACTTACGATAGCCGGGAGCGATAGCAGTGGAGGCGCCGGCATTCAGGCAGATCTGAAAACCATGACGATGAACGGCGTATTCGGTATGAGCGCGATTACGGCGTTGACCGCCCAGAACACAACCGGTGTCAGGGCTATTTTAGAGGCGACACCGGATTTTTTGCGGCAACAGATCGATGCGGTATTTGAGGATATTTATCCGGATGCCGTCAAGATCGGAATGGTGTCGTCCTCGCAGCTGATCCGTACGATCGCGGAGCGTTTACGATTCTATGGGGCAAAAAATATCGTGGTGGATCCGGTCATGGTCGCAACTTCCGGGGCAAGGCTACTGCAAAGTGATGCGATCGATACCCTGGTGAGAGAATTGTTACCGATCGCAGCAGTGATCACGCCCAACATTCCGGAAGCACAGATCCTCGCCGATATGGAGATTCGAAGCGTGGAGGCGATGGAAGAGGCGGCGACGATCATTGGAGATGCAAATCATTGTGCTGTGCTGTTAAAGGGCGGACACAGTATCAATGATGCAAATGACCTGTTGTATGCGGCGGGGGAAAAGGTATGGCTGAAAGGCAAACGGATCGATAATCCCAATACGCATGGGACAGGATGTACGTTATCAAGTGCGATCGCATCCAATCTGGCGAAGGGGTATCCTTTGGAGGAATCCGTTCGCCGGGCAAAAGCGTATATTTCCGGTGCGCTTGGCGCCATGTTGGATCTGGGCACAGGAGCAGGTCCGATGAATCACGCATTTGACCTGCGGGGAGAATATGCAAAGGAGGCAGAGTGATATGGAGGAAAAGAGGACTTCGGTATTTGAGAATAGTTTGATCTGGTTTGGGGCAGCGGTGTCGATCGCAGAGATCGTGACAGGAACCTATTTCGCGCCGCTGGGATTTGGAAAGGGCCTTCTGGCGGTTCTGCTGGGACATGTGATCGGGTGCATCATGCTGTTTCTGGCAGGTCTGATCGGCGGAAAGGTCAGAAAAAGCGCGATGGAGACCGTCAAGATGAGTTTTGGTCAAAAGGGCGCGCTGCTGTTTACGGCATTGAACGTCCTGCAGCTGGTAGGCTGGACCGCGATCATGATCTATGACGGAGCACTGGCTGTCGGCGGGATTTTTCCGGTTGCCGACTGGATCTGGTGCCTGGTGATCGGGGCGCTGATCATCGTCTGGATCCTGGTGGGCATCAAAAATCTGGGCAAGATCAACGTGGTTGCAATCGGAGCACTGTTTGTGCTGACCATTTTGTTGAGTTTCATTATATTCGGAGAGGGAGGGGCACCGGTGATCGGCAGCGATGAATTGAGTTTTGGCGCTGCGGTCGAATTGTCTGTTGCAATGCCGCTTTCCTGGCTGCCGCTGATCAGCGATTATACCAGAGAAGCCGGGGAGCCGGTGAAGGCAACGGCTGCAAGTACAGTGACCTACGGAATTGTCAGCTGCTGGATGTATGTGATCGGTATGGGTGCAGCCATCTTTACCGGAGAGAGCGATATCGCCCGGATCATGGTGAAAGCGGGACTCGGCGTGGCCGGGCTGATCATCATCGTATTTTCTACTGTAACGACGACGTTTTTGGATGCATACTCTGCCGGAATTTCGAGTGAATCGTTATCTGCAAAGATCAACGGGAAGTGGGCAGCGGTGATCGTGACGCTGATCGGTATTCTGGGCGCACTTTTCTTGCCGCTTGGTGATATCACCGACTTTTTGTATTTTATCGGTTCTGTCTTTGCGCCGATGATCGCGATTCAGATTGCAGACTTTTTCATTCTGAGATCAGAGGCTGATACCGGGGATGTTCAATGGGTGAATCTGATCATCTGGGTGATCGGTTTTATCCTGTATCGTCTGCTGATGCGGATCGATATCGTGGTCGGCAATACCCTGCCGGATATGGTGATCACGGCACTTCTTTGTATTGTGGCAGCACGGGTGCAAAAGAAGAAATAGTCACCACAAACTAAAAGTGTGCTATGATAGTACGGAATTGATCAGAGCGAAGGTGGAATACAATGCTGTATATCATACGACACGGGAAAACAGACTGGAATGAGCAAAAGAAACTCCAGGGAAGAACGGATATCCCGCTGAATGCGGAGGGCCGAAAGATGGCGCTGGAGGCAGCAGAGCGATATCGGGATGTACATTTTGATATTTGTTACTGTTCGCCGCTTGTGCGGGCAAAGGAGACTGCGGAGCTGTTGCTTGCAGGACGAAATATCCCGATCGTGACGGATGATCGTCTGGTAGAGATGGGCTTTGGAGAATACGAAGGGATCGAAAACAGTTATGAGATCCCGGATTGTCCCATCAATGTCATTTTTCAGCATCCTGAGCAGTATACGACATCGGTTGGCGGTTCGGAGACGTTTGAGGAGCTCTATGCGCGGACCGGCGCCTTTTTGAAAGAAGTGGTGGAGCCACAGCTCAGGCAAGGGAAAGATGTACTGATCGTGGGACATGGTGCAATGAATTCCAGTATCGTTTGCCAGGTGCGTGGGATTCCCCGCAAGGATTATTGGAGTGCGGGGATTGAAAACTGCAAATTGATGAAACTTTCGTGATGACAGAAACGGAGGAAAAGAAATGGTAATCGTGTATTCTGTACTGTTGATGGCGGGGCTCTTTTTGATGCTGATCGCGGGAGTTGCATTTGTGCAGGATAAGAAGTATTTTACATCTGCACCGAAGGATATTCAGGAGGCGATCCTGCCGCGTAAGGAACGTTTTCCGGGAGCGCATGCGATCGGGTGGTGTCTGATGGTGCTTTCGCTGGTGATCATGATCGGGGCGCTGGTACTTGCCGGTGCAGACGGCGTCAAAGCGGAGCTTTCATTTGGAGCGATGTTTGTCCGGTATCTGGCAATGTTCTGGCTCCTAAAGCTCTTTGACATCCTGTTTTTTGACTGGTTTTTACTTTGTCATTCCGGATTTTATCCGCATTTCTTTCCGGAGACGAAAGAACTGGTCGGACCTCATCAGTTCGGATTTAATAAGAAATCACATGTGATCCAGGTGTTGTTATGCATTCCGGTATCTGCAGTACTTGCCGGGATCTGCATGCTGTTTTAGAAGTGTAAAAAGCCGATGTAGCATTTGCTACACCGGCTTTTTTAGACTGCGTCAGCTTTAATAGAAGGATACGTCTTTTCCTTCCTGTGCAATGGCAAT
>JAILPR010000119.1 GCA_024699355.1 Lachnospiraceae bacterium
CTTTGAACTTCATAAGGAATCTTCAGGGCGGGGCGTAATTCCCCACCGGCGGTATAGTCCGCGACTCGCGAAAGCGACTGATCCGGTGTGATTCCGGAACCGACAGTATAGTCTGGATGGAAGAAGATGTGATCACAGGAAATAGGATCGGGATGCACGAACATGAAGGCATCAGACAGATCCGCGATCCTGAACAGAACATTCGCCCTGAGCAGAGTACTCTGCTCGGGGCTTTTTGTATGATACATCCGGGAAGAATTCCTCAACGGAAGAGTGCGGCTGAGCCGGATCACGCAACGCATTCGGAAGTTCCTATCCGGCAGAAGAGGAGAAAAGAACATGAAAGCATTTTGGGAAAGTATTCAGCAGAACACCGTATTTGCACTGCAGTTTCTGGCGGTCATCATTGCCATCTTTGTGGTAGCGTATGCGGCGGAAAAGATCGCAAAGAAGCTGCACGGTGACGGGGAGCGGATCTTATCGACCAGAAAGATCGCTGCCATCGGTATGCTCTCAGCGATTTCCGCGATCCTGATCATCTTATTGGAGATCCCGGTATTTTTTGCACCGAGCTTTTACAAACTGGACTTAAGTGAACTTCCGGCACTGATCGGTGGCTTTGCTTTCGGCCCGGTGGCAGGTGTGATGATCGAGCTGATCAAGATTTTATTAAAGGTCATCTTTAAGCCGACCACGACAGCCTTTGTCGGCGAACTGGCAAACTTTGCGGTAGGTTGCAGCTTTGTGGTCACCGCATCCATCATCTACAACTTCAAAAAGACCAAAGCAGGCGCACTGGTATCCTGCATCGCGGGTACGCTCGTATTGACGGTATTCGGCACCATGTTCAATGCGGTATATCTGTTGCCGAAGTTCGCGGAACTCTATGGCATGCCGCTTGAGGCGATCATCGGTATGGGTACGGAGATCAACGCATCCATTACGGACGTGACCAGTTTTGTCATCTTTGCGGTAGCACCGTTAAATCTGATCAAAGGTACCATCGTATCGGTGGTAACGATCCTGGTGTATAAAGCACTCAGCCCGATCTTAAAGAGCGGAAATGAGCAGGTTCGCGTCAGCAAAGTACAGTAAGCGAGTCCAATCCAACTTCATTGATTCTATAGAGGCAGGCATTGTGGAGACACAGTGCCTGTTTCGTTTTTGTCGCGGGAATTGACGTGTCCGTACGCTTTGCGCTACAATTTTCTGATGGATTATAGTAAGATGGAAGTATGAATATGATGGATATTTATGAGACTCACAGCGCGGAAGAAACCTTTGCACTGGGTGAAAAGATCGGGCGGGATGCACAGCCCGGCGACATATATACCCTGATCGGGGATCTGGGCGTCGGTAAAACCGTGTTTACCCAGGGCGTGGCAAGCGGTCTTGAGATCACGGAGCCGATCAGCTCGCCGACTTTTACGATCGTACAGGTCTATGACGAGGGACGGATGCCGTTCTATCATTTCGATGTTTACCGGATCGGAGATGTCGATGAGATGGACGAGATCGGCTATGAGGACTATTTTTACGGAGATGGCTTAACGATGATCGAATGGGCGAATCTGATCGAAGAGATTCTGCCGGAGACGTATCGGAAGGTGACCATCGAAAAAGATTTGCAAAAAGGTGTGGACTACCGGCGCATCACGATCGAACAGATCGGATAACACGGCGCCGCTTCGTCCATGATGGGAAGTGATATTACATGAAGTTACTGGCACTGGATACCTCGGGAATGGTGGCCTCGGTCGCAGTATGGGAGGATGACCTGATCCGCGGAGAGTATTCCATGAATGACAAGAAGATGCATTCACAGACGATCCTGCCGATGGTGGAGCAGCTGCGGGACCAGATCGGGCTGGAAATGGAGAGCGTGGATGCCATCGCGATCGCCAAAGGACCGGGCTCCTTTACAGGCCTTCGGATCGGCAGCGCGACGGTGAAGGGACTGGCTTATGCACTGAACAAGCCGATCGTTTCGGTTCCGACGTTGCATGCACTGGCGCATCAGCTGTGCGGAAGCGAGGGGCTGATCTGTCCGATCCTGGATGCGAGACGCAATCAGACATATACCGGAATTTATCGTTATACAGATGGAGAGAGAGGCGCTTTTCCGGAGCAGGTGATTCTGCGCGACCAGTGCGCGGTATCGATCGGGGAGATCGCACAGGATTTAAATGCCCGGGGAGAGCTCGTTACGTTCCTTGGAGACGGTGTTCCGGTCTTTGCAGTGCAACTGCGGGATCTGATGAAGGTGCCGTACCGCCTGGCACCGGCGCATTTAAACAGACAGCGTGCCGCAGCCGTTGCCGCTTTGGCAGCAGAGTACTGCAGAAAGAATATGCAGGCACATGACGGCAGGCTGGTACCCGAAGAGGGCGTGATCGAGAGCGCGTTTGATCATGCACCGGAGTACCTCAGACTTTCTCAGGCGGAAAGGGAGAGAAAAGAGCATGCAGATCAGGAGAATGCTCCTGCATGACGTGCCCGGAGCAGTACAGGTGGAAGAAGCCTGTTTCAGCACGCCGTGGTCGGAGAAGGTCTATACGGAGACCATTGCAAATGAAAATGCCCTCTATCTGATCGCCGTGGAAGAAGAGACACAGCGTGTGATCGCCACTTGCGGCTTCATGAACATTCTGGGCGAGGGCGACATCAGTAATGTCGCAGTGCTCGATGCCTACCGCGGGCAGGGGATCGCATCCCGGATGATGGAAGAACTGCTATGCAGGGGCAAGGAGCTCGGCATGACACAGTACATTTTGGAAGTACGTGCATCCAATACGCCTGCGATCGGACTCTATGAAAAATTCGGCTTTTCGCAGATCGGGCGAAGACGCCTCTTTTATGAACATCCAAGCGAAGATGCGCTGATCATGCAGCGGATCGAAACGCCGTAAGATCTGCACGGCGATGAAACTTATCAGAACAGGATAACAGAATGATTGATATTTGCTTACTTGGAACCGGCGGCATGATGCCATTGCCTTACCGATGGCTCACCAGCCTGATGGTTCGTTATAACGGCCACAGTATTTTGATCGACTGCGGCGAGGGAACCCAGATCGCGATGCGGGAGAAGGGCTGGAGCCCCAATCCGATCGATATGATCTGCTTTACCCACTTCCATGCAGACCACATCAGCGGCCTGCCGGGAATGCTTTTGACAATGGGCAATGCGGAGCGTAGCGAGCCGCTGACAATCGTTGGTCCCAAAGATGTGGAAAAGATCGTGAATGCCCTGCGCATGATCGCGCCGGGGCTTCCGTTTAAGATCAACTTTATTGAATTAAATGAAAAGCAGGAAAGTTTTGAATTCGCAGGGCTCCATTTCGATGCCTTCCGCGTTAACCACAACGTGACCTGCTACGGCTATACCATCCGGCTTGACCGCGTCGGCAGATTTAATGTCGAAAAAGCAGAGAGTCTGGGAATCGATAAACGCTACTGGAGCAGACTCCAGAAGGGCGAGGAAGTTACCCTGGAGGATGGCACGGTTTATACACAGGACATGGTCCTGGGAGAAGCACGAAAAGGATTAAAGATCACTTATTGCACGGATACCAGACCGACCGAGAGTATCGTAGAGAATGCGATGGGCTCCGATCTGTTTATCTGTGAAGGGATGTACGGCGAGTCGGAAAAAATCGATAAAGCCAAAGAACACAAGCACATGACTTTTTACGAAGCAGCCACACTTGCGAGCAAAGCACAGGTGAAGGAAATGTGGCTGACGCATTACAGTCCGTCCATGAAGAGACCGGATCCGTTTATGAAAGCGGTGAAGAAAATCTTCCCGGCAGCCATTGCCGGCAAAGACGGAATGTCTGTGGAGCTGAATTTCGAAGACGGAGAATGATCAGTCATGAAGTTGACAACGCATACTGCCCGCCAGGGAGCTACCTTCCTGGTCATCGTGGTGGCTGTGATCCTGCTGTACTATCACATGTCCAATCGCATGACCCCGACGGAGGGAACCGAAGTTCCGACGGCAGTGCAGGAAGTACTTCTCAAAAATCTGAATAAAGAATATCCGGCGACACCGCGTGAAGTGATGAAGTATTACATGGAGATCCAGAAATGCATGTATAACGATGACTACACGGAGGAGGAATTCAAGCAGCTTGCATTACGTGAAATGGAGCTGTATGATGAGGAACTGTGTTCGCTGCAGGAGGAGACGGCATATTTATCCGGCCTGCAAAGTGAGATCACACAGTTTAAGGAAGACGGCAAGCGGATGTACGATACCTGGGTATCGGCCAGCACGGATGTGGAGTACTATGCGTTGTACGGACGTGAGTGTGCCAATATGGAAGGTATCTACTATATCCGTACGGGGGTCAATCTCGGGCATAGCGGTTATACCTTTGTCCTTCGTAAAGATGAGGAAGGACATTGGAAAATCCTGGGCTGGAAAGAGTCCGGGGAATAGATGCAGAAAGAAGAAATGGAAAAATCAGTTAAAATACTTGCAATTGAAAGCTCCTGCGATGAAACGGCAGCAGCGGTTGTGGAGAACGGAAGAAGAGTTCTTTCCAATATCATTTATTCGCAGATCGACCTGCACACCCTCTACGGAGGGGTCGTGCCGGAGATCGCCTCCAGAAAACATATCGAAAAAGTGATTCCCGTAGTGGATAAAGCGCTGAAAGAAGCCTCACTGACCTTCAGTGACATTGATGCGATTGCCGTTACCTACGGCCCCGGACTGGTCGGACCGCTCCTGGTGGGAGTCTCCGCAGCCAAGGCGATCAGCCTGGCAACCGGCATCCCGCTGGTGGGTGTGCATCATATCGAAGGCCATATCAGCGCCAACTATATCGAAAATCCGGAACTGGAGCCGCCCTTTGCGTGCCTTGTGGTATCCGGCGGACATTCACATCTGGTCGTGGTCAAAGACTACGGAGAATATGAAGTCATCGGCAAGACCCGTGATGATGCGGCGGGCGAAGCCTTTGACAAGGTAGCCCGTGCCATTGGCCTGGGATATCCGGGCGGTCCGAAGATCGATAAGGTATCAAAGGAAGGTGATCCGAATGCGGTGACTTTTCCGAGAGCCAAAGTCGGCGGCTCGGTCTATGACTTTAGCTTCAGCGGCTTAAAGAGCGCCGTGCTCAACTACCTGAACATCTGCGAGATGAAAGGGGAGAAGTGGGTACAGGCGGATATCGCGGCCTCCTTCCAGAAGGCAGTGGTCGATGTTCTCGTGGAGCATTCCATGAATGCCATTGACGAATATGGCTTTACCAAATTTGCGATCGCAGGTGGCGTGGCATCCAACAGTGCACTTCGCAGTGCAATGGAAGAAGCCTGCGCAAAAAAACACATTGCCTTTTACCATCCCTCACCGATCCTCTGCACGGACAATGCAGCCATGATCGGCGCGGCGGGTTATTTTGAATATCGCAAGGGAGTCCGCAGTTCGATGGATTTAAATGCCATTCCGAACCTGAAACTCGGCGAGCGGTAAGAACAGGCAACGGGACGCAAACGATGCCCGTGACAGGAAATGATCTATGGAACATACAGTAGCGATCGTGCTGGCGGCAGGCCAGGGCAAGCGCATGCAAAGCACAGAGAAAAAACAATATATGTTGTTACAGGATAAGCCCATCTTGTATTATTCGCTTCGGGCGATGGAAGAGAGCTTTATCGATGCTGTGATCCTGGTCGTCAATTCCGGCGAGCAGGATTTTGTGCGTGAAGAGATCGTCTCCAAATATCACTTCCAAAAGGTGGCGGCGATCGTCTCGGGTGGCGAAGAGCGCTATCACTCCGTGGCAGCAGGCCTCGAAGCAGCAGCGGCACTGCCACCGGTCAACACCGAAGCGACAGCAGCACCGGCACCGGCCAATATCGAAGCGACAGCAGCAGCGGCACTGACCGATATCGATGCAGGAGCGATTCCTCCTGCGTGGGACTATTGCTTTATTCATGACAGTGCGCGTCCTTTTGTGACGCAGGAAATCCTGCAGCGTGCGCTGACAGAAGTGAAAAACTCGCATGCCTGTGTGGTCGGCATGCCGGTCAAAGATACGATCAAGATCGCGGACGATGCGGGATATGTCGCACAGACACCGAACAGGTCTCTCGTATGGGCCGTGCAGACACCCCAGGTGTTTGATTTTTCTCTTGCGCTTTCGGCCTATCGTATGTTACTTTGTCAGGAAGCGGAACTGAAAGACAAGGGCGTGCAGATCACGGATGATGCCATGGTGGTCGAGACTTTTACCGACAGAAAGGTCAAACTGGTGGAAGGCTCCTATACCAACATCAAGATCACAACGCCGGATGATTTACTGACGGCAACGCAAATTCAAAAGGAACAGAATGGAAATTAAATGATGGGAAATCAGATGAAGAAACAAAACAACACCGGAACAAACAAATTTAGCGGACTGTTGATCCTCGCGGCAGCACTCTGCATCGCTTTTCTGATGCCACTGAAGGCAGAAGCGGCAATCAATGCATCGAACTTTGACAATGAAGCGTATGCGGAGATGTATCCGGATCTGAAGGCGGCATTCGGTACGGATGCGACAGCGCTTTACAATCACTATGTGACCAGCGGCAAAGCGGAAGGACGCGTGGCAAAGATCAAGCCGATAGAGCGGATCTCACTCTTTGCAGGTTATGTCGATGAAAACTACTATTTTGACTATGAACGCTATGCACAGGACTATCCGGATCTGGCAGCAGCTTTTGGCGTCAACAAGGAGCTTCTCTGGAATCACTATAAGAACAATGGCGAAGCAGAAGGCAGAGTCGCCTATGCGACAACAGATGCAAAAACAGCGGAACTGCTGGTGTATGACACTGCCATGTCCATTACGAATGAGGCAATGACGGATGTCGAAAAACTGCAGACCGTACATGACTGGATCATCAACAATACCAGTTATGACTACGACAATTATCTGGCGGGATCGATCCCGTGGGCATCTTACGGTGTGGAAGGCGTGATGCTGAACCACACGGCGGTATGCCAGGGCTATGCGGAGACCTTTGAATTATTCTGCGATGTTCTGGGCATTGAATGCGAGATGGTAACCGGACGTGCCAATGGTGGCGGCCATGCGTGGAACCGTGTCAACCTAGACGGCACCTGGTACGAAGTTGACGTGACCTGGGATGACCCGATCTATTGGTATAACGGCGTGCGACAGGAAGTGCTTCGTTATACGTATTTCCTGATCAGCAAAGAACAGATGGCACAGGATCATACGGAGACCACATATTAGAATGAGAGGAAACCGGGAAGGCAGCTGCGGGTTCAAACGCAGCTGCCTTCTTTGATGATAGAAAACGTCAGGAATTTTTAGAAAATCGGTTGACACGGAAAGTGCTTTTTGATAACATAAATTTTGCGCTGACAAAGAAGCACAAGCGCAGGATGACTGATAAAATCAGTACTGGAGAGGTATCGAAGTGGTCATAACGAGGCGGTCTTGAAAACCGTTTGTCCGCAAGGGCACATGGGTTCGAATCCCATCCTCTCCGCTCAGACATGAAAATGTCTGGTGCGGTCTCGAATCGGATTTGAGTTGAGACTGTCATTGATACATAGATCGGATGGTAAGCAGATCTGATCGTTACATACTCAATCATTTCATGATCGAGCATCTTGGAGAAGTACCCAAGCTGGCCGAAGGGACACCCCTGGAAAGGGTGCAGGTCGTTAATAGCGGCGCGAGGGTTCAAATCCCTCCTTCTCCGTTGAAGTATTTGTTGCAAAATACAGCATGTTTGCGCATCGTTTGGACTGCAACAAAAAAACTTCAAAAAAATTGAAATTTGCCTTGACACTGAATTGAGTTGGTGGTAAATTACAATAGTTGCGCGTCACCAAGGCGCACAGCACAGAACCTTGACAAACAAACAGTAATGCAACCCTGAAAATTCTTTAAAAGAGAAAATTCAGAAGAACAAAAATAACCTAACAAACAGTAAGGCTATTAT
>JAILPR010000141.1 GCA_024699355.1 Lachnospiraceae bacterium
GCTGCCTTATTGCGTGGAAGAAGAACTTCCGCATTATCTGGAGGTATTAAAGCGCTTCTTCAATGAGGAACTGCATGAGCCGCTGCGCATTTATCTGGCGGATGAAGAGGGCGTTGAATACCTTGGCCTCAAAGACGATCCCGAGTACTTTGTCAAAGAGGAAGAGGATTTAAAAGACTATCTGTATGACGGCGAGAGTATGCGTACGCTGGCCGGCAAAAAGCTGACACAAAAGAGAAATCAGATCAATAAATTTCACCGTGCCTATGAGGGGCGGTGGGAATATCGCAGTTTAACGTGCAGTAACCATGACGAGTTGATGGAATTTTCCGAAAACTGGTTTGCGGCACGGATCGAAGAGGAAGAAGATGTGGAAAGCCTGATCTGCGAGCGCAACGGAATCCGCGAGATCTTAAATGATTGTTGCAGGATTCCCTATCGCGCCGGAGGTCTTTTTATCGATGGCAAATTAGAGGCATTTTCGATCGGAACGGAGAATTTCCTCGAGAGCATGGCAGTCATCAGCATCGAGAAAGCCAATGCGGAATATCAGGGGATCTATCAGATGATCAACCAGCAGTTTTTGCTGCACGAATTCCCGTCGGTCACGCTGGTCAATCGCGAAGACGACATGGGGCTGCCCGGACTTCGTCAGGCAAAGAGCAGCTATCAGCCTGTCGGATTTGCACGCAAATATATGGTCGTGCAGAAGATGTTTGACGGGGAGGCAAGCGGCAGGACCGATTCTTACGAGCGCGAGATCAGGGAGCGTGAGACCCACGCGGAGATCCTGCGGACACCGGAAGAGAAGCTGGAGACCAAAGATCTCTATATAAGGACCTTCAGCGAGGATCCGGCAGCATATGTGGAGCATTATTATGCGGAGCGCTGCAGGGATAATCTGATCGTCATTGCCAGGGATCAAAGCGAGATCCTTTCAATGCTGCATTTGAATCCGTATACGTTATCTGTTTGCGGTAAAACCGTGCAGACGTATATGATCGCGGCTGTGGCGACAGATTTGGAGCACCGCCACGAAGGCCTGATGCGTGAAGTGTTTAAAGCGGCCCTAAAAGAGCTGCGTATGCAGAAGGTACCGTTTGTGTATTTGCTGCCGGTGGATGAGCGCATCTATGAGTGGCTGGGCTTTCAGACGATCTGCGATGTGACCGTGCATCGCCCTGAGCCGTCGGAACTTTCCGCCTATGATATTTATGAAGTGGAAACCGGGCAATTGCGCAGATGTCGTGAAATAGAGGCACAGATGCCGCAGGAGGAAAACGACCTGCCCGAGCATCCGGTAATTATGGCAAAGATCATCGACCGTGAGGCCTTTGATCAGATGGCCGGAGAGCGCTTTGAAGATGATGAAGCGCGTCTTTCCTGGCTTGCGGGGAAAAAGTGCTGCTTTACCGAGCCGGTGTAGGAAGAGGGGTAAAGTTTCTGAGCAGCTTGGGCAATTTTTGTAAACAGATGTGGGAGTGCGTATGAGACTGAATAAATACATTGCATCTTGCGGTGTCTGCTCGAGAAGGGAAGCGGATCAGCTGATCATCGATGAACAGGTGACCGTGAACGGACAGATCGCAACGTTTGCCATGGATGTCACGGATGCGGATACGGTCCTGGTAAAGGGCAGGCCGATCCGGATCAAAAAGAAACGTGTCTATGCGTTTTATAAACCGATCGGCGTCACCTGCTCCAAAAAGGATGAGCATGCGGAGCGGGTGATCAGTGATGTGGTGATGTTCCCGGAGCATGTGACCTATGCGGGGCGGCTTGACCGGGATTCCGAAGGTCTGATGATCATGACCAACGACGGAGATCTGATCGATCAGATGATGCGCTCTTCTGCCGGGCATGAGAAAGAATATGTGGTCAGAGTCCATCAGGAGATCACACCGGATTTTTTAAATACCCTGCGGGGCGGGATGCATCTGACCAAACTGGATGTCGACACCAGACCGTGCAAAGTCGAGCAAAAGGATGAGAAGTGCTTTCACATTATCCTGACGCAGGGATTCAATCGCCAGATCCGGCGGATGTGCGGACAGCTGGGCTATCAGGTGACCAATATCAAGCGGATCCGTGTGGTCAATATCGAACTGGGCGAGCTGCGTCCGGGAGAATGGAGAGAAGTAACGGGAGACGAATTACATGAGTTATACAGACGTGTCAGAAAGAATCCGAAGCCTCGTCGATTCTTTAAATAAAGCGGCCAGGGCGTATTACGCCGAGGATCGTGAGATCATGAGCAACTATGAGTACGATAAGCTCTACGATGAACTGGTCAGACTCGAAGAGGAAAGCGGGATCGTCCTTTCGGATTCACCGACGGTCAATGTCGGATACGAATCGGTCGACGAACTGCCCAAAGAGCGGCATGAAAGCCCGATGTTATCTCTTGGCAAGACCAAGAGCAGAGAAGAATTACAAAGCTGGTTGAACGGCCATCCGGGACTTCTGAGTTGGAAGCTGGATGGCTTAACCGTTGTTCTAACCTACCGGAACGGGGAGCTGTTTAAAGCGGTCACGAGAGGAAACGGCGAAGTGGGGGAAGTCATCACCAACAATGCCAGAACGTTTAAGAACATCCCGTTAAAGATCGCCTATCAGGGAGAGCTGATCCTGCGCGGTGAGGCCGTCATTTCCTATTCGGATTTTGAAAAGATCAATGCAAAGATCCCGCAGCTGGATGCCAAATACAAGAATCCGCGAAATCTTTGCAGCGGCTCGGTCAGACAGCTGAATAATGAGATCACGGCGGAGCGAAATGTACAGCTGTATGCGTTTTCTCTAGTGAAGGCGGAAGGCGTGGAGTTCCATGATCACAGATCGGAACAGTATGCGTTCCTGCGCAGCCAGGGCTTTACGGTCGTGGAAGAAAAACCGGTGACGCAGGAGAATATCCTGGATACGATCGCCTGGTATGAGCGGGAGATCGAAACCTATGACATTCCCTCCGATGGTCTGGTGCTGACCTATGAAGAAATCGCCTATGCGGAATCGCTTGGCAGAACGGCGAAGTTTCCGCGCGGATCGATCGCGTTTAAATGGGCGGATGAGATCGCGGAGACGACACTTCGCGAAATTGAATGGAGCCCGAGCAGAACGGGTCTGATCAACCCGGTTGCGGTATTTGATCCGGTAGAACTGGAGGGGACGACCGTGACGAGGGCATCCGTCCATAACATCAGCGTGATGCGCGCACTGCATCTTGGCATCGGGGATCGCATCACGGTTTACAAAGCCAATATGATCATCCCGCAGATCGCAGAGAATCTGACAAAGAGTGATGCGCTGGAGATTCCGGCACAGTGTCCGGTATGCGGCGGTAAGACAAAGATCGACCGGCAAAATGATGCCGAAAGCCTGATCTGCACCAATGAGGCCTGTCCGGCCAAGAAGATCAAGCTCTTTACGCATTTTGTGACCAGGGATGCCATGAACATCGACGGATTATCCGAGATGACGCTGGAGAAGTTTATCGGAGCGGGGCTTATCACCGAGTTCGCCGATATTTTTCATCTCGATGCGCATCGTGAGGTGATCGTTTCGATGGAAGGGTTTGGCGAAAAAAGTTATGACAATCTGATCCGCGGGATCGATGATGCCAGAGTGACCACACTGCCGAGACTGCTCAATGCGCTGGGCATTCCCAACGTCGGACTGGTGGGGGCAAGGTTGTTATCGATGCATTTCCACGGAGATCCGGATGCACTGCTTTCGGCATCGGCGGAAGAACTCTCGCAGATCGAAGGCGTCGGTGCGGTGATCGCAGGCTCCTTTGTCGATTATTTTGCGGATGCACAGAATCGCAGGGCATTTGATGCACTTTGCAGGGAACTGACCCTGGAGAAGGCGCAGGAGAGCACTGCGGAGGCAGATCTTAAGGGGATGAGCTTTGTCGTGACAGGGTCTCTGAACCATTTTGCCAATCGGGATGCGTTAAAAGAAGCGATCCTTGCACGCGGCGGAAAAGTCACGGGCTCCGTGACAGGCAAAACCGTATGCCTGATCAACAATGATGCGACCTCGAATTCCACCAAGAATCAGACCGCCAAAAAACTTGGCGTTGCGATCCTGACCGAGGAAGAATTTATGGCACAGTATCATGTGGAGTAGTGTTATAATAGACAAACGAAACAGGGTCGGGGAACCGACTGACAACTACCGACAGCCGGGATGCGGCTGTCCATCTTACAGCTAAGGAGAAAGACATATGCCAATCAGAATTCAGAACAACCTTCCGGCCAAAGAAATCCTGGAAAATGAGAATATCTTTGTAATGGATGAAAATCGTGCCATGCACCAGGAAATCCGTCCGTTACAGGTTTGCGTGCTGAATCTGATGCCGCTGAAGGAAGATACGGAATTGCAGCTCCTTCGTTCTTTTTCCAATACACCGTTGCAGATCGATGTGACCTTCCTGATGGTCAAGAGTCACAAAGCGGTCAACACCAATGCCAACCATTTAAATACGTTCTATGTCACCATGGATGATATCCGCGATAAAACGTTCGACGGAATGATCATCACGGGAGCACCGGTGGAGGATATCACCTTTGAAGAGGTCGATTACTGGCAGGAACTTTGCGAGATCATGGACTGGACAAAGACGCACGTGACCAGTACGCTGCATATCTGCTGGGGCGCACAGGCGGCGTTTTATCATTTCTACGGGATCAACAAGCAGCAGCTGCCGGAAAAACTGTTCGGTGTCTATCCGCATAAGGTCCTGCATCGCAGAGTGCCGCTTGTCAGAGGCTTTGATGATGTCTTTTATGCACCACACTCGAGACATACCGCAACGATGCCGCAGGATATCCACGCCTGTGATCAGTTACTGGTACTGGCGGAATCGGAAGAGGCAGGCGTTTTTCTTGCCATTTCCAGAGACGGCCGCAGGATCTTTGTTCAGGGACATCCGGAATATGACCGCATGACACTGGACAAAGAGTATCGCAGAGATCTGGGGAAAGGGCTGCCGATCCATGTGCCGTATCACTATTATCCGGGGGATGATGCCGCGCAAAAGCCGATGCTGCTTTGGCGTTCACACTGCAATATGCTCTACAGCAACTGGCTGAATTACTATGTCTATCAGAATACGCCGTATCGCCTCGATGAGATCGGCTTTCGTACGATGGATGAGTATTCGGTCAAAGACGGTGCGATCGAAGCAAGTGATAATTAAGGACAGTTTAAAGGAACGGTCCCGGGATCCGAAGATGCTATCCGGCATCCGCAGATCCGGGGATCGTTTTTCAGTGGAATGTTTACAAAAATATAAGAATTTCAGAGCGGTCACGCTGTTGGCAAGGAGTGGTCGCGTGCGCTAAAATAAAGAAAGTGACAATCGTCACAGAACAGGGTTGAGGTATCGAACATGAGATTCAATAAAGACTGGCTGGAAAAACGATGGGTGGCAAACAGCATTGCGCTGAGCATTGCGGTCATTGTCTACCTGATCTTTTCCCACTTGAATATCTTCGGCGGAGCGATCGCCGAATTTTTCAGCTATTTTTCTCCAGTAATTCTGGCATTGATCATTGCCTACGTATTAAATCCGCTGGTAAAACTGTTTCAGAATTCCATCTTCAAAAAAATGAAACGTCGCAATCTTGCGCGGAACATCAGCATTTTGATCTCGGTCGTTCTGCTTTTGGTATTTTTGACCGTGCTGACGGTGGCACTGGTTCCACAGCTGGCCGGGAGCGTAGCAACGTTTTTTACCAACTTTAATACCTATGCGGATTCTCTGCAGCACTATCTGGCAAATTTAGACCAGACAGCAGCCGGCGCCAACTTTGACATTTCCACTTTGACGGCATACGGTGACATGCTTCTGGAAAAGATCAGCAACTGGATCACCGAGAATCTGGATCACATCATCAATACCTCCATCAATGTCGGCTCGATGATGGTCAGCGTGGTCATCGCCTTTATTCTTGCGATTTATTTTCTGGCAGATAAAGAGCGGCTGCAGGAAGGCTTTAAACGACTGCTCCGTGCGGTCGTATCCGATAAAACCTATCGTGAATCCGCGGATTTCTGGAAACGGTGCAACACGATCCTGCTGCGTTATATCGGCGGGGACCTGCTCGACGGTCTGATCGTCGGGGTCGCCAACTTCATCTTTATGATGCTGATGGATATGCCGTACGCGGCACTGGTATCGGTGGTGGTCGGAACGACGAATCTGGCACCGACGTTCGGTCCGCTCATCGGCGGTCTGATCGGCGCACTGATCATGGTGCTGGTCAATCCCTGGTATGCACTGTGGTTTATCATCTTTACCATTGCGATCCAGACAGTGGACGGGTATGTGATCAAGCCCAAGCTGTTTGGCAATACCCTTGGCGTACCGGCTATCTGGATCCTGATCACGATCATCGTCGGCGGCAGAATGTTCGGCGTGATCGGTATTCTCCTTGCGATCCCGTTCGCAGCGATTTTCAGCTTTATCTATACGGATATGATCATGGTGGAACTTGAGAAGCGCAAAGAGGTGCGTCAGAAAAAGGAAGCCGGGAAGTCCGTATTGCGAGAGCAGGAAAAGATGTGATAGAGTAATCAGGTATGAAAAATCGCTGAAAAGGACAGGACATTTATGAGGAAAACAAAAATCATCTGTACCATCGGTCCGGCCTCTGAGAAGCCGGAGATCCTGGAGCAGCTCATTATGAAGGGCATGAACGTGGCGAGACTGAATTTCTCTCACGGCTCACATGAAGAGCATGGCAATCGCATGAAACTGATCAAAGAGTTGAGTGCAAAGTGCGGCAAGCCGATTGCCATTCTGTTGGATACCAAAGGACCTGAAATCCGTCTCGGATGCTTTGCAGGCGGCAAGGCACAGCTAAAGGCGGGAGAACTGTTTACCCTGTATCACGAGGAATGCGAAGGCGATGAAAAAGGCGCCTATGTGACCAGCACGGAACTGTTCCGTGATGTGGCGGTCGGGACCAAAATCTTATTGGATGACGGTCTGATCGAGCTGCGCGTGGAAAAGATCAGTGGCTGTGATATCATCTGCCGGATCCAAAACGGCGGTAAGATTTCCGATAAAAAAGGCGTGAACGTGCCGGACGTGCATGTCTCTCTGCCGTTTTTAAATGACAAAGACCGTAAGGATATCGTCTTCGGCGCACAGATGGATGTGGACTTTGTGGCTGCATCGTTTGTCAGATGTGCGGAGGATGTCCGCCAGATCAGAGCACTGCTCGATGTCAATGGCGGTGAAGATGTGGAGATCATCTCCAAGATCGAGAACTCCGAAGGCGTCAAGAACATCGATGAGATCATCCGGGTATCCGATGGCATCATGATCGCCAGAGGTGATATGGGTGTCGAGATCCCGTATGAAGAAGTACCGGCGATCCAGAAGATGATCATTAAGAAAGTATACGAAGCCAACAAGCGTGTCATTACCGCAACGCAGATGCTCGATTCCATGCAGTCCAATCCGCGTCCGACCAGAGCGGAAGCAACGGATGTGGCCAATGCGGTGTATGACGGTACCAGCGCGATCATGCTTTCCGGTGAGACCGCTGCCGGCAAATATCCGGTGGAGGCACTGATGGCGATGGATCGCATCGCCTGCACGACAGAGGCAGACATCGACTATCGCAAGCGCTTCTTTATGCGCGATCGCAAGATGAACCCGGATATCACGGATTCCATCTGTCATGCGACCTGTACGCTGGCACTCGATCTCGGGGCGAGAGCGATCATTACCGTGACTTTGAGCGGACAGTCGGCAAGACGACTTTCCAGTTATCGTCCACAGGCGGATATCATCGCCTGCACGATCGATGAAAAAGTATATCGTAAATTAAATCTTTCCTGGGGCGTAACCCCGCTTCTTGTAGAACGTAAAAATGACATCATGGAGCTCCTTGACTATACAGTGGATAAGTGTGTACAGGAAGATCTGATCGAAAAGAAGGACATTGTCGTGACTACGGCCGGCGTACCGCTTGGTATCTCCGGTATGACCAACATGATCAAGGCAAGAGTCGTATAGAAACAAAGGGGGGATTCCCGGATGTTTGACTTCAAGTTTGATTGGCAACCCTCGATGGCGACAGGCATCGAAGCGGTCGACACACAACATCAGCAATTGTTGAAGATCGGACGAGATATCGAGCAGCTGTTGCAGTCCAAATGTATCGGCGTGACGGACAAGCAGCTCATCGATCTGATCTGCGACATGCGCAATTTTACCGGTTATCATTTCTACACCGAAGAATCCTTGATGGAAGAGTGTAAGTATGATAAGCGGGTGGCACATAAAGAGCAGCATCGGAAGTATGAGATGCTTGTTCAAAATTATGATGTCCGAAACTTGAAGAAAGACCCGGAGAAAGCATTGCAGGAAGCCAGGGAATTGCTGCAGGATGTGATCTTTAATCATATGCTCAAAGAAGACCTGGATTTTGCGAGAGCATATCACTTTTATGAAAAACTGCACAAAGTAGCAAATGAAAAGAAGAAAAAAGAAAACGATGCCGCTGCCGAGATGTTTGGTCTGGAGGTGATGGAGTTTGATATGACCAGAGCCTATCTTTATAAAGACCAGACGTATCGCGGCCATTTGATCGTGATGAACAAAGAGATCCGTGGCTCCCTTTTGTCGATGGCGGCGCTGGAGCGCAATACATTTTTTAACGATGTTTATCGATATGCAAAGGCGTTAAAGAATGCGTTGAATGCAGATGCACTTGAGTATGTTTACAGTGAAGACATCGATACCAGAATGCTATGTCATATCGTTCCGAAGTTTGTGGGAGATCCGAAATACGGAAAGCACTATCAGATCCCGGAAGAGCCTTTTACGATGGATAAAGAAGAATATGAGGCACTGGCGGACCAGATCCGTACTGCGATCGTGTAGTAAATTCAAAAAATGTCTTGCGAGTCATTTTTAAGTATGATAAACTTGTTAAGTCTTAAGGGAAGGCGTTAGCCTTCCCGATTTTACGCCGGTGTGTCGGAATTGGCAGACGAGGCAGACTCAAAATCTGTTGATGGCAACATCGTGCGGGTTCAAGTCCCGCCACCGGCAGTACACGCAAATGATACGAGGTATCGTTTGCGTGTTTTTTTATGTTCACCTATTGCCCGAAAAATAAAAGAATTGTATGATAATAATGGAGATTGTAATGAGCTTTTGGCACATTACGAAAAAGTGCATATGAAATTGGGGGTAAGGATCTATGGCGAATGAAACAGTAAACAAGGCAAAGGGATTTTTTGGAGAGTTTCGTGAGTTTATCCAGAAGGGTAACGTGATGGATATGGCAGTCGGTGTCATCATCGGTGCTGCATTCAAAGCGATTGTGGATTCCCTGGTCAACGACATTTTGATGCCGATCATCGGCATTTTTGTCGGCGCGGATTCATTTACTTCGTTAAGTGTTACCGTTGGGAATGCGGTTGTGACTTACGGAAACTTTATTTCTGCGATCATCAACTTCCTGATCATGGCATTTGTCATGTTCCTGATCGTAAAGGGCATGAATAAGATGAAAGATGCCGTTAAGAAAGAAGAGGAAGCTGCTGCGGAAACTCCGGCAGAACCGAGCAAAGAAGAAGTTCTGTTAACTGAAATCCGTGATCTGTTAAAGGCAAAATAATAGGTCAACACGGCCGGATCACCACTTGAAAGATCAAGGATAACTGGGATGAATGAGGGCAGGAAACAACGAAAAGGATGGAAGCGGATGCATAACCGGTCTCTTTGGGGACCGGTTGTCGTTCCGCTTTTTTTGATATGGTTATGGAGCATGGCAGGGGGGATCGTCCATGCGGAGCAGTCGGAGCAGCCGACGGTGCCGGATGAGACCATCGTCAATCAGAATGTGCTGTTTATTGCATCCTACGGTTACGACTGGCAACCGACCAGAGAGCAGATCGCGGGTATGGAGAAGATGCTTGATCAGTCAGTCAA
>JAILPR010000144.1 GCA_024699355.1 Lachnospiraceae bacterium
CGCCAGGATCTTTTTCAACTGCTTTCGTTCTGCCTGCACCGCCAGATACCAGCCATACGCTGCATATGGAAGCAGCATCACATAAAACATGATCGTGTACTGCGCCTTTCCTTCCCAAATGATGTGGAACAAAAATCCTCCCAGAAAGGTCAGCATCATGAGCTTTTTCTCGCTCTCTTTCCCACGAAACAACAGCAGATACATAAGCGCTCCGAAATAGGTAATACTCTGCATCACATCCATGAATAGCAACAGCACGGTATTTCCGATCCCGCCATTGTATAACAGATCTTTCCATGCATAGGAAAGCGTCCCGTCCATGTTTCGTTTGGTCAGCGTCGTAAAGCATTCAAATGCCGGCTGACTCCAAATAGATGCGATCTTTCGTCCAAAAAAAGCAACACAATAGGACGGCACATCGCGAAACAGTTGCAGGCTCTGGTGGATCTTTCCCCAGGAATATGCCCGCATCGCTGCTAAATCGGTTCCCGCTCCGGCTTCATAGGCCAGTACCACCAATTTATTATACCAACCCGGCGCAATATTGCTCTCATTCACACCTACCGCAACATTGGAGATCAGCGGTACGCCATGGGCTGTATCTGCTCCGGTGATCTCATGCATCAACAGCGGGATCCCCTTGGTCGCTACAAACATCGCGATCACGGTCACGCCAATAAGCAGTAACGTTCTTTGCCAGCCTTCTGCCCGCGGCTCCCGGCTTTCTTTTTCTTTCCCCACCTGCTCTAAGCCTTTTAAAATCCCGATACAGATTAAGGCAATTGCAAAGATCGCAAAGTGCGACTTATACATGATCGAAATGACCATCAGTACGCTGCCGCCAACGAGCTGCCGCACCTTTCCCTGCTGCCAAAAGCGGTGTGCACAGACAAAGCTTCCAATCGCAAACGCAAGTCCCGGTAAATTTCCATATAAATACGTCGTATATCCCCACATCGGAAGAAACAGGAGCAGGCCCACATACGTCAGTTTCCCTGCCGCATTCCCCCATAACTGCGCTGCCAGATAGGCAAGGCCACACATGGTCAAAAGCCAAAGTACCATGTGGTACAATTGCAGTGCCAGATAGGCCTGCGCTCCAAAGAGTGCGATAAACGGAAGTTCCAATAGCAGCAATCCGTTTTGATAGGGAAACATATAAAGGTACCCATCCTGCTGCCAGGCCGCGTAATTTCTCTGCAAAAATTGTTCTGCTGCTTCATAGACACTCCGCGGATCATGCTCCGGATAGAGTCTTGTCTGCAGGATCATCACAGTCACGGCGATCAGGTATATTGCAGTCAGCATGACTAAGATCACCTTTTGCACGCGCACGGAGAGATGCACTTTTCGATAACCGATCCGCAACATCCATAATAATACGAATAACCCTGCAACGATTACGATTGCAGGATTTTTCAAATAATAGATATGTTCATCGGTATAGGTCATGACACAGGTATTAAATAAGCTTACGATCAATACATACACGATCGCTGCAAAGCTTAGCCCGTAAATGATCCCATTTCCGATTTTTGATAAACGTTCTGATAACTTCATGTACGCAGGTTCTACTCCATCAATGTCTGATAGATTTCCAGTAATCGTTGGTAATTATTTTCCGGATCATGCGTTTGCAAAGCATGCGCTCGCGCATTCATGCACATTTGATACACACTGCCATCATTCTGCAGCGCAGCAGTTACTGCATTTGCCAAGGCATCTGTATCCGCTACCGGATAAAAGAAGCCATCTGCAGTTGCCATATCACTCCCGGCTGTTACGCCTCGGAAGATTCCAGATATTCCACCGACATCCGCACACACAACCGGCATCCCGAGGATCATCGCTTCTCCGACGGAATTAGGCGAATTCTCAATGGAGGATGGGCAAAGAAATACCCCTGCCGCCAAATAGGCTTGCTTCATCTCATCTGCAGTTAGACTTCCAAGGAATGTGACACGATCCTTTAAGCAGAGTTCCTGTCCTTGTATCGTGACTTTCTGTAGCAACAATTGCCGGATATATCTGCCATACGATTCCAGTTTCATGTATCCCTTGATCCCGGAAATTCCTCGCTCCAGAGAGGTTTTCACAATGCTGTTTCCCGCTACATACACTTCTGCATCCGGATGCTTTTGCAAAATCTTTGGCAGCGCCTCTAGGAGATAATGTAACCCTTTGATCGGATAATCTCCCTGACTGACAAAAATGCGATGTCTATGACAGTTCTCTAAGCTCCACATCCCTTCATAGAAGTTTGCACGAAGGGTCTCATTCATGAAATGGTACTTTGCGTTCGGATTCCATTCCTGTGTATACTTTTTATCCCACGGCGTACGCCCCGTGACATGCCCGGTAAGCGCAATCGCCTCTTTTTCATGTACGCCACGCTGCACATATTTCTGCTGTTGTAAGCGTAAGTTATCATGCTTTACGATGTCGCGGAAGGTCGTTTTGTTCCACACCTGATCCGGCAGATCTGCCCGGAAATGCTCTGCATAGACTGCACACAATCCCTGAATGCCGATCAGTGTCCGCTCCGGCCTGCCAAATGCTTTGACCAGGGCCAGCGTATGCGGATATTCCGTACCGAAACAGTGAATGAGATCCGGCTGAAAATCCGCAAGGATCTCTTGAAACCGTGTCTCCATTTCCGGTCGGTAGATTTCCGCGGCATGTACATCCTCCGCAAAAGAATAGGCCGTTAATTGACATCCTTCCCGTACAGGGACCTCTGTTTTTTGCGGCACCTGTGGATCTAACATCGGAAAGCAAACTCCCAGTTCGATTCTCGAAGTTTTATCATCTAATATTCTGTTGGATAATCCGGTTAACCAGCCTTCTTTATTACTTGCCGTAAGTCCAATCTGCTCGGCAACGATCGGAAGGCAGATATTACATAGCCAAAGTACTCGCACGTTTCTATTCCCATTTATGACACATGTCGTAGTATCCGTTGCATTCTACAGCGAAGGAAGCGAAGATGCTCTGCCGGTAAAAGCTTGATCTGCGCCTTTGCCATGCTTTTTTTTCGCGCGCTCATCTCTCTCCAAACTTTCTGCAGCGCGACTGTATATTGTGCATCTCCGACGTATTGCTTTAAATAATAACAGTACGTCGATAATTCCAATCGGAAATGACGTAGTTCCAACATTGCCTGAAATTCAGGATACACTGTTACAATATCCTGCATTTGCTTTTCATATGCCCTAAGCTGTTGCAAATTTAACCTTAAATCCCTGGAATGCAAAATGCTGTTCGGATTCATATAGTAGAAATAATAAACACTTTTACTATATGCAATACAGTCTGTGCTCATTAAGATTTCTGCCAGCATTGCCGTATCTTCATAAGTATAATCTTCCGGGAACCGAAGTTTTTTAATGATCTCCGCTTTGTATAATTTTCCCCAGAAATAGCTCTGAATATCCTGATCCTCAATCAGTCTCCGGATCACTTCCTTGCGATCCAATAGTTCTATCGCATCTTCTACATAGACGTCCGTTGGGAGTTGTCGTTCATTGATTTCCTGATGTGCGGTAATGACAATTTCTACCTGCGCAGAAGTGATGATTTCCATTTGGCGTCTGATCATATCCGGATGC
>JAILPR010000173.1 GCA_024699355.1 Lachnospiraceae bacterium
CCGATGTACTGTCCGATCATCCCGATACTCAGAAGCTGAACGCCGCCAAGGAACCAGATCGAAAGCATCAGTGACGACCAGCCTGCGGTCACATGACCGGTAAAATAGCTGACCAGCGTATAGATCGCAGCGATCAGGGAAACCACGATGATCCCCATGCCAAGGCCTGCGATCAGATCGATCGGCTTTACGGAAAATGAAGTGATACCGTTAAACGCCAGTGCAAGCATCTTCTTCAGCGGATACTTTGATTCTCCGGCTACGCGCTCTTTACGCTCGTAATATACGCAATCTGTCTGATAGCCGATCAGCGGCATCAGTCCACGCAAAAACAGATTGGTCTCACGATACTGCGAAAACGCCTCTACGGCACGCTTGCTCATGAGTCTGAAATCCGCATGATTGTATACCGTCTTTACGCCCATTCCGGCCATAACTTTATAAAATCCCTGTGCCGTCGTCCGTTTAAAGAACGAATCGGAGGAACGGTCGTTGCGAACACCGTATACGATATCGGAGCCCGCATGGAACTTATCGATCATCTCTTCGATCACGGAGGTATCATCCTGCAGATCCGCATCGATGGAAACCGTCACATCCGAAACATCTTTGGCTGTGATGAGTCCTGCCGTCAGCGCAAACTGATGGCCGACATTGCCGGCAAGCTTCAACCCTTTGACCTGAGGATACGCACGAAACTCCTCCTCGATCAGTTTCCAGGTCGCATCTTTACTTCCATCGTCCACAAAAAGGACGAAGCTGTCCTCAGAGATTTTTCCTTTCTGCGTCAGATCGGTTAATACGCCTCTCAAAGCCTCAGAGGAAATCTTGATAACAGCTTCTTCGTTATAACATGGTACTACCAATGCTAATCTGTCCATATAGATCAAACTCCAGTCTTAATCATCCTGCTCAGCCCAGTTGGTAAATACCGACTGAACATCGTCATCCTCATCCAAAAGATCCAGGGTTCTCTGCAAATTCTTTACTGCAGTTTCGTCTGTCAGCGAAACATAATTCTGCGGGATCATGTTTACTTCTGCAGACGCCATCGCGATGCCTTCTTTTTCAAGTGCTTCGCGTACGGTCTCCAGATCATCCGGAGCGGTTAAGATTTCAAAGGAATCATCATCCTCTTTCACATCTTCCGCACCCGCATCAAGTGCAGCCATCATCATGGAATCGGAATCCAGATCACACTCTTCTTTATCTACAAAGATCTGGCCCTTTTCATCGAACATATAGGATACGCAGCCCGGTGTGCCGACACTGCCCTGTCCCTTGGTGAATGCGCTTCTGACATTGGCCGCGGTACGGTTCTTATTATCGGTCAGGGTCTTTACGATGATCGCGATACCATTTGGGCCGTAGCCTTCATAAGTGTTGTATTCGTAATTGACATTGCCTGCATCGCCGGATGCTTTCTTGATACCACGATCAATCGTGTCGTTCGGCATGTTGTTGGACTTTGCTTTTGCAATGACCTGTGCCAGCTTAAAGTTATTGGCCGGATCCGGACCGCCTTCCTTTACGGCAACCGCGATCTCACGACCGATAATGGTGAAGATCTTGCCCTTTGCGGCATCGTTCTTCTCTTTTTTGTGCTTAATGTTGGCAAATTTTGAATGTCCTGACATAACTACTTAATCCTTTCGATCTTCATTTTGTATTTGTTCATCTTGTTCTTTGTACACAAGGACTTTTTCAATTTTGTGATGTTTGACCTCCAGGATCCGGAACGTATACTCACCCACATTGATCTTAGACTGATCATCCTCTTCCGGAACACGGTCGAGTCTTGAGATCAGATAACCGTTGATCGTCTCAAACTTATCTTCTTCAAAATCAATGCCAAAGCGCTCGGAAAGATCCTCCAGTTTGGTCATGCCGTCGATCTCAAAGCGGTCTTCCCCCTTCTCTTCGATCAGCGTCTCATCATCGTCATATTCATCCTGAATATTGCCGACGATCTCTTCGAGAATGTCTTCCATCGCGACAACGCCTGCCATCTGGCCATACTCGTCGATGACGATTGCCATCTGCGTTTTGGTCGTCTGCATTTCGCGGAACAGCGCATTGAGTTTCTTGGTCTCGGTGATGAAAAATGCATCACGCACCAGACCGTCGATCTCTTTGAGCGGCCTTTGCAGATTTTCGTCATCTCTGCTCACGGTAAAACAGTCTTTCAGATGTAAAATACCGACAATATGGTCAATCGTTTTATCATAAACCGGAAATCTGGAATGCGTCTGACATAGGATAAAATCGATCGCTTCTTCCAGTGTCGAAGACACTTCGATCCCGTCCACCTGCGAACGGTGTGTCATGATATCGCGCGCTTCCTTATCGTTCAGCTCAAAGATGTTGGAGATCATCTCCGCTTCATCATCTTCGATCGCGCCGGTTTCCTGGCCTTCGTTTACCATCGTCAGGATATCTTCTTCCACTTCCTCCTGGCTTCCCTTTTTCAGTTTCGTAAACCATTTGGAAATTGACTTGCCCACGGATGGATGTTCATCGGGGGTGCCATCACTCATTGTTTTTTCTCCTTTTTTACAAAAATAAACCAAACTAAAATATACCATTTCTCAACAGTAGCGTCAAGAAATCAGCCACTGATCCTATGGCTGAAAGCCTTCGAAGATAAAGACATCAAACGCATTGGAGATCTCGTTTAATTCTCCCCTGCTCTTCACTGTCCAGGCCGCACCGACCGTACGGTACAGTTTTCTGCAAAGAAGATGTGAAATTTCCAGTCGATCCCGGCAATCATAAGCGATGAAATCGGGGGCTGTGGCGATATTGAGCAGCAGATGCGCCATCGCCCAGAAAACAATGCGCATCAGACCGTTCTTTTTCATCCCATGCTGTGCAAACACCTGGGAAAGCTGACCGCGCAGCACCGCAGGATGGTGCTTGCGGTAATAAATAAGTGCCTTTGGGTTGAAACTCTCAATGCAGTACTCTCCGTGATAGGCATCGAGCATGTTCCCTGCCAGTTCACAGACAGACGTATCGTGCCGCATCTCCATTTTATATTCAACGATCAGCGGAACGCGCCCGTTAACGAGCGAGAGCACCTGTGCAAACGTCGGGATCTGTTCGTTCGTATCAAACAGATGCAGCTCAAGGAGCTGTGCATAGGTCAGAGAATCCACCGTGGCATCCACGCCGCAGACACGCCTTAGAGAATCATCATGAAACACCACCGGCACGCGGTCCTTTGTCAACTGCACGTCCAGTTCGATCCCGTAGCCGGCATCCACCGCCTTTTGAAAGGCGGGAAGGGAATTCTCCGGTGCATCAGAGTGATTGTCATGAAGCCCTCTGTGCGCATAGAAACGGGTTTGGGTAAACATCTTCCGATCCGGTCTGTGTATGATCCTTGGGCAAAGCAGGATCAGATAGCCAAGGATCAGGACCGTAAGGATACTTCCGATCACCATCTGCATCATACGATATCTCCGTGTTTTACCTGCAGCATCGTAACGAAAGCCAGGGTGGAAAATACAAACGCATACGGGAACAGGGTCCGGTAGGATACATATTCAAGGAGTGCGCCGGATGCGATCGGCGTAATGATCTGTGCCGCCATGGAGAAGGTGTAATAGGTGCCGGTATATTTTCCGATATCACTGCCTTTGGCCATCGCAACGACCATCGGATAGGAATTGACATTGATAGAGGCCCAGCCGATCCCGATCAGGGAAAAAAAGATATTGACCACCGGATGGAAACTCGTCAGGAAAAAGGCCAGCAGGTAATTGCCGCTCATCATCAGAACGCCGAACAGGATCATCTTCTTTCTGCCGATTTTAGAAGAAATATGACCGATCGGTACGTAGCTGATGATGGCAGCGATCATGGCGATCATCAAACACCCGGCAAAACCGCTGTTTTCCATCCCCCAGACCTGAATGGTATAGCGGGAAAACGCGGTGGTAACCGCATTGTATGCAAAGTACCAGAGAAAGATGGAGGAAAGCAAAAAGATCATGCTGCGCTTCACGCTGCTCTCAAGCCCCGCCGTTCCGGACTGCTCACGGATTTCGGCCTCTTCCTCATCCTCTTCGGTAAAAACTTCACCGCTTGCTTTACACTCTTCCATGACACGGGCTTTGGTTTTAGTTTCCGGTACGGTCACAAACAGGATCAGGACCGCGATGAGCATCAGGGAAGACAGTGCGCGAAACAGCGGATAATAACTGGGATGCTCCCCATCGGAAACAAGGAACATGATCATCACCAATGCAGATGCCGCACCGACAGCGCCCATCAGATTGATGATCGCATTGGCTTTGGAACGCAGTCTGTTCGGTGTTAAGTCCGGCATCAGTGCAACTGCCGGCGAACGATATGTTCCCATAGCGATCAGGAGCAAAAAGAGTGCTACAACATATAATGCAAATGCTTTGATCTCATTTGCATACGGTAAAACCTGCATCAGGAGAAATGCGGCGATGGTGCCGCCGAGAATAAACGGCATCCGTTTTCCGATCCGGGTATCGGTCCGGTCGGAAAGCGTGCCAAGCAGTGGCAGTAAAAACAGCGCAAGGACATTGTCCATGGCCATGATCACGCCGGTAAAGGTCTCACCGAGGCCGAAGGTATTCTTCAGCATCAGCGGGATGATATTATCGTACATTTGCCAGAAGGCGGAAATGGACAGAAATGCCAGGCCGATCAGAAATGTACGCTTATAATTCAGTTTCATAACAGTTTACCCCCTCTGATATAGACTCTCGGAACGCGCGGTGAGATCAGACACGCCAGTTCGTAATTGAACCGGCCGGAGATCTCTCCCAACTCTTCCATGGTGATCTGCTCACTCCCATCGGTGCCGATGAGCGTGACTTCATCTCCCTCGCTTACCCCGGGGATGTCTGTAACATCCACCATCAGCTGATCCATGCAGACACGTCCGCAGATCGGAGCGCGCTTTCCGCGGATCAGAACACTTCCCTGATTTGATAACCCTCGCGGATATCCATCCCCATACCCCACAGGGATCGTCGCGATGATCGTCTCCTTCGATGTAACATAAGTGCCGCCGTAGCTCACGGGCGTCCCTTCCGGTACGGTCTTGACATAGGCGACATGGCTCTTTAACTGCAGCGCAGGCCGAAGGGAAATGCAATCCCTGTCAACCTCCTCCGAGGGCCAGAGTCCGTACATGGTAATGCCGGCACGCACCAGATCCAGATGTGTATCCGGCAGTTCCACGATCGCCGCACTGTTGGCGATATGCACATACGGGATCTGCAAAGACAGTTCTTTACGAACCTGTGCAACAAACGACTCAAAGACCTCCAGCTGATGCTTTGCAAAGCCTTTATCGGCTTCATCGGATTTGGAGAAGTGGGTAAAGATACCTTCCACCTCCAGATTCGGAAGACTTATGATCGTTCGGATCGTCTCAAGTCCTTCTTTCGTCGGTAATACCCCGATCCGTCCCATGCCGGTATCGACCGCCAGATGGATCCTGGCTACTTTGTGAAGACTGACCGCCACATCGGATAACCGCTTTGCGGCATCTACCTGAAACGTCGCCGGACGAAATCCCTGCTCCACAATGGTGCGATATGCATAAGGAAAGGTATGTCCCAGAATGATGATCGGTTTTTGAAGGGATGCCTCCCGAAGTTCCATCGCCTCTTCCACGGTTGCGACTGCATAACCGTAGACAAACGGCATCTCTTCGAGGACTTCTCCGACTTTCACGGCGCCGTGACCGTATCCGTCGGTTTTAATGACGCCGACCATTTGGGCGCCGCCGACTTTACGGTGCATCTGCTCCATATTGTATTGGATCGCGTCCAGATCGATTCTCGCATAGACGCGGCTGAATTCTTCTAACATGGGTATCTCTCTTCTCTGTTATATTGTCATGGCCCTGATGGCCTCCGGCAGGTGCTCGGCAAGATCACCTGCGATCATGCCCTGCTCCGTATGCTCCAGTGCAGCCAGATCTCCGGCCATGCCATGTAAGTGTACGCCAAGTGCACACACATACGCTATGCGGTCATTGCCTAAGGGATTGCAGATATTGCTTTGTGCAAGGAGCGATGAGATCACACCGGTCAGCACATCTCCGCTTCCGGCAGTCGCCATTCCGCTGTTGCCGGTTTGGTTAAAATACGTCACGATACGCTCTCCGTCATTGTGCATGACAAACGTTGCCGCATCTTTGCTGATCACATAAAGACGATGTGACTTACACCACCCATTTGTCATCGCAAAGCGATTTGCGGAAAGTGCGGATAAAGGTGCATGCATCAAACGGGCCAGTTCACCGACATGCGGTGTCAGCACAATGGTTCGACCGTTTTGTGCGGCATCAAGCACCCGCTGGTAATTGCCGGCGTCATCCGCCAGAATCCCGAGAGCATCCGCATCCAGCACCAGTGGCTGATTTGTATGTGTCAGGATCCACTCCAGAATGGCAGATGAAACAGGTGATTTACCAATTCCTGGTCCCATCGCGATCACATCCGCCCAATCCACGGAAGATGCAAGCAGCATCCCGGCAGTGTCTGCATCCGTATAGGAAAGCGGCATCGCTTCCGGAAGTGATGAAACCACAAGATCACGGTTTTCTGCCGGCACCATGAGTTTTAACATGCCGGCACCGCACTTTAATACTGCTTTCCCTGCAAGGAGAGATGCACCCGGCATCTCTTTGCTTCCGGCGATCAGCAGTACCTTGCCAAAGGTCCCCTTATGGGAATTTACCGGACGCTCAGGCAACCTATCCATCTCCGGGGATAGCGTATATCCCGTTGGAGGAATATCCCTTCGCAGCGGGATCCCGATATCCGCGACCTTCACTTTACCGGCATAAGATCGTCCCGGAAAAAGCAACACGCCGCGCTTATAAAACCCGTACGTCACCGTCAGATTGGCACGAAACGCGCATCCAAGGATGCGTCCGTCATCCGCACTGATCCCGGATGGCAGGTCCATTGCGACTTTTTTGGCAGCAGAGGCATTCATCTTTTGAATGACATCTGCAAATGCTCCTTCGATCGCTCTGCCAAGACCGGTGCCAAAGAGCGCATCGATCACCACATCTGCAGACGCTGTGTCAAACTCCTCATACGTCTTTACCCGATTCGGAGAAATGTAGGATAACAGGATTTGAACCTGCATCGACAGTGCCTCTCCATATCGGTCCCGATCTCCCGATAAATAGACCCGCACGTCTCCGCCGGCAAGATGCAGAAGCCTTGCCAGTGCGACGCCGTCCGCACCATTATTGCCGTTACCGGCCACAACCGCAAAACGGAAGTGCGAAAGCTCCTCCCCGACCAGTTCTTTGATCCCTGCAAACGTCTCAAGTGCGGCTCGTTCCATCAAAACCGCCTGCGGCATATGATCTTTCGAAATGGTCAGTTCATCGAGCATGCGCATTTCCGCAGCATCAACTACAACATTCAAGATTTTTCCTCCTGACTTTTCAGTTTCGGCGGATGCTCCTTCGGATCGTAGGATAATTCAAACAGATCCTTCGTCGCGTCACTGAAAAATTCACTTAGAAACAGATAAATAAAATAATTGTCCACTTCCCCTTTTTGTCGGCGGACAATATGATCTTTTAATTCCGCCCGGATCGATAAGAGCCACGCATCGATCTCCTCCATGGACGCACAGTTATCATGCAGCCGCTCGAAGGCGACTTTCATCGTCTCGATCATGAGTTTGCGATTGGCAAGTTCCAGATTTCTCGGAATGTCGAGCATATCATCGTTGAGCGCCTCTAATTTTTCATTGCACTCCGCAACAAGCCGTTTGTTTTCTTCCACCTTCTTATCATCCGCAGCGTCCTGGGATTCCTGAAACGCGGCGGTCGCCTCCACGATCTCATCCATCAGTTTCTTCTTCAGGATCCGGATCTGCTTGGCTTCGGTGTTGACCTTGCCCTGTTGCTTTAACAGCTCATTCACTTCATCTTCAAGTACTTTCAGTTCCGGTGTCAAACGGCTCTGCCCGAAAATCCGATGCCAGTTATGATCCAGCGTCAGGATCGGAACGTTTTTGCCTTCGATCATCTTTTTGTAATCATCTTCGGAACGCGCCATGATAACCCCCAAAAACGTGCAGAGACCATCTGCACTTACTGTTTTCATTCTACCACATCTTGACTCTTGCGACACCTTAGAACAATAAAAAGCGACTTGCAGATTGCAAGCCGCTAAAGTAACTCTATGGATGATCATTGGTGCAAACCTTTTCGCGATACGGTGCTCTGTTAGAGAACCGTTCCCTTACGCCTCGTGATGATTTGCATTTAAATTATAACTTAATTTGATCAGACTGTCGGATAAGTGAACATTCTCCACTTCCACGCTCTCCGGGACGTTTAAGTCCACATGCGCGAAATTCCAGAACGCTTTGATCCCGCACTTGACCAGATCGTCCGCAACAGCCACTGCTGCAGTCTTTGGAATGCAAAGTACAGCGATATCGATGTTATGCGCGGTTACAAACTCTCTCAGATTCTCCATCGGCTGTACGACCAGATTTCGGATCTGTTTGCCGTACAATGCGGGATTCTGATCAAAGATCCCTTCGAACACAAAGCCTCTGCGCTCAAAATTCATATAATTGGCAAGCGCCTGACCAAGGTTGCCTGCGCCGATGATGATCAGATTATGCGTATGATCGAGTCCCAGGATCTTACCGATCTCGGTATAGAGATACTCGACATTATATCCGTATCCCTGCTGACCGAATCCGCCGAAATTATTAAAATCCTGACGGATCTGTGAAGCGGTCACATGCATCAGAACGCTTAAATCCTGCGAAGAAATGCGTTCTACGCCTTCATCCTTTAATTCGCCCAAATATCTGAAATAACGAGGCAATCTGGAAATGACTGCCTGTGAAATCTCTTTTTCTGCCAAGAGAACTACCTCCAACTCATACTCACGCACTCGTGAAACATTCATGCGTACAGATTAAAGTATAACAAATGTTAAAAATATGTCAATTGATTGACAGTGCTTTTTTTCATCGGTAAACTGAAACAGGATTTTCTTAACCAAATGGAGTACGTATGATTTTACAATGTCAGAACATCACCAAAATATTTGACGGAAAAACCGTCTTAAGCGGGGTCTCCTTCCATATCGAGGCACACGAGAAAGCTGCCCTGATCGGCATCAACGGTGCCGGTAAGACGACCCTATTAAATATTATTTTAGGAAAGCTCGCCCCCGATGAAGGCCAGGTGACGCTCCAGAAGGACACCACGCTTGCCTGCCTTGATCAGCATCCGATCCTGGACTCTTCCCGTACCATCTATGAAGAGCTCCTCTCGGTCAAAGAATACCTGCTGACCATGGAAGAAGAGATCCGTGCCCTCGAGCATCAGATGAAAGAAGAAACGGGGGATGCCCTGACGCAGATCATGAACCGCTATGCGACGCTGACCGCCTCGTTCGAAGCCGAGAACGGTTATGCCTGGAGAAGCGAATTGACCGGCGTTTTAAAAGGTCTCGGCTTTACAGAGGAAGACTTTGATCAACCGGTCAATACTCTCTCCGGCGGTCAAAAGACCCGTGTGGCACTTGGTAAGATCCTCTTACAGAGTCCGGATCTGATCCTGCTCGATGAGCCGACCAACCACCTGGATATGAATGCGATCCGCTGGCTCGAGAACTATTTGATGAATTACAAAGGTGCGGTCCTGATCGTCTCCCATGACCGGTATTTCTTAAACCGCATCAGCCAGAAAGTGATCGAGATCGACCAGTCCCATGCGACGACGTTTCTTGGTAATTACAATGATTACGCAGTCAAAAAAGAAGCCCTGCGCTCTGCGCAGCTCAAAGCCTACGTCAATCAGCAGCGCGAGATTGCCCACCAAAGACAGGTGATCGACAAACTCAAAAGTTTCAACCGCGAAAAGTCCATCAAACGTGCGGAAAGCCGTGAAAAGATGCTGGATAAGATCGAAGTCCTCGAGAAACCGACCGAGGCAAACAGTGAGATGAACCTCACCCTGACGCCGCGCATCTTAAGCGGTAATGATGTCTTAACCATCGAGGAGCTTACCAAACGCTTTGATGATCTGACCCTCTTCCATGAGGTATCCATGCAGATCAAACGCGGCGAACACGTCGCGATCATCGGAGATAACGGAACCGGAAAGACCACCCTGCTGAAAATGATCAACAATCTCCTTCCGGCGGACCATGGTTCGATCCGTCTCGGCGCCAACGTGCAGATCGGCTACTACGATCAGGAACATCACGTCCTGAACATGGAGAAATCGATCTACGATGAGATTGCCGATGACTATCCGATGCTGACCACGACACAGATCCGTAACGTGCTGGCATCCTTCCTCTTTACCGGAGATGATGTCTACCGCCTGATCAAAGAATGCAGCGGTGGCGAGCGCGGCCGGATCTCGTTAGCCAAGCTCATGCTCTCGGAAGCCAACTTCCTGATCCTTGATGAGCCGACCAACCACCTGGATATCGATTCCAAGGAAATTCTGGAAGAAGCTTTAAACCGCTATGAAGGCACCGTATTATATGTCTCCCACGATCGCTACTTTATCAACAAAACCGCGCATCGCATTCTGGAATTAAGTAACGAAGCTTTCACCGGGTACCTTGGCAACTACGATTATTACCTGGAGAAAAAAGAGGCGCTTTCGCCACAGACGACAACTGCAAACGCATCGCTCGGCAGCTTCTCCAAAGCAGCCGATCATTCAAACAGCCCGGCCGATGCGCAGGCCGCACCCGCTTCCGTTTCCGAACAAAAGCTGGACTGGCAGGCACAAAAAGAATTAAAAGCCAAAGTAAACAAATTACAAAACGAATTATCGAAAGCCGAAAAACGCATCGAAGAGCTCGAAAACAGATGCGCCGAAATCGATGACGAAATGGCAAAACCCGACATTGCGACCAATGTCGCCCGCTTAACGGAACTCACCAAAGAACAGAGCGCGGCTGCGAAGGAACTCTCAGACCTGTATGAAACCTGGGAGCGCACATCCGAAGAACTTTCAGCCCTGCAATAACTAACAACACCGTCCATGACACCTCAACGAGGCATCACAGACGGTGTTTTATTGTTGATAGATCTACAACTTACATCGCATCCATCGTAGTTACCTGATCTGTCCGATCTACGGCTTACATCGCATCCATCGTATCTTTGATGGCTTTGATGAAGTCCCCGGAATTTAAAACGGTCACATCCGGCAGCGTTGTGATCAGCGCCAGATCTTTGGTCATCTTACCCTGCTCGATCGTTGTCAGGGTTGCCTTTTCGAGGCGATCCGCAAAGTGCATCAGTTCCTGATTGCCATCCAGCTCACCGCGCTTTCTTAAGGCACCGGTCCAGGCAAAGATGGTCGCAACAGAGTTTGTGCTGGTCTCCTCTCCCTTTAAATGCTTGTAATAATGTCTCTGTACCGTACCGTGTGCAGCTTCGTATTCATAAACGCCGGACGGAGATACCAGAACGGAAGTCATCATCGCAAGAGAGCCAAATGCGGAAGATACCATATCACTCATGACATCGCCGTCATAGTTCTTGCAAGCCCAGATAAAACCGCCCTTACTCTTCATGACACGTGCAACCGCATCATCGATCAGGGTATAGAAATAGGTGATCCCGGCCTTTTCAAATGCTTCCTTGTATTCCTCTTCATAGATTTTGGTAAAGATCTCTTTAAAGGTATGGTCATACTTTTTGGAGATCGTATCTTTGGTTGCAAACCAGACATCCTGCCTGGTATCCAGCGCATATTTCAGACACGCTTTTGCAAAGCTGGTAATGGACTTCTCGGTATTATGCATGCCCTGCAATACACCCGGGCCATCAAACTCATGAATTGTTTCACGGATTTCCGTTCCGTCTGCTGCAGTATAGACCAGTTCTGCCTTGCCCGGTCCCGGCACCTTGATCTCGACATTCTTATACACATCGCCGTATGCATGTCTTGCGAGCGTGATCGGCGCTTCCCAGTTTCTGACGCACGGCTCGATGCCTTTGACGATGATCGGCGCGCGAAATACCGTACCGTCCAGGATCGCACGGATCGTACCGTTCGGGCTCTTATACATTTTTTTCAGGCTGTACTCTTCCATACGTGCCGCATTCGGTGTGATGGTCGCGCACTTTACGGCAACACCGTATTTGAGTGTTGCATTGGCGCTGTCCACCGTCACCTGATCATCGGTTTCATCACGATGTTTTAAGCCCAGATCATAATATTCCGTCTTTAAATCAATGTAAGGAAGCAGCAGTTCCTCCTTGATCATCTTCCATAAGATTCTGGTCATCTCATCGCCGTCCATCTCAACGATGGGGGTAGTCATTTGGATTTTAGACATAGTTTCCTCCGTAGTCTGTGGATAATATACGCATTCTGCGTCAGGATTCTTTGGACTTTTCCTCATAAAACTCCAACAATCCGTTATTTACCATATTTTCATAAGCATTGATCATGTGCTGATGTGCCAGTTGCTCTGCTTCGTCCGGATTATGCGCTTTGATCGCCTCCAGGATCAGACGATGCTCGTGATTCGAGATCGCGCCCCTGCCGGTGGAAAGCGTTTTTTTGCGGATGCGCAGCACGTAATTATGATAGTCCTTGAGGAGATGCTCGAGCATCTTGGAATCGCAGGATTCATACAGGATCTCATGGAATCTGCTGTCCAGTTCCGTCATCTGCTCGGTATGCCCCTTCTTGGCATGAAACTCCGCAAGGTACACATTCTCTTCCATCTCATCAAGCTGCTCGGTGGTGATATGATCGCAGGCCCAGCGTGCCGCAAGCCCTTCCAGGCGGGAGCGGATCATATAGATGTCTTTGACATCTTTGACCGTAATGCCCGTCACATAGGCTCCTTTATTTGGAATGATCTGGATCAGGCCTTCCAGCTCGAGCTGCCGAAATGCCTCACGTACCGGCGTACGGCTTACGCCCAGTTCTTCACCGATCGCAACCTCTTTGAGTTCTTCATGCTCTGCATAACGACCGTTTAAAATATCGTCCCGCAGCTTCTGGAAGACTCTTCCGCGAAG
>JAILPR010000184.1 GCA_024699355.1 Lachnospiraceae bacterium
TAGATCCGCGTCATATTCGAGACATACACGCCATCCGGCATCGTCCTTGCGCCCTGACCTTCTACCTCATGGTAGCTCTCGATCCGGTAGACCCGGTAGGTGCCATCGTCCCCGGTAATGCGGATCCTGAGCGGACGGATCGATCCATCTCTTGCGTAATAGCAAATCACATCGATATTATCCAACACTGTTTTCATGACATACACCTCATTTGTGTATGTCATTTTAGAACATTTGTTCGCTTTTGTAAAGAAGCTTTCCCTCACTTTTCCAGTCAAATTCCGGCTCACTTGATTCTCTTTTTTTGTAATTTTTCCACAATCGCGGATGCACACATCAATAAAGCTCGCCTTCCGGACTTCGGAAGACGAGCTTTGTTCATGTGCGTTTAAGCCAACTTATTCTGCTGTCACTTCTTTGACGCTCTTTGTAAAAGCGCCGATGATCAGTGCGATATCACCGATCAGAAATGCTGCGATCGATACGACGGTCACAGAGAATACCTGCCAGCCGACCGTATTGACGGAGTCATAACTGAAGAGTCCCGCGATCAACAGGATCCGCTCGGATAACACTGCACCGAAGGCAAATGCATATACGGCGATCGCACCGAGCACCGCTACGGTGCCCGCAATGTCACGGTTGCCGAAATAATTCGGCAGGCAGATCGCGGCGATGCAAAGAACCACACCGCCGATCGCCAGCATCGCGATCTGACCCATATTTCCCAGACGGTAGGTCACCGTCATATTGCTGCAAATGATGGCTGCGATAAGGCCAACGACCCCAAGGATCGCTGCCAGCGCGTTAAAGTACATTCCTGCGCCCTGTTTTTTCATAAATTCTGCCATTATGCTGCCTCCTTTTCTTTTCTCTTAGACAGTACATACAGTACCGCAAAGAGTGCCGTTAATGCCGCGCTGCAACCGATTGCCGCATAGTATGTGCTTCTCCACCAGGTGTTTAACTTCACGACATGGGTGGTCGCATTATAGCGGTTCATCAGGTTGCTGGATGCGATCGCATACAGTACGTTGTGTGCAGACTCTCTGACTGCTGCCTGTGCATTTGCATCTCCCGCAAAGACGTTCGCGCTGATCACGGAACCGTCTGTCTGGTTCGCAAATCTCGGGCTGTCAAGTGTCGTGTCGGTATAGAAACCGGACATACCACGGGTATCGTAGCAGGTCGCACCGGAGGTCAGTACCGCACCGTAGAGATCGAAATCATCATAGATATCGGTAACCGCATAGCCTCTAAAGCCCCACTCGTTCTTTAAGATCTCGGTCATCAGACCGGTACTTACGGTACATTCCACCGGACCGATCTTGGAGAAGGATACCATCAGGCCCTTCATACCCGCGTCTGTTTCCTCGGTATCATACTTGGTCGCTTCAAATGCGATCTGGTATGCACGCAGTTCCACTTCACGTGCACGCTGTTCTGTCATAAACGGAGCCACGCCGGAACGGTTGGTCTCCTGGTCGTTGAATGCATAGTGCTTCGGTGCTGCGATCAGACCGTACTCAAGTGCACCGATGGCAAATTCCATCGCGGTGTAACCGGAGAGGATCGGGTCCTCGGAATAGTACTCGCCGTTACGTCCGTTGTATGCGTGACGATGGGTATTTAAACCCGGGCCCCACAGGATCGGAATACCGGTAAAGAGGGACTCGATACCGATGAACTCACCGAGTTCTTTGCACAGATCCGGATTAAAGCTTGCTGCGGTCAGCGGACTGCTGCCGAAGACTTCCGGATGCCAGTTGCCGTTTGGATCATCCGAAGAGATATTCCACGGAGCTTCCGTATCTTTGCTTGCATTTAAGTTGACAGCAACACCGTTGCCGGCATTTTCCGTCATATAGGTTTCCACCGTACCGATGGATTCTGCGCCCGGAATACTCGGGCCACCGAAGGTTGCCAGATACTGTGCTTCCTCCAGCGTCATTTCGGAAAGCAGCTCTTCCCACTTCTCATCGTCATAGTCCAGACCTGCCATCTCATAGAACATCAGATCGCCGTCCTCACCCCAGACGATATCGGAAGTATCCTCATCTGTTGCGATGGTGTAATAATTACCGTTTAAGTAATCGATCAACTCCTGACTGGTCAGTGTCATATCGGTATAGCTCTTCGGATAGGTGCCTTCCCAATCCGCTCTGCTTAAGTACGTTACTTCGCCGTCCTGGAAATAGTTCCAGTCTGCATAATCCAGCTGATTGGATACCTTCACACCGGTCTTGGATACGGAGAATGCAGTCTTCCCGATCAAATCTTCCGTAATCTCGGTTGCGAATGCATAAGAAGCATCGGCATCGCCAATGATGGACGCGCCATCGATCTGCTGCAGCGCACAGATGTTGTTTAACGCATCATGTGCACCGTTACCGAATGCAAAATAATACGTACCCGGATCCAGGATATAGGTACCGTAGGTACCGTCGCCGTTGTCATACGTGTTGTCATAGGTTGCGATATACTGCAGATCCACTTCAACAGAGACCACTTCGGATTCACCCGGCTGCAGGAGTCCTGTTTTTCCGTAATTTAACAGCTGGATCGCACTCTTTTCCACACCGCCTGCGGTGTAAGGTGCCTGACCGTAGATCTGCACGCTCTTCTTGCCTGCCACATCACCGGTATTGGTCACCTTCACGTTGAAGGTTGCCGTTGCCGTTGTCACATCACCGTCTTTGGAGACGCTGATCACCGGCTCACCTTCATAAGCCATATCAAAGGTGGTATAAGAAAGTCCGTAGCCAAAGCCGTACGCAACTTCCGCATCATAGTCCCAGGCACCGTTCGATGCATAAGTGCCTGCGGTTCCTGTCGCATTTCCCTGTCCGAGCAGCGCATCATAGTAACGGGTCTCATAGTAGCGATACCCCACATAGATGCCTTCTGCTTCGATGATGTAGTTGCCGCTGTTTTCTCTGGTGATCACGCTGTCCGCATTTGCATAGCTGTAATTGCCCATGTTCTGCATCGCCGGAGCGGACATGTTATAGGTGGCAAAAATATCTGCCAGACCGCCGGACGGGCTCACTTTGCCGCTCAGGATATCGGCTACGCCCAGCATGCCGTAGCATCCCGGTGCTCCGATCCAGAGGATGGCATCGATATCTGCATCATCTTTCAGTTCCCCGATCTCTACCGCAGAGGCGCTGTTGACCAGAACGATGACCTGATCGCTGCACTCTTTGGCAAGCGCGATCGCATCACGCTCATTATCGGTCAGTGCCAGCGGCTCTTCGGCTCCAAGGCCGTCTACGATACCGCCCGGCAGATAGTCTTCACTCTCTGCACTCGGTCTGCCGATCACGACGATCGCTGCATCCCCATAGGTTGCAAAGCTGTCTTTGTAATCTGCATTGACTGCTGCGATCTCCGCAACGGACGGCTCGCCCGGATCATACTCTTCGGACGGACCTGCGTTTTCGGTATGCAGATAGGTCTCATTTAATTTGGTATAGATGGAGGTCATCACCGGATTTACCGTGAAGCCCGCGCCGTCGAATGCAAACTCGTCGCCGCTCCATCCATCTGTCGTATAGCCTCTCTCCACCTCACCGGTTGCCCAGTTCTGGGAAAGACTGGTCGTAATATGATTTGCAAAGTCAGTCTGATTTTTGGATAATGCTTCATCTAAATTGATGAAACCGCCGCATGCCTTCACACCAAAGCTGGAGCCAAGGATCGGCACCTGGGAACGGATCCCGAATAAGGATACCGCGGACCCCTCCGCCAGTGGCAAAACGCCGTTGTTCTTTAACAACACCGTACCTTCTGCCGCCTGCTCACGGTTTAAGTCGATGGCTGCCTGGATCAGGGCATTGGAATTGCCGGTGCCGTCTGCATTTAACAGCTCTGCCGGCGGTGTAAACTTGTCATACACTGCATCCTGATCATCGGTGACCATCATCTCACTCTGCGTCCCGAGGGCTGTATCGATCGTGGACGAGAATGATTCCAATGTGCTACCTACGATTACCGAGACGGAAAGCACAAATGTCATCACTGCTGCTAACCCTCTCCAAATACCTGTTTTTTTCAATCTCTTTCCTCCTTCTCTATTTCACGAAACTCTTCCATAGCCTGCGAAAGGCTCATACCGCCTGCGATCGCTTCTTTACGTCTGCGGTTGACCTCCTGGATCGTACGCATGCGCTCCGCGGTCAGACTGTAGCCGCGCATCGCGATGAGTGTTGCGATCCATGCGATCATCGGGATCACACAGAACAATAGGATCACGACTGTCTTCATCCCCGCAGCATACGGGGTCTCCGCAGTCGGAAGAGACGTTATACCGATCATGCTGACTGCGATCCCGACAATGGTCGCAGAAAGCGATGACACCAGTTTATCGACCAGGGAAAACAAGGTTCCCATAATGCCCGGGATATACTTTCCGGAGCGATAGGTCTCATAATCGGAACAATCGGCCACCATAGGAATGGGCATATCTGCAGTCGCATAATACGCGCCATAGCCGACGCCAAACAATAATACAAACAATACCGTATACAGATTCAGGGACAGCCCTCCGCCCGAAAGCAGCGTCAGATTGCGTGCCGGATCGCCGCTCTTCCATAAAAGGAGCAGTACAAAAACCCCGACATAGCAGATCAGTGCTACCGAAACGAAGCGCAGGAGGGACGCTTTTTGTCCCTTCTTCTGGCTGGTCCGTACCGTCAGTAAAAAGAACGGTACCGAAAAGACATATCCCAGGATCATCATCGGAAGATAGAGCCCGTCGTAGTTGCCCATCATACAGCCGTAGAGCATACACAGCACGGTCGTGTTGGTCGCCACAGACAGGGCAAGCTTGCATCCCGCACCGGCGATCATCAGTCGCTTCATCGGATCGTTGTGCTTCAGGATCTCGACATACTCGGCCAGTTTGACTTTTTCCTGTTTCTCGCCGCTGATGCCGAAGTACTCTGCACGGTCTTTTTCCCAGATGCCGATGATGGCAAGGATCGTCAATCCGACCGATACCAGAATGCCGATCGGCGCCAGTGCGCGGTAAAATGCCGCACTGGAATAGTCCGCGACATTCGCTCTCAGGATCGGTGCCAGAAACTGGATCACACCCATGCCGGCGATCGAGCCGACGGTGTTAAAGATCGTAAAGAGCGGCCGCTGCTGCGGATCGCTGGTTAAGACCGTCTGTCCCGCTCTGGTGCAGGACGTCTGAAAGGTGTAACCGATGACCCAGATCGCATAGAGCCCGACAAAGGCTGCATATCTGGCGGCCATCATGGTTTCCGGGATCAGTGGCGTCAGCAGATACATGGTCAGAATACTCAGTGCCATGATCGCGTTGCCGATCACCATAAACGGTCTGAATTTACCGAATTTTCCGTTGGTCCGATCCATCAGCGCGCCGATGATCGGATCGGTGATCGCATCAAAGAGCCGCATGCCCGTGACCATCACGGAAGCAAATAAGACGCCCAGGCTCAGGACATTCGAGCCAAAGGTCGCGATATAGGAGAGCACCAGCACGTAATAAACGTTGGTGGCTCCGTTGTTGAGCGGAAAGAGGATCAGCTGGTACAGCTTTGCACGATTCTCCGTTCCGGTTGTAGTGTTCTGTTCACTCATGTATGATCTCCTGCTTGTCATTTCGAATCAGGCAGCCAAGCCGGCGCCTTGATCCCGGCTTGTCCCGCCGCATCAGGCGGTCCAGTTGGCGCCTTTGTCTCCGGCATCTTTGAGACTGTAGGAAGGATTTGGACGTCCCACCTTGCAAAATACCGCACTGTCTCTGTGCGCGCCGCTAAAGGCTTCGAATTCATGTGTGCCGGAAAGCTTCACGCGGAAGGTAAAGACATGACGACCATGTTTGGTCGCGATCTTTTCGCCATCCTGATACAGGCTTACTTCGTTTTGATTGGAGTAGACCCGTATGGTGATCTTCTTTGCGGTCCGTTCCGAAAAACGTTTCGATGCGATATGGACGAACGGCTCCTTGCTCCACCAGGCTTTGTAGAGATAGAAACTGTCTTTCCTGATCTTCCGGTCAAAGGTCACCAGACCCTTGTGGTTCATGCCCGGCTCTCCGCCCTGATTTCTGGCATCTGCTGCAAAATCAAACATGTTCCATACATGGGTTGCCCACATATACGGATTGCGCTCAAAGCAGCGCAGCATATATTCGTGATAACGCGCCTGATACTCTTCCGAATGATCCCCTCTCCTCGGATGCTCTGCATGGAGATTGGGCATCCCCTCGCAACCGTATTCGGAATACCCCAGACACCGTCCCGGATAGACCAGGTGGAAAAAGCGCATCCACAGATCGTTTAAAAACAGCCCCGGAACATACCAGCCCAGGTAGAGATTCCAGCTGACCGTATCGGTGATGTGCGCGACTTTGTTGAACGGCCCGCACATCGCATAGCATGCCAGTGTGGTAAATCTCGTCCGGTCCATGCGATGGCACAGATCGTTGAGCAGATGATGGTTGTCCATCATGTCCTGCCTGTCTTTGGTTGAAATGGTGATCTCATTGGAGATTCCCCAGCAGACAATGGATGCATGATTGTAATTCTGCGTGATCAGCTCTTTCATCTGGCTGATCGTATTCTCCCGGCCGTTTGGCATGTGTTCCGAGATATACGGGATCTCTGCCCAGACGATCATGCCTCTCTCATCGCACAGATCGTAAAAGACCTGGCTGTGCTGGTAATGTGCCAGGCGGATCGTGTTGGCGCCCATCTCGCAGATCAGATCCATATCCTCGCTATGCATTTCCTTCGTCAGCGCATTGCCGATGCCTTTGCGGTCCTGATGACGGCTGACGCCATGCAGTGCATACGCTCTGCCGTTTAAGTAAAAGCCGGTCGATGGATGATAATGAAAATCCCGCACGCCAAAGCGGCTCTGCAGTTCGTCCGTAACGATACCGTCAAGCACCAGACGGACCTGTGCCGTATACAGATAGGGATCCTCTGTCCCGTTCCATAAATGCACCGGATCGATCACCAGCGTCTGCTGACGGGATGCGCTCATCGCATGCGCCACTTCTCTGCCTTCGGCATCGAGGATCGTGATCTCCACATCACCCTCCGGAATATTGGTATACGTTGCGACTTCGATATTTCCCTTGTGATAGCCGGCGATCGGTGTTGCCGTGATCTGCACGCCGTTTCCGCCGAAATAATCCAGATCGAAATGCGCCCGTTTAACGATCAGCAGTGTTACATCCCGGTAGATCCCGCCGTAAAAGGTAAAGTCCGCCTTTTGCGGATAGACATGATCGTTGGGTCTGTTATCCACTTCCACGCGCAGCAGATTTTCTTCTGCCGCCAGATACCTTGTGATCTCTCCGCGGAAGGTCGAATATCCGCCCTCGTGAGAGAGAATCTTTTCGCCGTTGAGATACACCTCGCATTCGGAATTGACACCGTCAAACTGCAGGTACACGGTTTCATCCTCTGCCAGGTGCGGAGACGGAAACGTCCGCTCATATACGGCACGGGTCCTGAGGTAATCATTGCCCCCGTCCTGCCCGTCGATGGCATTCCAGGTATGCGGCAGCGTGACCGCCTCGCTCTCTCGTCCTTCGATCGCGAATGTCCAGTTGTCGTTTAGGTTGATCGTTTTGCGCATAAAAACTCCTCTTTGTATTTTTTACAGTACAAAATC
>JAILPR010000185.1 GCA_024699355.1 Lachnospiraceae bacterium
CTCTTTGCGGAAGTATCTGCGATCGCAGCAAGCTCTTCCGCATTCGGATCCTGATTCAGACCGCAGTCTGCGAAAATGAAGGTACCGTTGGAACCGTATTCACAGTTCGGTACATCCATGACAAAGAATCCGGATACCAGCTTGACACCCGGTGCGGTACGCAGTACCTGCAGTGCCGGACGAAGGGTATCTGCAGTTGCATGGCAGGCGCCTGCAACCATACCGTCCGCATCATTGGCTTTGACCATGACAACGCCGAACATCAGCGGATCGCTTAACAGCAGCTCTTTTGCAGCTTCTTTGGTCATGCCTTTTGCTTTTCTTGCTTCATAAAGTACATCAACATACTTATCCAGTTCTTCGCACTTCTCCGGATTGATGATCTTGGCGCCGGTCAGGTCGATCTCGAGCCAGTAAGCTCCGTTGACGATCTTCTCTTCTTCACCGACCAGAATGACATCCGCGATGCCTTCCGAAATAATGTGAGAAGCCGCAATCAGCGTTCTCTTATCGTTTGCCTCCGGCAGTACGATGGTTTTCTTGTCTTTTTTTGCACGTTCCTTTATGCTATCGATATAGGACATACTTTTCCCTCCTATGGTGTTATCAGTTTATCCGTATTATAGCCGTTTGCGGAATTGTATACAAGAGAAAATCCGTTCCGAAATTGTGCAAAATACAAAACATCTTGACAAAAAATTATCAGATTTATGTATGATTCTGACAACTTTTTAACAAAACTGTGAAAACGCTTACAGTTTCAAAGAAGGAAATCGCCTTGAACACACAGAAAATCGTCGGCATCATCGCCGAATTCAATCCTTTCCATAACGGACATGAATATCTGATCAAACAGGCCAGAGAACGTTTCGGAGACGATACCGGAATCGTGATCGTCATGAGCGGTAATTTCGTACAGCGCGGCACGCCCGCACTCTTATCCAAAGAAATCCGGACCGAATGTGCACTCCTTGGCGGCGCCGATCTTGTCATCGAGCTTCCGATCCCGGCAGCCTGCGGCTCCGCCGAATACTTTGCAGGCAGCGCGATCACGCTGTTATCTTCCATGGGATGCGTAAGCGACATTCTCTTCGGATCGGAATCCGGAGATTTAGAGGCGCTCTGTTCCATCGCGCGATTTTTGGCAACGGAAGATCCCGCCTATCAGGCTGCACTCAAAGAAGGCTTAAAAAACGGGCTTTCTTTTCCCAAAGCGCGGATGCAGGCCATCGGCAGTGCCTGCGGGGATCCCTCGATCGATCCATCGCTTCTGATGCTCCCGAATAACATCCTTGCCATCGAATATCTCAAGGCCATGATCCGTCTGCAGGCCCCGTTTGAGGCGCATACGATCCAGCGATGCGGACAGGGTTATCATGCGGATGCCGCCTCTTTTTCCGGAGAGGGCGATCTGTTCCTCTCTGCCGAACAGATCCGTCTGGCGATCGCCGAGCATCTGCCGGCCTATCGATATGCCCAGGCGATGCCGGCCTATGCGGCAACGCGACTGGATGCGGAAGTTGCCCACGGGCGGATCCTCTCGATGGAGGATCTGTCGGATGCGCTGCTTTCCAGGCTCCAGTTCTGCTCCAAAGAAGAACTGCTCGCCTATCAGGATATGACCGAAGATCTGGCCATCAAGATCCTGAACAAACGATTTAGTGCTTCGCTCCTGCCGGATCTGATCGGACAGTTAAAAAGCCGTGATCTGACCTACACCAGGATCTCCCGTATGCTGCTCCATGTCCTGTTAGAGATCACCAAAGAGGAAGTGAAGCAAGGCAGCTTCCTCTCCTATCTCAAGGTGCTTGGTTTCCGGAAATCACAAGCCCGGATCCTGACGGCGATCAAAGAATGCAGCACACTGCCGCTGATCACGCAGTACCATGAAGTGCAATCCCTCCCCGCAACGATCCGGGATGCATATGAAAAAGATGCCGCACGAGACGGACTTTGCGCGCTTCTTCGCGCTGCCAAAGAGAGCCGCATGCAGGATACCGAAGTATCGATCCGGCCGCAGCATCCGTATACGACACAGCTGATCATCTTATCCTGAACTGCAAAAACCGCAGAGACACAGATCTCTGCGGTTTTCTTTCTGAACTCTATGAATCTGATACGCTTTCCGCGCGCATGTTACGAAGACTCCTGAACAGCAGCGGCATTTCCACGATCAGCATCGCGATCCAGCCGATCATATAGGAAAGCGGCATTGCTTCGATCTCTTTGCCAAACCCAAAGACAAAGATCAATGCAAAGATCAGGCGTACGCCCATGTTGGTCATACTGCTGATCAACGTGATCTTCAGATCGCCGATTCCGCGGAAATACCCCTGGATCCCGTTGGTCAGCGCCGGCAGGAAATACATCCCGGCGATGTATTTTAAGTACGTCGTACCGTGCAGAATGACCTCTTCATCCGTGGTAAAGAGCGTCACGATCGGACGCGCCAGAAAGAAGCAGACCAGAAACAGGATGCCGCCATAGGCGATCTCAATGATCATCCCGTCCTTGAATCCGCTGCGCATGCGTTTTTGTTCTCCGGCGCCTTTGTTGATCGCCATAAAACTGGTCATGGCATGACCGATGTTTTGCTGTGGTGTGTAGACAAAGTCATCCACACGGTTCACGATCGTAAAGGCCGCCATGGCGGAAACGCCCATGGTATTAACGATGGCCTGCACACCGATCTTGCCCAGCTGGACCGTCGCCTGCTGCAGCGCACTGGTCGTCCCGTAGGCAAGCGTCTGCTTTAAGATCGTATGATCAAAAATGAGCCACTCTTTGCCCAGATGCAGCACCGGCACTTTGCGCCTGATATACACGGCACAAAACAGCACGCTGAGTGCTTCGCTGAGCACCGTCGAAAGTGCGGCGCCGTGCACGCCCATCCGAAAGCCTACGACCAGGATCAGATCTCCGATCACGTTGATCACGGAGGAGATCACCAGAAAGATCAGCGGTCCCATACTATCCCCGAGTGCGCGTAGACTCCCCGCCAGAGCGTTATACATAAACGTAAAGACCAGACCGATAAAAATGATCCGCAGATAATCCGCAGAAATCTGCAATACTTCCGTCTCTACCTGTAACAGCATCAACAACGGCTTTGCTAACAGGATCGTCAGCAGTGATACCACCAGCGAAAAACCGATTCCCGCCAGCATCGTCGTCGAAATCTGACGACGCATTTTGTCATGATCACCACTGCCGTAATGATTGCCGATCAGAATCCCGGCCCCCAGCGTGATCCCGTTAAAAAACAGGATGGCCAGGGTCATCAGCGGATTCGAGGTACCGACAGCCGCCAGTGCCTCCTTGCCGACGAATCTCCCGACGATCAGACTATCCACTGCGTTATACAGCAGCTGGAAAATATTACCGAGCACCAGTGGAATGGTAAACTCGATCAGTGCGGGCGCGATCGGCCCTTTGGTAAAATCTTTCATATTGTCTTTTCCGCAGCTTCGATCACGTGCTGCGCAAGGATCGATGTCGTCACGGTTCCGACGCCTCCCGGCACCGGTGTGATCGCAGCAACCACATCCCCTGCACTGCCTGCAACGTCGCCGCAGAGATTTCCCTCTGCATCCACGTTGATCCCGACATCAACCACGATCTGTCCTTTCGTTACATGTTCACAACCGATCACTCCGGCTTTGCCTGCCGCCGCGACCAGAATCTCTGCACGTTTGCATTCTGCCGGCAGATCTTTGGTCCGGGTATGGCACATCGTGACGGTTGCATTCTTTGCCTGCAACATCATCGACACCGGTTTGCCAATGACCAGGCTCCTGCCGACGACCGTAACCCGCGCTCCGCTAAGAGGCACCTGATAGTGCTCCAGCAGTGCGACCACCGCTTGCGCGGTACAAGGTGCAAACCCCTCGCCGCTTCCGGCAAACACACTTGCCAGAGACCCTGCGGTGATGCAGTCTACATCCTTGGCGGGCGAAAGAAGTGCACAAACCTTCTCTTCATCTTCTTTGCACGAGAGCGGGCGAAACATCAGACAGCCATGGATCGACGGATCTTCATTGATCTGTGTGATCACATCCAACAGTTCCTGTGTCTGATACTCCCCCGGCAGGATAAATTGTTTCACGGCAATGCCGACTTTCTCACATCGTTTGCAGGCCCCTCTCTCATAGGAAAGGTCATCCGGCTTTTCTCCGACTCTGACGATCGCAAGCGTTGGCACAACGCCTTGTTCCTTTAACCGTTCCGCACGCTGTATCAGCTGCCCGGTGATCGCCGCCGCAACCGGGGCGCCTTTCATAAGTTCTGCCATATGTCCTCCTGTCATGTTTCACAACAACAATGTTTCACGCCGCAAATGTTTCACAGCCAAAATGTTTCACGCCACAAATGTTTCACAGCCAAAATGTTTCACGACCTAACTGCGCATCGCAACCGTGATCTCTTCCGTGATCTTTGCGGACCTGGCCAGATACGTCGCCTGCATCACATCCGCTTCTTTCTCGAGTGCAAACGCATGCTCCCGATCCATCAGGCTTTTCGTATTGATGTAGACGTTGAGTGCCGCACACTGCAGTGCCGCACCGGCAAGGGTTGCACCGCAGGCCACATCGCTCATCAGCATGACACTCCCTTTTTGCTGCATCTCGCAAAGCGCATCGATCACCCGGCAAATGGTCCGCATCATGGAAAGCGGTGCCTGTGCTGCCGCCTTAGTCGCTTCTTCCAGGATCTGCGCGCGCGAAGGATCGTCTTTCGGGATCGCATAGGCTTTGGAAAGCGGCTCAAATGCCGCCGCATCCTCTTCCACCAGTTGCAATAAGTCCCGGCGAAGCGAATCGCATTCTGCCAAAAGGCGCTGCAGATCCTCTTCATAGGCTGCGTATTTCTTTTTCCCGACGGTAAATTGTCCCGTCATGGAGCAAAGCGCCGCTGCAAGTGCGCCGACATAGGCTGCCGCGCCTCCGCCGCCCGGCACCGATACTTTCGCCGAAAGCAGTTCCGAAAAATGCTCACAGCTTTCCTTCATCAGTCGTTGTTCCATCGTGTTCCATTCTCCTCAGTCTCGATTGTTGCGATCGGCGTATCCGCCGTAATTTTGCCCGACGTATCCGCCGGATCGGCCACGTTTACAGGCAGCTAGCTGCCATGTGCCCTAGAGCCGTCCCAGAAGCTCGTCATACGTCAGGATGCCTTCCATAAAGGCCGCCGCATCCTCATCATAGATGCCGATCTCCATGCGCTCTTCCTCCGTGATCTCCCGCTCACTTCCATCTGAGAGGATCTCATAGTAGGTGGCATTTTCCTCGGAATACTCTTCCTCACCATCCGGTGCGCCATTGCCGTTCAGGTCCGCAAAATATTCTTCCCGGATCGTCCTCACCCGCTCCAGACTGTGATCCTTGCCGATGCGCATCTCCGTATTGTACAGGATCGCTCCGGCATAATCCGAATTCAGATTAAAGATTTTATTTTCGTTCGGCAGATACGAATAGCCGTAATTGCCGCCGACGCCGTACCCCATCTGACTCATCACGCAATAGGCCTTTCCATCGGCATAGGTGTAGAGCGTGACAAAGTACCCCGGCTGTCCGCAAACCAGTTCCGGATTCTCATCTTCATCCACATAGATCAGATCATACATGCATCCGTCGCCGTTTTCCAGTGCCAAAATCTTTGCCAGATACCTATACGCCTCCTGATAGGAAGCAAATACCGCCTCGTTTCCATCCTGTAAGTGCATACGGATCTCCTGCGTCGTACACGATGCAAGTTCCTCCTCCAGATATGCGGTCACCCCGCCATCGATAAAGAAATAGCGGTACACATTGGTCGTATCGGTATCGACATATCCGGTATAAATGAGTGCATGATCCTCTGATCCATCGGAGACGATCACGGCCAGATCACTGTATCCATCCAGATTGTAATCCAGGGCATCTACCGCATGCAGCGTTTTCATCTGCCAGGTTTCACCCAGATCCAGCGTCAGCGTATCCATGATCTCATCCTCGCAGATCACCTGCAAACGGATATCTCCGCCGGACTGCGGATAAGCAGCGACAAAGCTTTCACCGTCCACACCGTTGATCTCCACAGGGAAGATCTGCTCCGAAAGTGCCTCCTTCTCCCAGCACAAACGGTTGCTGACGACCTGATAGCCGTCTTCCGTTTCCCGGACCACGGTTTCATATTCTTCATTTTCCTCAGGGGTATCCGGATAACGGATCAGAAAGGTTGCCCGGATCAGATCTCCTTCCTGTTCTCCCTCCAGGCAGGTGACCTCCATCGCTACCCGGTCATAACACCAGAGGCCGTAACTGTCCGCATCTTCGTAATATGTCCACTGTGTGATCGGGCGCTTTGCACCTTCACAGGTACTGCCCGTCATCTCGAGCATAAAGTCCGACAGCTGTTTTTTCGTGATCACGGCATAGTCATCTCCCGGATCTTCTCCGTAGAAGCTGCTTAAATACGAAAGGATCTCTTCGTTTTTCTGACTCGGCAGTTCATGACCTGTCAGCAGCACCTGATCCCATTTGATATTGGAGATGTCTTCATAGGAAGACAGCAAAAAGCCGATATGGGCATCTTCCTGAAAAAATGTGCCAAGACGCGCAAGTTCTTCTTCGGAAAGTTCCTGTATCCCTGCCGCCTCCGATGTCTCCGCCGGCGTCTCCTCTTCCGCGGTTTCGCTGTCCCCTGCCTCTGTCTGCCCGGCTGTTTTTGCGGACGTTTCTTTCGTATCCGCATCTGTTGCTGCTCCGCATCCGCCAAGGAAAAGAGCGCAAAGCAGCGCCGTAAGCCACATGATGCCCCATCGATGTGTTTGTGTTGGTTGTCCTGTTTCTCGTCTCATATCCTGTCCCCCGAACATGCAAAACGAGTAGGAGAAGCCTACTCGGTCTGCAAATCCATCTGCGCCTTCGCGCAGAATCACTACTGTAACGCTTCCGCCAGCGCGATCAGTGTCAGTGCCTGACCGTATGCCATCGGATGGATGTTGATATTGCGATAATGCTCACGATCCATACCCATGCCGGTCCCGGCTGATACATTCCGTACCGTGCCGTCTGCATCGATCTGGTCACAGATCCCCTGCACCGCACGTTCAGCCACTTCTTTGAAGCTCTCATCCAGCAGCCCCATACGAACACCGCGAAGCAGTCCTGCTGCGATCGCTGCCGTGCCGGAAGTCTCCACATAAGAGGTATCCTCATCCAGAATGGTATGGAAAAGTCCGTTGTCTGCCTGCAGCTTCTTTAATGCCTGTGCATGACGTACAAAGGTCTCTTTGATAAAGGTATACGTACCCTCATCCACATACGTTGCCTCTTCCAGAAACAGCGTAATGCCAAGGGTAAACCAGGAATT
>JAILPR010000216.1 GCA_024699355.1 Lachnospiraceae bacterium
CAGCACCGTATAAAGTGCCTCCACAGAGTGTCCTTTACTCATGATAAATCTGTCTCTCTCCGGATCGTTGATGTTTGCCGGTGTGGTATTCATCTGCTCATAGTAGAGTTCGATCAAAATGTCCATGACCGACATATCGCCACCGATATGACCACCCTTGCCGGACATGATCATATCCACTGCATCTTTACGAAAGTCAAAGGACATTGCCTTTAAATTTTCCATTCATAGCCTCCTCTTGGAATCGCCGGCAACTTTCGCTGCCGGCAACCCTCGTTATACTTCGTCAAATACGACATCTTCTCCATGCAGATATGCCTGCACCTTCTCTTCGATCGGATCATAGAGATCCGCCTTGATGCCCAGATATTTACATGCTTCATACAGGATCGGTACCACATCCTCATGGATACCGACACAGTGATGGATGTAAGGTCCTTCGACAACCTTTGCTTCAAGTCGCTTTAAGTTGGCAACTTCCACCCATACGTACGTACCCTTGGTATACGGTCCTTCGATGCCTTTGGCATGACCGAGCAGGAGAGAATACGCTCCATTATCTCCGTCAAATCTGGCCAGGGTCATCTTGCCGTGCTTTGCTTCCGCGGATACGGCACCGTTATAATCAAATGCTACCGGGACACAGATGGTCGGCTTCTCTTTTGCGATAGAGATCGGCCACGGTCCGCAGTGCTGCAACAGTTCTCCGTTTTCATTATCCGGATGACGAACCGTCCAGTCTGCAAACAGCGTTCTCTTTTCGTTCATGCCTGCCGCTTCCATCAGGATGGAAGTGATCGCACCATGGATATCGGTCTCACAGACTACCGGCAGTCCTTCTTCATTTAATAACGAATTGGCTGCACACGGCATGATGCCGATCTCATCCTGCAGTGCATTCCAGCACTGGATTGCAACCGCCTTGGCACCGTATTTGTCTGCCAGATCTCTCATGGCAACCTTCAATGCCGCAACGTTTTCCAGGAGATTGTCCGCGATATCGCAGTTCATGTTTGCCTTGCAATAATCGATCGTCTCTTTGACTCTGGTGCCTTCTTTCTTGGCTGCATCGATCGCTGCGGTCAGCTCCGGCAACGGGATCGGTGCCAGCTGCACATTAAACTTTTCAAGCAGCTCTCCTTCGTTGCACATCGTGCTCCAGAAATCAAACGGTCTGGGTCCGATCTGCAGAATACGGATGTTGCGGAATGCACGAACGACATTACATACCGCCAGGAAATCCTTGACACCTCGCTCAAACTCCGGATCTGTCAGACGGCAGTTTGTCATATAGGTAAACGGTACCTGAAATCTGCGCAGGACCTTACCGGTGGCAAATAAACCGCACTGCGAATCACGCAGTCTCATACCGTTCGGCTCCGGACGCTCATCGCGCGGACCCCAAAGCAGTACCGGCACATTCAGTTCCTTGGCCAGTCTTGCACACTCATACTCTGTACCGAAGTTTGCATGCGGGATAAACAGACCCGCAACCTCTTCTTTTTTGAACTTCTCCGCGATCCTGATGCGATCCGCATCATCGTAGAGCAGACCTTCTTCATTAATATCCGTAATATCCACGAACTCCACGCCCATCTCGCGCAGGCGATCTCTCGTTAAATTTGCATACTTTACTGCATCCGGCGCACTGAAGATACTTCTTCTGGTCGGTGCAAATCCGATTTTTACCACTGCTTTAGCCATAGCTTCCTCCTTTGCATCTTAAGAACCTTCCGGGTTCACTCTCTCACTTCTTCTTTTACCATAGGAGTTACTAAATAAGAATAAATAATTTAGTATTTCTGTGCTAAATTCTACTAATATTATTGACTTTCATTTTGTCATGCCGCAAGATGTCTTTAGAAAATGCGCCAATATTCAATACATTCACCGTGTTCTTTGTTTATCTAAATTTAGTTTTTATCTTTGGGGAGATCTTATGACCGCAAAAGAATTAGCAAAACTGTTGGGGGTATCGCAGACTGCCGTGTCCTTTGCGTTAAACGGCAAAGACGGCGTATCGACGCAGACACGCAACCGCATTCGCGAAGCCGCACAGAAATATGGATTCGAGACACCGAAAGAGACGGTCGCCAATCAGTCGACCGGGACGATCTATCTGATCTATTATCAAAAGAGCGGCATGCTCTTCCCGATCCTTCCCTTCTCGACGGAAGTATCGGAAGGTGTGGATGCCGCCTGTGCCGCAGCCGGCTACCGCGTTCATATCCTGCATGTGCATCATCAGGAGCAGCTCCTGCAGCATCTGGAAGAGATCGGATCAAGCGAGAAAGACGGCATCATTCTCTTCGGCACCGATATGGTGGAAGAGGACTTCATGCCGCTGGCCTTCCAGAAAGCCCCGATGGTCATGCTGGACAATCATTTTATTTCCACCAAAGTCGATACCGTCTCCATCAACAACATCGACAGTGCTTATCTGGCAACCAACTATATGATCAAGAAGCGACTGCAGATGCCGGGATATCTGCGCAGTTCCTATCCGATCCGCAATTTTGACGAGCGCCGGGAAGGCTTTGAACGCGCGCTGGTCCACAACGGTTATTCCAAATCGCAATACATTCATCACGAGCTGGCTGCCTCCATCGACGGTGCCTATGCCGACATGCTGGCGATCTTATCAGGAAAAGAAAAACTCGCGACCTGCTATTTTGCCGACAATGACAGCATCGCCCTCGGTGCGATGAAAGCCTTTAAGGAAAAAGGCTATCGCATTCCGGAAGACGTGGCCTTTATCGGTTTTGATGATATCGAATTAAGTGAATACACCGAGCCCGGCTTAACGACCGTCCATGTGCCCAAACGGTATATGGGCATGATCGCTGCGCAGCGTCTCTTATCCATCATCGGGAAAAAGGACTATTACCCGGTCAACATTCAGATCACGACCAATCTCGTGATCCGCAAATCCATCTAAATATTCCCTCTAAACACAAATCCATCTAAAAGATCCGGCAGACACCGCATTCTGTGCCTGCCGGATCAAAACAGATCCAATGAACTATCCAGATATATTTCTTCCCGGATGCGCAGCTGCCATTCCGGTTTGATCAGATAATATAATAAAAATTCCAGGATCAGGGCGCTGCCGAGGCTGCGTCCTTCTATTTTGAACTCTGAATATCCATGTGGAAGATAGGTCTCGCAAATATCCCGAATCCCGATAAAGCCCGGATTTTGCATGGCATCGGAAAAGCGATAGCCGCGCGCTGACGTTGGCGATACGCAGACATGGTCTTTCGTATCTTCTCCCAGATTCTTCAGGCTCACCGCATCATAGCAGGCCTTTCTGTCAGGGCACTCATACCAGCAGCATTCGTTGCACAACAGTTCCACCTTACGCTTGTATTGCTCCGGTAATACCAGCAGTTCATCCATCGTATGATTTAACCGAAAATCCGGAACAACATAAGAAAACTCCGGACGCGTAAGCTCTGCGCGGAAGTCTGCAAACTCCCGCAGTACCTTGGTGGTCGAGGAGACCAGATAAAATCCGGGATAGTATTCCCGCAGATAGGATACCAGCAGGTCCGAAGCAACGATCACTCCATTGTCGCCCGGATGTTCAAAAAGCCTGCAGAGCGCATTACATTTTGTGTCGCTCAAATGCACTTCCCGCAGCAGCCCGTTGCTAAACGTCAGCCGTGCAGAGATCCCATACTCCGTCAGCAGATCACAAACATCCTTGGGATCTGCCTCCCCGAAGCCGGCTCTCCCGCCGCCCCAGAGGCAATCCGCCGGTGCGCCGTAGATCGATCCGATCTCACACCAGTCATAAAAGTACGCCCGGTGCGTGCGATACAGCGGCAAAAACAGCCGATACAATTCATAAAATTCAAACAGTCCCGGCAGATGATACCGTGCCTTTCGTGTTGTACTCATCTCTTTCGGTACGTCTCCTGAAAGATCGTGTTTTCGATGACGTAAATATCGTGCAGATCATCGACCCGTGCTGCCAGATAATCTCCCGGCTTTCCGTACATGTAGTTGTCGCGGTCCCACCTCGTAAAGACCTTGACCGCACGCGTTAATTTGCGCGCATAGATCTCCACATTGCCGACCGTCACGCAGCCTTGTGCTTTGGGTAACAGGCTGATACGTGCCCCGTTTTCCTTATTGACCACGATCGGCTCATACTCCAGTGCCGGATGATACGGCATCTCCAGTTTTTTATAACGCTTCTCCATGGCGGATTTCGTTGTCGGATAGACCTCTCCGCGAATGCCGATCATCAAATAGCTTTCATCTTCCGCCACCAGATTGATATCGCCTTCGAGCGTTCTGACCAGGATATTGGTCCCGACCTCCACCAGATCGGTCGCCCTCACAAAGCCAACCTCCACCGGCTGTTTTTCATATTTTGCAAAGTCGCCCGGATCGATCGTTGCCTTCTCTGCAATGATGATATCCGTGCTCTCAAAATAAGCGCTCATCCGGTCGCGCAGTATGGTCGTCAACACATATTCCCGGTGTCTCGCATCCGCATCGGCATAGTTTTGGTAGGCCGCCTTGAGCAGATCATTTTGTAAAAATCCGCCGGCCTTATCCAAATGTCCGCCGCCGCCACCGAGATTCTCCGCCAGATATGCAGCCAGTTCATTGGCTCGGACTTCGCGGATGCAGCTTCTGGTCGAAAATTTCACCCCCTGCGGCGTCAAAGAGTAGACCAGACAGGCATCGATCGCATCGACCGATAGACAGGTATCACTGATCAGTCCCAGAATGTTCGGATCACACGGATCCGCCTTGAAGATCGCGTAGCGATGCTTCTCATAGTACTCGTATTTGAGCATTGCCACACCGGCGATCTGAAGCTCCTCCAGCGATAAGTTGGAATTGCGCAGACGCGTGAGCAGATATTTATCGTGATAAACCGTCTCCTGCAGATCCTTATCCATCGGGTGCGACAGTTCCACAAATGCATTGGTATCCGTATAGAGGCCGTAGTAGAGTGCCGTTGCGAGATCTTCATGCCGGTTCACCGGATACTGTGCCTCCATCAGCATGGACCAGACCACCGTACAGGCACTGCCGAGATTACTTCGTACTTCGGATAACTTCGGCAGCGTGCCGGAGACCTGATGATGATCGATCACCGCCAGTGTCTGCATCGGGAGTTTGGTCACATTACTTTCTCCGTACTGGCAATCGGTGAGCAAAAGCAGCTGCGGCGCATGATCTAAGGTTTCCACATATTCAATTGGAATCTGCAG
>JAILPR010000107.1 GCA_024699355.1 Lachnospiraceae bacterium
GAATAGAGGTCTGTATACCAATAGATAACCATTTTTGAAAGGCACCTTATGGGAGCTTTATTAAGGTTACCCATTTATACCACGAATAACGAATAGGAATTTCCGGCTAATCTAGTCTTGACTTTTCATAGCTGGTCTCCCGCTTAGGATCATAGTCCTTAAGCTCTCTATTGGCATTATACTCTGAAATCCAACGTCTAAGAACACTATCGTTAGATATACCATACTTGGCGGTGCAATCATCTACTGAAAGCTCACCACGCAGTACCGTTTCTACACACAGAATCTTTAATTCTTTGCTGTAATTAGTATTACCAGTTTTGGGTAATAACGCATCTGGTCCATGCTCTTTATAGCAAGAGACCCACCTTTGTAAAGTATGCTTGGTTATACCATTTGATTTTGCTATTGCTCCATAGGCCCCTTCTCCATTCAGATACTCCTTTACTCTGGCCAACATCCATTCATGTGTATGCTTTCTTTTAGCCATAGAAATCCCCCTTAAGTAGTTTTGGTTATTTAACCTGTCTACTTAAGGGGGATCATATCACAAAGCCGACGCTCTTTTTTATGCTAAATTTCCGGTATAGAGTTGGTAGTATTTTCCTTTGGCAGCGATCAGTTCATCGTGATTGCCTTGTTCGATGATGCGTCCCTGCTCCAGGACAACGATAACATCACTGTTGCGTACCGTACTTAAGCGGTGTGCGATCACAAAGGTGGTACGGCCCTTCATCAGGGAATCCATGCCTTCCTGTACCAGCTTTTCGGTACGAGTATCGATGCTGGACGTCGCTTCATCCAGGATCAATACCGGAGGATCTGCAACTGCCGCACGGGCGATCGCAAGGAGCTGACGCTGGCCCTGAGAAAGGTTGGCGCCGTCGCCGGTCAGCATAGTGTCATAGCCTTGCGGCAGACGCGTGATCAGCGAGTGTGCATTCGCAAGCTTGGCTGCTGCGATACATTCCTCATCTGTCGCATCCAGGCGGCCATAGCGGATATTTTCCATTACGGTACCGGTAAAGAGGTGTGTATCCTGCAGTACGATACCGAGAGAGCGGCGAAGATCCGCTTTTTTGATCTTATTGATATTGATATTGTCATAGCGGATCTTACCATCCTGAATATCATAGAAGCGATTGATCAGGTTGGTGATGGTGGTTTTGCCTGCACCGGTAGAACCGACAAAGGCGACCTTTTGTCCCGGAAGTGCATGCAGGATAATGTTATGCAGGACCATCTTCTCATCCGTATATCCAAAGTCTACATCATCCAACAGGATATCGCCCGCCTGCGCGGTATAAGTGACCGTACCCTCCGCTTTGTGCGGGTGCTGCCAGGCCCAGAGACCGGTGTGCTTGTCGCTCGGGGACAGATTCCCCTGTGCATCTTTGGTGGCATTGACAAGTTCGACATAGCCGTCATCCGTTTCCGGCGTTTCATCAAGCAGTCGGAAAATTCGATCCGCACCGGCCATGGCCATAACGACCGAATTGAGCTGCTGGCTGACCTGTGCGATCGGCATGTTAAAGTTACGGTTCAACGTCATAAAGGAAACCAGAACGCCGAGCGTTAATCCGGCATAGCCGTTTAAGGCAAGCAGAGCGCCAATGACGGCACAGAGAACGTAACTGATGTTACCGATCTGCGCATTGACCGGCATCAGAATATTGGCCAGTTTATTTGCTTTATCCGCACTGTCCCTTAAGGCTTCGTTCTTCTCCTGAAATTCCCGCAAGGCAACGTCCTCGTGACAGAAGACTTTGATCACTTTCTGTCCGGAGACCATTTCTTCGATATAACCGTTCAACGCGCCCAGATTTGCCTGCTGCTGCATAAAGTATTTTCCGGATAATCCGGCAAGGCGCGTGGTGACAAACATCATCACGAAAACCATAAACAGCGAGAAGATCGTCAGCGGAACATTTAAGATGATCATACTGAACAATACGCTGCAAATGGTAACCGCACTGGAGATCATTTGCGGAAGCGACATTCCGATCAACTGACGCAGGGTATCGACATCATTGGTATAGATCGACATGATATCGCCGTGAGAATGGGTATCAAAATACCGGATCGGCAACGATTCCATATGCGTAAAGAGTTTCACACGCAGATCATGCATCAATCCCTGACTGACGCGCACCATGATCTGGTTAAACAGGAGCGAGGCCAGAACACCGATGGCATAGAGGCCTCCGATCCGGAACAGTGCCTGTGCAAGAGGCGTAAAATCCGGAGCTGCAGACTCAGTAAGCGGCTGAATATAGGTATCGATCAGCGTCTGTAAAAACAGTGTACCCCTTACGGAAACGATCGCCTGGATCAGGATACAGATGAGCACGATGATGAGTGCGGCAGCATAACGCTGAAACAGCATCTTCATCAGACGTTTGAAGATCTTTCCGGCATTTTCGGGACGTTTGCCGCCCATTGCACGATTACGGCCGCCCGGGCCGCCGACTACTTTGGGTTGTGCCATGATCAATCGCCTCCTTTCTGATCAAAATCGCCACCGCCTTGCGTCTGGCTTTCATATACTTCACGGTAAATTGCATTGGTTGCAAGCAGATTCTCATGGGTATCGAATCCGCTGATATGACCATCATCCAGGACCAGGATCCGGTCGGCATCCTGCACACTCGAAATACGCTGTGCGATGATCAGCTTGGTGGTATTTGGGATCTCTTCCCTGAAGGATTTACGGATCCGTGCATCGGTAGCGGTATCCACTGCGGAGGTGGAATCATCCAGGATCAGGATCTTTGGATGTTTGAGTAATGCGCGGGCGATACAGATACGCTGCTTCTGTCCGCCGGAAACATTGGTGCCGCCCTGCTCAATATAGGTCTGATACTTGTCCGGGAACTGCTGAATGAATTCATCGGCACAGGCAAGTTTACATACCGCGATACATTCTTCTTCGGTGGCCTCTGTATTACCCCAACGGAGGTTATCCAGGATCGTCCCGGAGAAGAGTTCATTTTTCTGCAATACGACTGCGACCTGATTTCGAAGACTTTCAATATCATAATCACGGACATCCAGACCGCCGACCCTGAGGGTTCCGTCTGTGACATCGTACAGGCGGGAGATGAGGTTGACCAGGGAGGACTTGGCGGAGCCGGTGCCTCCGATGATACCGATCGTCTCTCCGGATTTGATATGCAAGGTAATATCCTGCAACACAGGGCGCTGATTTCGATTGCTGTAAGCAAAATCGACCTGCTCAAAATCGATGCTTCCATCTGCGACTTCATATACCGGATCTGCCGGATTGCGTAATGTCGGCTCTTCGTTGAGCACTTCCGAAATACGGCGGGCACTGGCAATGGACATGGTCATCATGACGAAGATCATGGAGAGCATCATCAGGCTCATCAGAATGGTTCCGATATAGGTAAATAAAGCGGTCAGATCACCGACATTCATGGCACCGTATACGATGTGCTTGGCACCGAACCAGGATAAGGCGATCATGCAGGCATATACCGCAAACATCATGATCGGCTGGTTGTTGGCCACGATAGACTCCGCTTTGACAAACATGTGATAAAGCTGATCGGCAGCGGAAGTAAATTTTTGATCTTCATGATCTTCGCGGACAAAGGCTTTGACAACGCGGATAGCGGAAACATTTTCCTGTACGGAATTATTCAGGTCATCGTAGCGGTCAAAAACGCGGCCAAAAAGGCCCATGGCTCTGGAAATGATCAGTGCACTGATGCTTGCCAGAACAACGATCGCGATCAAAAAGATCAGACTCAGGTCACGGCTGATGTAAAAGGCCATCACCATGGAGCAGATCAGATTAAACGGAGCGCGGACGCACATACGCAGAAGCATCTGATACGCATTTTGCAGGTTGGTGACATCCGTTGTCAGACGGGTGACCAGACCGGCCGTGCTGAATTTATCAATGTTGGCAAACGAATAGGATTGAATTTTGGTAAACATGGTGTCGCGAACGTTGCAGGCAAAGCCGGAAGAGGCATAGGCGGCAAAGCGACCTGCCAGGATACCAAAGAGAAGACCGGTAAATGCAAGTAATACCATGATGGAACCATATTTGCCGATGGCGGAAAGGTCACCGGCTTCGATGCCATACGTGATCAATGAGGCAATGGCAAGTGGAATCAAAGTATCCACGACAACTTCCATGATCGCAAATACCGGCGTTAGGATCGAAGCGAGTTTATATTGCTTGATCTGCGCAGCTAAAGTATGAAGCATAACAAACCTCCTGAAGGATTATTTTAGGAACGATGTTGTGAGCGGTGAGGCGGATTTTCGGCATAAGGGCCAAGCGCCGCAGTCAGTTTTTCACAGGCAGAGAGAAACAGGGATCGCTCCTGTTGCGATAAAGTGCGGTTTAAGACC
>JAILPR010000234.1 GCA_024699355.1 Lachnospiraceae bacterium
TTATTGTTAGAGGACTTGATGCTGTGGATGGCACTCCCGTTTTAGATATAAAACCTTATTATCCAGTATATGATAGGAAAGACGCATCAGTTCCAGAATGGGTTGATCGTTTAATGGAACATTATTTTTGATAGATTAAATCAAAATTTATCTTACAAGTACGAAACACAAAAGAAAAGGCCTTCTATGGTATGGATACCATAGAAGGCCTTGTATGATTGCTTTTATAGAAAAAGGTGATAGACACTACAATGAAACGGCATCATTCCGTGATTCCCATGGAAATACTTCTGATGGTCTCCGACATCGCGCTGAGTTCCTCGATATTGGCATTGATCTCTTGCATCGCAGCCCCCTGTGAGGTGATGTTTTCATTGATGCCCACGGTCTTTGCCACCATGTTGTTGACGGTTTCCGACATATGATTCAGTGTCGATGCGATTTCTTCACTTGTGTTTTTGGAAGTGACCGCAAGTCTTCCGACTTCTCCTGCGACCACGGCAAAGCCTTTACCGCTTTCGCCTGCTCTGGCAGCCTCGATCGATGCATTTAATGACAGGAGATTGGTCTGGGAGGCAATACTCTGGATAATGTCGATGATCTTCAGCGAAGCCTCGACAGACTGGTTGATGATATCGGTTGATTTTACGATTTCATCCTGCTGTTCAGCTACACTGGTCATATCCTTTGTTGCCTGATCGACAGTGATGGCCATTTCCGAAAGTGCCTGTGTGAGGTTGTCGACACTGACTTTCATCTCGCTTTCGATTTCTTTGTTCTTCTTGGTATCCGTGATATCCAATATGGAACCTGCAACAACGATCGGCGTGCCGTCACTTTCCCGAACGGTGGTACCGATGGCTTTAAACCAGCGGTAGGTTCCGTCTTTGCGTTTCAATCTGTATTCCAGATCATAAGGCGTGCGACCGGAATAATCGCTCACATGATTCGTAAACGCATCCAGTGCCGCCTGTTTATCATCCGGATGAAGGCTGTCGCTCCAGGAATTGAGTACATTCGGAAAATCAGACTCATCCTTGTATCCAAGGAGTCGTCTGAACTGCTGGCTCCACCAGAATGGATTGTTTGGATTGGAGGGATCTTTGCCGATCACGTTCATGCTCCAGCTGCCTTCAGATAAGGTACTGTCGATGGCGTCATGACGCTGGGTTTCGATCTCAAGCTGTCTTGCCTGCTCGGTTTGCGTCGTGATATCGATGAAGATTCCGATGAAGATCGTCGGAATACCGCGCTGATCTCTGGAAAGATTGCCGGCTGCGCGGTACCAGCGGTATTCTCCGGACTTTGTCTCTAATCGGTAGTTGACATCGTATTTTTTTTGGTTGGTCTTATCAGCCAGAGTGGCATTAAATTCTGACAGAACCATATCTTTGTCTTCCGGATGCAGTCTGCTCGTCCAGGCTTCCAGAGTATCCGGAAAATCCGTCCGGTCCCTAAAACCGATCATCCTGCGGAATTCATCACTCCAGTTGACCCTGTTGATCTCACCGGTAGTGGAATCGAAATACATCTCCCACATACCTGAGAGAATGATCTCGTTTACCATGCGAAGCTTATCGGCTTCACTATGGGCATACTCCACAATCTGAGCAACGCTGTCATTGATCTGTCGTATCGCCTGTTTGTCGGTTACAGAAGTCACTTCCTGATCGCTGATCAGGTCTCCACCGTTTAGGCTATTGTCCACAGAACAGTGATCGATCGCCTTCAGCAGAGCATCCGTTGTGGTTTCTTTTTTGAATAACATCACAATCTCCTTTGCCTCATAAATGATTTGGTATTTGTTAAATAATCAAAAATCATCTTACAATTTCATATTACTATTGTATAACGGTGAAATCAACAAAGTAGAAAAATGTCTATTGCCGCATAACTTTTGTCCTTGTATCAGATCGGAATTCGCCGTACACTAAAGGTGAACCGTTTTGCGCTCCGGATCAGGCGCACAAGGCGGTAAAATGTATCGGGAAGCAAGAAACGGAGGGGCTTTATGTTAAAAGGTATTCCTAATATTTTATCACCGGAATTATTAAAGATTCTGGACGAGATGGGTCACACAGATGAGATCGTGATCGCAGACGGAAATTTCCCGGGTCACAGCTTTGGGAAGCCGGTGATCCGTTTGGATGGACACGGTGTGCCGGAGATCCTGGATGCCATCCTGCAGCTGATGCCGCTGGATACGTATCCGAATTCCAAGGGAGAAGTAGATCCGCCATGTACATTGATGGCGGTAGAGCCGGGCGATAATGCCAAGACGCCGATCTGGGATGAGTATAAGAAGATCGTTGCAAAATATGATGATCGTGGGGCAGACTGCTTCCAGACCATCAATAAATGGAAATTCTACGATCAGACCAGAGAGAAAGCGACCTGTGTCATTATGTCAACCGAAACAGCCATTTACGCAAACATCATTCTTCGCAAGGGTGTTGTGATCAATCCGTAATCGGCGTTGCAACCCGCCATTGGCGTTGTGATCGATCTGAAATTTAAAATAAGCACCGTATCATCGAAACATCGAGGATACGGTGCTTTTTGATGTGGACTTATTTTACCGCAAACGGATTCTCTGCCCCGGTCGCATAATTGACCAGACCCTGAATGGAGTTCTCGACCATCTCGCGCACTGCGACATCCGTATAGAATGCAGTGTGCGGTGAGAGCAGGACATTCGGGAAGGAAGCAAGGATCGCTCTCTGGCGGTTGGCAAGGCAGTCGCCGGAGCGGTTCAAATAGTAAAGACCGGCTTCGTTTTCAACCGTATCTAAGGCGGCATAGCCGACTTTGCCGCTCTCTAAGGCATCGATGAGTGCATCACTGTCGATCAGGAGACCGCGTGCGGCATTGATGATGATCACGCCGTCTTTCATTTTGGCGAAGGTATCGCTGTTGATCATGTGCGTGTTTTCCGGCAGGCCCGGGACATGCAGCGTGATGATATCAGACTCCCGATAGATGGTCTCCAAATCGGTATAGGTGGCAAATTTTGCTGCGCGGTCATTCTGATACAGATCATAAGCAAGCATCTTGCAGCCAAAGCCGGAGAGATGCTCGATCAATGTCGTACCGATCTTGCCGGTGCCGATGACGCCAACGGTACAGGAAGAAATCTGGCGGCCGAGCTTTCCGCGTAATGAATAGTTCTGAAGCTCTGCCTGCTTCATGATCGGCATCATCTTACGAAGGGCCATCAGCATCATCATAATGCTGTAGTCTGCGACGCCTTCCGGATTGTAGGTGACATGTGCGATGCCCATGCCGATCTTACGCGCATGCTCCATATCAATGTGGTCATAGCCGATGCTGCGGGTGGAGATATAGCGAACGCCCAGTTCATAGAAACGATCGAGCAGCTGCGGTGTCATCGGATTGGTGATGATGGAGATACAATCACACCCCCTGGCAAGCTCCGCATTTTCCATGGATGGATAATCTCTGGTAAAGGCGTAGTCATAGCCTTTTTCTTTACAGATCGATTCAAAGTAGCCCTGTTCGTCATATTCTCGAATTGCATAACCGAAAATTTTCATGATGTCACTCCTCTCGTGAAAAGACTTATGTTAACCGATGTCCTTTCGTTATCTATTCCACTGTAGCACGGATTGCAATGATTTGCATAAAAAAATAGCGTAAAGTGCGTGACGAAATCAGCCGCGGGGACGTACAATGGAAAAAAAGCGTGAAGCGCGCCCAAGGATAGACAGCGTCACGCCAAAGAGTTTAGGAGGTTTGTATGATCGTAGATAAAGTCAGCAATATGAAACAGTATGCAGGGGTGATCAAGTATACCGATGAGATCATGGCATTTACTAAGAAAGTCATGAGCGAGAATGTGGAGAACGGCAGATATGACCTGATCGGGGATGATCTGTATGCACTGGTACAGCGTTATCCGTCCAAAGCACTTGCATCCGCACGTCTTGAGGCACACAAAGTGTATGCCGATCTGCAGGTTGTCGTATCCGGCAGAGAAAAGATCTACTATGATGAGATCGGGGATCAGACCCTGGAAGATGATTTCAAGGAAGGCAAGGACATTTGCTTTTTCCATGCAGGGACAGGCAAGGGTGCCATCACCTTTACCGATGGCTTCTTTGCATATCTTGCACCGCAGGATGCGCATATGCCGGGCATGCAGGTCGAAGACGGCAAGCCGGAAGATGTGGTAAAGATCGTATTTAAGATCAAACTCTAAAGTTAAATTCAGATTTCATAAAGAAAGAAAAGCCATCGGTTACGGCGTTTTCCCAGTGGAAAATACGTAATCGATGGCTTATTTTTTATTCTTCGCAGTTGACGGTAAAGTAATCAAAGTCCGCGTAGCTGCCAAGGCCTGCCATATCGTGTGCGTAAATACCAAACTGTGCACCGGTAAAGCCCTTGCAATAATCATCATTGATGATCGAGATATCGGCCTGCACCGGAAGATGCGTCAGCTCCGCATCGCCGACGGCATAGGAGAAGAGTACGTTGCCATCTCTCTGCACATCGATGCGCAGGGTCAGTGTACCGTCCGGCAGCGGCAGTGGCGTGATCAGATCCGTGATGGCCCCCTGATCACTCTTTAAAATGACGAGCACATTGTGCCCTTCTTCATCCTGCGTCTTGCCAAGCAGATAGAAGTGCATCGCATCATAGAGATACGAGATGCCGGCAAACTGCTCGAGACAATCTGGCGAAAAGTCCATCTGCGTCTCCGCAAAAGCTTCTTTGCCGGTCTGTCTGCGGGCAAGCAGCGCAACATGATGCAGGGAGTTCATGGACTCCTGACCATACATGCGAAGGTAGCCGATCCTGGAAGTTAATGAGATAAAGTCCTCGATCGGTACACGCGGAGAATCATAAAGATCCGGCAGCATGGCACCATCAAAGTCATCCCGGTCCGGAGCCTGCTCCATCGGGCAAGGAGCGATGCCGATCGGCTCTTCCGTTTGAAGATCGGCATAGGTGCCGCCACTCTTTAAACGCGGCCAGTGATCCTCACGCCAGATGAGTTTCTGGATCGCGGTCTCACGTCCCAGAACGCACTGTTTTTTCTCATCCGGGCGGGCACACAGATGCACAAGATACCATTCATCATACTGGGTCTGCACGATATCGCCGTGACCGCATTTCTGGAGCTGTCCGGGTGTCTGGTCGCTGTTTAGGAGCGGTCCGTACGGGCAGGTCTCATAAGGTCCGAAGACGGAAGTTGCACGTGCGATCGTGACACAATGATTATAAGAAGTGCCGCCTTCGGCAACGATCAGATAGTAGTAGTCACCGATGTGGTACAGGTGCGGTCCTTCTGTAAAGCCGAGACCGGAGCCGGCATAGACTTTATGACGCTCACCGAGCAACATGCCGGTTTCCGGATCATACTCCTGGACGAGGACGCCGCGGAAGCCGTTGACCATGTTGACCAGGTACTTGCGACCGTCGGTATCGTGAAACAGGGAAGGATCAAAGCCGATGCTGTTTAAATAGACCGGCTCGGACCACTCCTCAGCAAGATCTCTGGTGCGGATCACATAGTTGTGTGTATTATAGAAACGCCCCTTTTTGGTCTTTACATCCGTATAGACCAGATAATAATACTGTCCGTCATAAGAAAGACAGGGCGCCCAGATACCACCGCTGGTCGGATCGCCGGTCAGATCCGCCTGTGACTGACGGCGAAGCGGAGATGCGATCTGCTCCCAGTGCTGCAGATCCTTGGAATGAAAGAGTCTGACACCGGGCCACCATTCAAAAGTGGAAGTGGCGATGTAATAGTCATCATCGACACGGATGATGCTTGGATCAGGACAAAAGCCCTTTAAGATTGGATTTTGAATCATTGGATGTCCCCCATGAACAATCGTTTTTTGCATACGAGTTTCGTACACAATTCTTTCCTGAGTATAGCATATTTACACAATTTTCCATATTCATTATAATTAAGAGGTAAGAAATCATCATAGTGATGAATTGAGAAACAGCGCTTTTCGGATTCCGGAGAGACCAAAAAGGACATCGGAAAGCTGAGGGAGGGCTTATGTTTATTGAATTTGCTTGCTTTGATGTATCGTCCGATAGTGAATATACCGAGATCTGCTGCTTTTACGGGATCCGTTATAACAGACAGGGCTTTGCGGTCCTTTCGACAGAGCATCGGGCACATGATTATTTGCTGCCGATGAATCGGGAAAATTATGATCGCCTGGAAAAAGAAATTTCCGATGCACTTACCGGGCAGCATCTGGTGCTGCAGGGAACGGTATATCGGGTCAGAAGAGGGGCATTTTTACCGGTCGAAAAGAAAGTCAGCCAGGTTTATCACCTCATGAATTAAGATCGCAGCGCCGCTGTGGTCGGCGCAACACCTGGAACGGTGGCACAGATCATATTGGAAACTTGCAAGGAAACGCAGACAATGTTTGCGTTTCCTTTTTTATTATTTTAGAAATGTCCATATACAAATTACTTAAAATGTTTGAAATAAATATATTGACAAACCGGACATAATAGATAAAATAACTATGAAAATAATTTTAACTAATTATTTTTAAATAAAAAAATTAACAGAAACGAAAGGGAAAACGAATATGTTTGAAAAAGTCAAAGAAATCATTGTGGATACATTAAACTGTGAGGAGTCCAAGGTAACACCGGAAGCAAAGCTGACCGATGACCTCGGCGCAGACTCTCTCGATGTCGTAGAACTGAACCTGGCACTCGAAGAAGCATGCGGGATCACCATCGAAGATGATCAGCTGCAGAACATCAAGACCGTACAGGATATCGTTACTTATTTGGAGAAGCATCAGTCATGAATGCAGAAGACATTTATGAATTAATAGAGCGTTTCGAACACGCATCGATTGCAGAGCTGGATTGGAAACAAGGGGAAGAGCGCATTCGTCTTCGCAAAGAAAG
>JAILPR010000274.1 GCA_024699355.1 Lachnospiraceae bacterium
TTTGTATTGACAAGCGAACAATTGAATTCTGAGGATGCAATTTCTCAGTGAGATGTTATAATATTTTCTGACAGTCTATGTCGATATGATCAGGAGGAGTGGTCATAAATAGCGTTTATCCGCTATGTTCCGTACTATACGGAAGGAATTTATCTACGGAGGAAGAAATGAGATGTACAAGATTCTAGAGAAAAAAATGCTTACCAGCAACATCATCTGGATGGTGGTGGAAGCTCCCAGAGTTGCCAAACATGCAATGCCGGGTCAGTTTGTCATCGTACGTTCTGAAGAGGATGGAGAACGTATTCCGCTGACAATCTGTGATTATGATCGTGAAAAAGGAACTGTGACGATCGTGTTCCAGCCGATCGGCGCTTCTACAGAAAAAATGAAACATCTGGAAGCGGGCGAAGGTTTTGTGGATGTGGTTGGTCCTCTCGGACAGGCTTCCGAGCTATGTTCCGAAGATCCTGAAACATTAAAGAATAAGAAGATCATCTTCATCGCAGGCGGTGTCGGTACCGCTCCGGTATATCCGCAGTTAAAATGGCTCTATGAGCAGGGCGCTCCGGCAGATGCGATCATCGGTGCAAAGTCCGAGAACTTTGTGATCCTGGAGAAAGAAATGGCGGCGGTTGCCGACAATCTCTACATCACAACGGATGACGGCTCATACGGTCGCAGCGGTATGGTTACCAAATGTCTGGAGGATCTGGTGAACAGTGAAGGCAAGCACTATGACCTTTGCGTTGCCATCGGTCCGATGATCATGATGAAGTTTGTATGTAAATTAACCGAGCAGCTCGGTATTCCGACGGTTGTCTCCATGAATCCGATCATGGTAGATGGTACCGGTATGTGCGGAGCCTGCCGTGTGCTTGTCGGAGGTGAAGTGAAGTTTGCCTGCGTAGACGGTCCGGAATTTGACGGTCACAAGGTGGATTTTGACAATGCCATGAAACGTCAGGCACAGTATAAGACCGAAGAAGGCCGTATGAAACTTGCTCTTGAAGAGGGCGATACCCATCACGGCGGTTGCGGTCACTGCAGCTAAGCAGATGCGGCATATCATAAAGCACCATTCGGTATCAGAGGAAATTTGAAGAATACAGAGGAAGTTAAAACATGGATATGATGAAAAAAGTTCCTGTGACAGAGCAGGATCCGAAAGTAAGAGCGACGAACTTTGAGGAAGTTTGTCTTGGTTATACCAAAGAAGAAGCAATGGAAGAAGCCAGCAGATGCTTAAACTGCAAGAATCCGCAGTGCGTGATCGGCTGTCCTGTATCCATTCAGATCCCGAAATTCATTGAGCAGATCAAAAACGGCGATTTTGAAAGCGCTTATCATATCATCAGTGAATCGAGTGCGCTGCCTGCCATCTGCGGCCGTGTATGTCCGCAGGAAAGCCAGTGTGAAGGCAAGTGCATCAGAGGATTTAAGGGAGAAGCGGTATCCATCGGTAAGCTCGAGCGTTTCACGGCTGACTGGGCAAGAGAACATGGCATTTCTCCGGAGCCTGCCAAAGAGAAGAACGGCAAGAAGGTTGCTGTGATCGGTTCCGGTCCTTCCGGCCTGACCTGTGCGGGAGATCTTGCAAAGCTTGGCTATGATGTTACCATTTTTGAGGCGCTTCATGAGGCCGGCGGTGTATTGGTTTACGGTATTCCGGAATTCCGTCTCCCGAAAGAAAAAGTAGTTAAGAAGGAAGTGGAGAATGTCAAAAATCTCGGCGTCAAGATCGAGACCAATGTTGTTGTCGGACGCTCCATTACCATTGACGAGTTATTAAACGAAGAAGGGTTTGATGCGGTTTACATCGGTTCCGGCGCAGGTCTTCCGAGATTTATGAATATCCCGGGTGAGCAGCTGAACGGTGTATTCTCCGCCAATGAATTCCTGACCAGAAATAATCTGATGAAGGCATTCAAAGAAGACTCCACGACACCGATCGCACATGGCAGGAAGGTTGCCGTTGTCGGCGGTGGTAACGTTGCCATGGATGCGGCAAGAACCGCACTTCGACTCGGTGCCGAAGTACATGTCATCTATCGTCGCTCCGAAGCAGAGCTTCCGGCACGTAAAGAAGAAGTACATCACGCAAAAGAAGAAGGAATCCTGTTTGATCTTTTGACCAACCCGGTTGAGATCCTTGGGGATGAAAACAGCAATGTTTGCGGCATCAAGTGTATCCGTATGGAACTGGGTGAGCCGGATGCATCCGGCAGAAGAAGCCCTGTCGAAGTGGAAGGTTCCGAATTTGTGATTGATGTGGACACCGTGATCATGTCCCTGGGTACGTCTCCGAATCCGTTGATCTCATCTACAACCAAAGGTCTTGAGATCAATAAGAGAAAATGTATTGTTGCCGATGAAGCAACCGGCTTAACATCCAAAGAAGCTGTTTATGCCGGCGGTGATGCGGTAACCGGTGCTGCAACGGTCATCCTTGCAATGGGTGCAGGTAAGGCTGCAGCAAAGGGAATTCACGAATATCTGACATCGAATAATTAATTGATCAAAATATAACTGAGCGAGGTTCATGCATATGCCCTGGTGCCCGAAGTGTAAGAATGAGTATTACGATACTGTAAAGATTTGTCCGGATTGTAATGAAGCACTTGTAGATTCTCTGGAAGAACTGGAAGATGCGCAAAAGAAGGCTGCGCTCGCAGAGCAAAAACTGGAAGATCTGTACGGTTATGTGCAGATGAACGAAGCAGTATCGGAAGCACTGGAAGAGGATGATGCTTTGGCGTCTGATGCTGAGGATTCGGAAGCGGTATCTATAGATGCTCCGATCCCGGAAGAAGTACAGGCAGCGGCGCTTGCTGCGGCCAAAGAAGCAGCCAAGCAGACCCGGACCTATCGTTATCGCAATAATGAGGAGAAAGCGGAAGATAATAAGTCTTCCGCCTATACCTTACTTGGCGTAGGCTTTGCAGGTGCGATCGCAGATCTGCTCTTTGTGCTTGATGTCATCGATGTCCATTTATCTCCGGCTTCCAAATGGATGATCTGCGGTGTGATGGGCGTGATGTTCCTGCTCTTTATCGTTATGGGCTTTGTTTCGCTGTCCAATGCCAAAAAATTCCACGAGAAGGCAGTGACCGAGAAAGATCTGACCAAAGATATCAATGCCTGGTGCGAGCAGAATCTGAGCGCGGAAGCGATCGATGAAGGGCTCTTTAGCGCACAGGAAGCGGAAGAACTTAACGACGAACTGAAGTATTTCAAACGTTTCGAGAAGATGAAGACACAGATCGGAATGAATTTCCTGAATCTGGATGAGGGGTATCTGGATCGTTTTGTAGACGATTATTATTCAAAATTATTTGATGAACATTAAAATCATTGCTGTTGGAAAAGTAAAAGAAGCATTTTATCGTGACGCGATCGCGGAATTCCAAAAACGACTGAGCGCTTATGCTAAATTGGAAGTGATCGAAGTGGCGGATGAAAGTACGCCCGAGCATGCTTCCGCGAAACTGCAACAGCAGATCAAAGACAAAGAGGCAGAAAGAATCCTTAAGGCAATACGAGAGGATTCTTTTGTCGTTACATTGGAGATTGACGGAAAGAAGTGCTCCTCGGAGCAATTTGCCAAGCAGATCGATAACCATATGATCTCCGGTGTCAGTTCCATGGTATTTGTGATCGGCGGATCTCTTGGCTTATCTCCCAAGGTTTCCGGAAGATCACAATGGAAACTTTCGTTTTCCGATATGACATTTCCGCACCAGCTGATGAGGGTGATCCTGTTAGAGCAGATCTATCGTGCGTTTCGGATCATCAACCGGGAACCTTATCATAAATAAACGGTGCGTGGAGGATAGATTATGAGAATGTATGATTTGATCATGAAAAAAAGAAACGGATTGGCCCTTACGACGGATGAGATCAACGGGATGATCACCGACTATACCAGGGGTGCGATACCGGATTATCAGATGTCTGCAATGATGATGGCCATCTATTTTCGCGGCATGAATGAGCAGGAGACGCTGGATCTGACCATGGCGATGGCACACAGCGGCGATATGCTTTCTTTGGATGACATCCGCGGTGTGAAGGTAGACAAACATTCAACCGGTGGTGTCGGAGATAAAACCTCGATGGCGCTTACACCGATCGTTGCAGCCTGCGGACTGAAAGTAGCCAAGATGAGCGGCAGAGGTCTCGGCCATACCGGCGGGACAATTGATAAACTGGAGAGTTTTCCCGGCTTTGATACCGGGATTTCCACAGAGCATTTCATTCGTCAGGTCAATGAGATCGGCGTTGCGATCATGGGACAGACCGCGGATCTGGCGCCGGCAGACAAGAAATTGTATGCGCTGCGTGATGTGACGGCCACAGTTGATCAGAAATCGCTGATCGCCAGCTCCATCATGAGCAAGAAGCTTGCAGCCGGAGCCGATGCGATCGTGCTGGATGTCAAGACCGGCAGCGGTGCATTTATGAAAGCACAGGAAGATGCCATCGATCTGGCCGAAGAGATGGTCAAAATCGGTAAAAATTCCGGTCGCGATGTTCGTGCGGTGATCTCCGATATGGATCAGCCGCTCGGATTTGCCGTCGGGAACATTCTCGAAGTACAGGAAGCGATCGATACGCTCAACGGACATGGTCCGGAAGACTTCACGGAACTGGTACTGACCCTTGGCTCGTTGATGCTTGCAGCAGGCAAGATCGCAAAAGATGCTGCAGAAGGCCGTGCAATGTGCCAAAAGGTGATCGATGACGGATCCGCACTGCTCAAGTTTGAAGAATTTGTCAAAGCACAGGGTGGTGATGCATCGTTTGTAACGCATCCGGAGAAGTTTCCGAAAGCATCGATCATCAAAGAGATCAAAGCACCAAAGAGCGGCTATGTACAGCAGATCGTCTGTGACGAAGTTGGCATCTGTTCGTTGATCCTCGGAGGCGGCCGTGAGACCAAGGAAAGTTCGATCGATCTGACCGTTGGCCTGGTGCTGCATAAAAAGGTCGGTGACTTCGTTGAGGAAGGCGAATCCCTGGCGACGATCCATGCGAATGAAGCCGGCAAATGTGAGATCGCAACGAAACGCTACCTTGACAGTGTTACGATCAGCAAGGATCCCGTAAGCAAACATCAGTTGATCAAAACGATCATCGGCTGACGAAACGTATCTATCAATCATTCCGAACGGAACACATCAGTAACTGGAACTCTATGGATAATTTTGTGATGGAAATGCAGATTCCCGCAGATCAGATGCGGGAACTGTTTGGTCGAAATGACCATTATATCAAGGCGATCGAGCAGGAATATCAGGTTCAGGTGATCAATCGCAACGAAAGTGTCAAAATCAAAGGTGAGGAAGCGCATGTCGAGGCAGTATATCGCATCCTGGATCAGCTTTCCACCATTTCAGCCAGAGGTACCGTGATCGAAGATCAGAATGTCAATTATGCAATTGAATTAGGCAAAGAGAAAAACGTGGAAGCGCTTTCCGAGATCGATCGCGATATGATCTGTCATACCATCAGCGGAAAGCCGGTAAAGCCCAAGACGGTCGGCCAGAAGGCTTATGTCGATGCGATCCGCAATAAAATGATCGTTTTCGGCCTGGGACCTGCAGGTACCGGTAAGACGTATCTGGCGATGGCGATGGCGATCACGGCATTTCAGAAAGAAGAGGTCGGTCGGATCATTTTGACCAGACCTGCGATCGAAGCGGGGGAAAAGCTGGGCTTTTTGCCGGGAGATCTGCAGAGCAAAGTCGATCCGTATCTCAGACCGCTCTATGATGCGCTTTATGAGATCATGGGCGCGGATTCGTTTACCAAAAATATGGAAAAGGGATTGATCGAAGTGGCTCCGCTTGCTTATATGCGAGGCAGGACACTGGATAATGCCTACATCATTCTGGATGAAGCGCAAAATACGACACCGGCACAGATGAAAATGTTTTTGACCAGAATCGGGTTTGGTTCGAAGGTGGTCATCACCGGTGATGCGACGCAGAAGGATCTGGCACCGGATGTACGCTCCGGTCTGGATGTGGCGCGGACTGTGCTGCGTCATCTGGATGATATTGCATTTTGCGAGCTGACAAGCAAAGATGTCGTTCGTCATCCTTTGGTACAGAGAATCGTAAAGGCTTATGAGGACTATGAAGCGAGAGAACAAAGCAGAAGAGACAACAGAAAAAAGTCCGAAATCAGAGGTAAAAAAGCGTCCGCAAAGTGATCGCACCGGTCTTTATACCGCCTTATGGGCAATCGGCGTTTTTCTTTTGCTGCTTGCACTGTTATTATCACTGGGACATTACTACCGCAATTTTGACCGCTACCAATTGACCAGAGACAGCGTGATGTGTGTCCTGGCTTATTTGGCGACTGTATTTTTGTGGTTCGACGGCTGCATTCATGATCGTCTGAATTTTGATAATGCTAAGAATCCGCACCGTTTTTTTGGCGCGTTTACGTTATTGCTTCTGGCGTCTGTCGTGTTGATGCTGCTGCCGACGACCTCCTGGATCTTTTTGACATTTTTTATTCTGCTCTCGATTTCCTCCAGTCCGTTCACCGGGCTTTCCGCGGGATGTACGCTTTTGATGTTTACCATGTTTCTGAGCGGTACAGGTTCATTTACGATTTTTCTGATGTATTTTCTGGCGGGCATCGTTGGCGTTGCATTGTTTCAGGAGATTGATGAAAAAACGCCGCTGCTGTTGATGATCTTTATCGCCGTTCTGATGCAGGCGGTGACTATTTGTGCGGTACAGATCCTGTTTGATTCCAAGGCACTTGCGGTAGAATCCTTTATTCTTCCGGCTGTAAATATCTTTTTAAATTCGATCTTTCTGTTCAGCGTTCTGCAGACGTATTTATCCAGGATCATCCTGCCGCTGAAGAACCTCTATCTGACGATCAACGATCCGGAATATTCTTTGATGCTGCAGATGAAGGAAGCATCCAAGAATGATTATTTTCATTCGGTGCACACCGCCTATCTGGCGGATCGCATCGCATCAAAGCTTGAGCTGAACATCAATGCGACCAGAACGGCCGCCTATTACATGAAGGCGGATAAGATCGTTCCGGAGTACGAAGGCATCGAGCAATTGATGGAAGCACATCATTTCCCGGAAGATGCAAGAAAAGTGATCCGTCAGCTGCGTAAAAAAGACAAGGATCCTCTGGAAAAGGAAACGACGATCTTACTGTTTTGCGACAATATGATCACCACCCTGGAGTTTTTTGCGGATCAAAACAAGGAGATCAACGATCAATTTGAAAGCGTCGTTAATGCGCTGATCGATCGCAGGATTCAAAGCGGGGTGCTGAATCATTCCAGGATTTCCGTTATGGAAATGAACCAGATGAGAGCGATGCTCTTGGAAGAGAGGCTATACTATGACTTCATTCGTCTCAATCGAAGCTGATGCGGATTTTGGATTTGACCTGCAGGCGGTTGCCGATCAGGTGATCGAAGCGGTGCTGGATGCGGAAGGCTGCCCATATGAAACTTCGGTCAATATCACACTTGTGGACGATCCGGAGATTCACAGGATCAATCTGGAGACCAGAGAGATCGACCGTGCAACCGATGTGTTATCGTTTCCGAATCTGAATTTTGAAACGCCCGGCGATTTTTCCGATGCGGAGGAGCACAGTTTTGACTGCTTTGATCCGGACAGCGGTGAGCTCCTTTTGGGCGATATCATCATCAGTGTGGACCATGTGCGCAGTCAGGCAAAAGAATACGATCATTCGTTAAAGCGAGAGTTTGCATTTCTGGTGGCGCACAGCATGTTCCATTTGTGCGGCTATGATCACATGACGACCTCGGAGGCTGCGGTGATGGAAGAGAAGCAGGAAGCGATCCTGCAGCAGCTTCGGATCACCAGAGAAAACTAACGGATTCCCGGACAATGTGCAGTGTATACTGCCTGAGATTTTTAAACAATAAGAGATTACGGATATGAAAAACAGGGGTAATATCAACACACAATTTGATACGGTGATCAGCACCTGCATCATGATCGCCATGATCAACATGATCGTCATTTGCGCGCTCGGTGGTCTGCAGACGGCAGGCTATCTGGGATTATCCGTGCTGATCATTTCCTGTATGCTTGGCGTTCTTGCAGCGCCTCTTGTCATGGATCTGTTTACCAAGATCCGCTTTTGCTATCAGCGTGAGCTGCATTTCCGCGCAAGACGTCTCTTAAGTACGGCAAAGACGATGGTGATCCTGATCTGCGCATTGCTTCTGTTGAGCGTCGTGGTATTTGGCAAAGCCCTCGCGGAAGGTGTTTTTGCCAATGTGAACATGCAGTATTTCCTGATCATCTCGATGGTAATCCTGTTTCTGGGCTGTGTGGAGAGTATCTTCCTCGGGATGTTGAAGGGGCTTCATATGATCAAACCGATCCGGCTGACGATGCTGTTACAGCAGCTCCTGATCTTTGCGGGCTCGATCCTGCTCGAACAACTTTGTTCTCGATATGCGGTTGGCATCGCAGGGATCTTGCGAACGCAGGACGTGATCCCGGCTTATCGGGCTTTGGGCGCACTGTGCGGTGTTTTGGCCGGGGAAGTGATCGGATGCCTGTTGCTTCTGGTATTTTATCATTCGGTACATCGTGAATTTCCGGGGAAAGATCGACAGATCATTCGCCGCAGACAACCGGAAGAGCGTTTTTTGACGATCCTTGGATCATTCTTCCAGTCACAGTTATTTACGATCCTGCAAAATCTGTTCCTCATGTTTGCGTTCCTGCTGGATTATCTGATCTGGGTTCGTCTCTCTGCCGCGGGCGGAACGATTTCCAATCAGTTGTATTTTGCCGGGATCTTATTTGGTCTTGGACTGCCGCTTGCGGTATTTTTCCTGCAGTGGTTAAAACTGCTGCATTTTTCCACGGAGCCGCATCAGAGAGCAGCGCTTCGCGATAAGGATCTGCATTTCTTCCGGGAGATGACCATGGCCAATCTGTTTCATCTGATCCTGGTGGCATTGCCGATCACCTGTCTGTTGGTCGTGCTGGCGCAGAATCTGCCGGAAGCGCTGACCGGAGAGAGCATCAGCGAAAAACTGATCCTGGTGCTTCGCCTGAGTGCGGTTCTGTTTATGGCCTGTGCCTTGTTTGTGATGACCAAATTGCAGCTGCGTCTCGTCGTCGGCAAGATCCGTTCCACACTTCTGATCGTGCTGGCGTTTATCCTGCAGACGATCGTGGCACTTATTTCGATCGGCGCATCCGATCAGGGGGAAGTGATGGTCTGCATGGCCTTACTCGTCTTTATGACGATCAACGGGATCCTGCATTTGATCTATTGCAGACAGAAATGTCATTTGCCGTATCCGGATTACCGCGCTTATGCACTCTGTGCGGCTGCGATGCTCTGTATCGGCTTTATCGTTTATTTATTGTCTCAGTTTATGTTTGCCGGCATTGCGGCACTGATCGGTGTGATCGTGACGATCGTCCTGTTTGGATTGTTGTATTTTATCGCCATGTTGTTCCTGCCGATTTCCGAAGGTAATGTTCCCTCCTCCGTAGTGCTGGAGGCTTTTGAACAATTGCGAGAGAGAATGCGTCTATGAATCAACAGAACATGATTGTGATCGGTGGAGGTGCATCCGGGCTTACCGCAGCGATTTGCGCGCTGCGTGCGGGCCTGGATGTTTGTGTGCTGGAAGCAGAAGCAACTGTCTGTAAAAAGCTGGCCGCTACCGGGAACGGAAAATGTAATTTTACACATGCCGGAATTTCAGGGATTGAGTACTACAGTGATCAGCCGGATCTGATCAGGGAAATCCTGACAGATTATCCGACAGAGCATATCCTGTCGTTTGCTTCTTCGCTCGGGATTTCCTACGTTGAAAAAAACGGATATTTTTATCCGCATGCACAGCAGGCATCGGCGGTCTGTAAAGCG
>JAILPR010000291.1 GCA_024699355.1 Lachnospiraceae bacterium
ACGCAGGTATAACGGATCTGCTCTCTGAGTTCTTCTTCATTGATTTTTTTTCTGGCCATAGGATCTCCTTTAACTGCAAATGGACAACAGTAAGATTAGTTTAATCAAACTAGGGCTATTTTAAGCGTATTTACGGGCAAAGTCAACAATTAGAAACTTGAAATAAATGTCAAGTTTCCACAAAAAATTTTCCATAGATAGGAAATAGTGTTATAATCCATATGTTAAAAAGCGCATAAACTCGGCATTTCGAGGTGTTATAAATTGTCAGAACACTTTGATGGTTTACTAGTTTACCGCTTTATTGTACTAAAAATTATACAAAGAAATTGCGGTAAATCGCGGCTTTGCACGCGGTGTTACCCTGTAAAAGGATGTTTTTATGAAGATTATTATTGTAGGCGGCGGCAAGGTCGGAACCTCATTGGTCGCACAACTGGCAGGAGAGGCGCATAACATTGTTGTGGTCGATACCAACGAAGATTCCATCAACCGGATCACCAATCGTTATGATGCCATGGGCATTCTGGGAAACGGTGTGAGCTATACGACCTTACAGGAAGCGGGGGTCAAGAGTGCGGATCTTTTGATCGCGGTGACAGGATCGGATGAGCAGAATCTTCTGTGCTGCCTGATCGCGAAGAAGGCCGGCCATTGTAAGACCATCGCCCGTGTCAGCAACCCGATCTACTATGATGAGATCAGCTTCTTAAAAAGAGAGTTCGACCTCGAGCTGATCATCAACCCGGAATATACCGCGGCCAGCGAGATGGCGCGCGTATTACAGTTCCCGTCTGCGATCAAGATCGACTCGTTCGTACGAGGCGGTGTGGAACTGTTTCATTTCCATATCAATGAGGGATCTCCGCTGGCCGGCATGAGCATGAGCGAGATCCGCAACAACATGAAGAGCAGGATCCTGTTCTGCACCGTCAGACGTGAAGATGATGTCTTTATCCCGAACGGTGCCTTCGTGCTGCAAAGCGGCGATACGGTAGGCATCGTCGGAAGCCGTGCGGATGCGATCGCTTTTTACAAGCATCTGGGGCTTCTGGCAAATCGTGCCAACAGCGTCATGATCGCCGGCGGCGGCAGGATTTCCTATTATCTGGCAGAGCGTCTGCTGCGCTCCGGGATCGAGACGACGATCGTGGAGATGGACTATGACCGCTGCGAAGAGCTGACGACACTTCTGCCGCAGGCGACGATCCTGCACGGAAACGTGGCGGATCAGCGGCTCCTTGAGGAAGAAGGACTGCACAACTACGAAGGCTTTGCGGCGCTGACGGGTCTCGATGAAGAGAACATCATGATCTCGCTCTATGCGAAAAGCAATTCCAACGCCAAGGTCATCACCAAGATCAACCGGATCAATTTCGCTTCGGTCATCAACAGCCTGCAGCTTGACACCATCGTCAATCCGCAGCTGCTGACAGCAGATTATATCCTCAGATGCATCCGCTCCATGAACAACTCTCCGAACAGCGAAGTAGAGAATCTCTACCAGCTGGAGGATGGCCGCGCAGAGGCGCTGGAGTTCAGGATCAAAGAAGCATCCGCAGTGACCGGCAAGCCGCTGCAGGAATTAAAGCTTCAGAAGAATACGCTGATCTGCAGTATTTACAGAAACGGGAAAAATATCGTGCCCTCCGGACAGGATACGATCGAAGTCGGTGACTCGGTCATCGTCGTTCTGGCAGGACGTCACATTTCCGATATCAAAGAAATCTTAAGATAAATAGGTCAACGCTTTATGAATTATACGATCATCCGATATATCCTGGGCTGGCTGCTGCGCTTTGAAGCGATCTTTCTCCTGCTTCCGGCGGCTACCAGTCTGGTGTATCACGAAACAACCATATGGTACTGGCTCCTGATCGCAGGGATCTGCCTGATCCTGGGCCTGCTCCTTTCGGCTAAAAAGCCCAGCAACGCAGAGCTCTATACGAGAGACGGCTACATGACGGTGGCACTCAGCTGGATCGTCATGTCCCTTTTTGGTGCGATCCCGTTCGTCTTAACCGGGGATATCCCGAATTACGTGGATGCGCTCTTTGAGACGATTTCCGGCTTTACGACGACCGGAGCGAGCATCTTAAGCGATGTGGAGTCGCTCAATCACTCGGCGCTGATGTGGCGAAGCTTTTCCCACTGGATCGGCGGCATGGGCGTCTTTGTCTTTATGATGGCAGTGCTCCCGCTCATCGGCGGCTCCGACATGAATCTGATGAAAGCAGAATCGCCCGGCCCGTCGGTAGAGCGACTGGTGCCGCACGTCAAAGATACCGCCAAGATCCTCTACCAGATCTATATCGTGATCACGGTCGTGGAAGCGGCACTGCTCATCATCTTCCGGATGCCGGTCTTTGATGCGATGACGCTGACCTTCGGTACGGTCGGCACCGGCGGTTTCGGCGTCCGCAATGACTCCATCGGCGGCTACACCGATGCACAGCAGATCATCATCACGATCTTTATGCTCCTGAGCGGTATCAATTACACCGCTTATTTCTACCTGATCTCCGGCAAGATCCGCGAGATCTTTAAATTGGAAGAAGTGCGCTGGTATCTGATCATCGTCGCTTCCGCAGTGACTCTGATCACGGTCAATACCCTGCAAAGTGTGGGCTCGGTCAGTCGCTCCCTGCAGGATGCGTTTTTCCAGGTCGCCTCGATCATTACCACAACGGGATACTCGACCGCGAACTTTGACCTGTGGCCGGAGCTCTCCAAGACCGTGCTTGTCATTTTGATGTTCATTGGCGCCTGCGCCAGCAGTACCGGCGGTGGTATCAAGGTATCGCGTTTTATCATTTTGCTCAAAGGGATCGGCAAAGAAGTGCAGACGATCCTTCATCCGCGTTCGATCCGCAAGATCCGCGTGGACGGCAAAGCGGTGGCGCACGAAGTCATCCGCTCGACGAATGTCTTTATTGCCATTTATTTCATGATCTTCATGTTCTCCGTGCTGCTGATCAGCGTGGATAACCATGACTTTACGACCAACTTTACGGCAGTGCTCGCATCGATCAATAACATCGGACCGGGCTTAAACGAAGTCGGACCGGCATGCAATTTCAGCTTCTTTTCCCCGTTTTCGAAGGTGGTATTGATGTTTGATATGCTCACCGGAAGACTCGAGCTCTTCCCGATGCTCATTCTGTGTGCACCGCGGATGCATCACGTGCGCAAACAACGGCGCAGAGAGCAATAAATAATGTAACTGGGGCTTTACGAAGGACGTCAAAAAAAATAAAATAATCATATGAAAAAGCTGAGTCAGAAAGTAATTGATTATATTTATATTCTGTTTTTGGGGTTCATCGTAGGCTTCGGTATTTACAGCTATGCAACGGCACATCCCAATATGGGATTTGGCGCGGGCTCGTATGAGGCCTGGAACGAAAACTGGTATGTGAAAGTCCGGGACGGCAAATATACCAGTGTGACGCTCCCTTTAGAGACCGAAAATGAAAAAGCGGAGTCCACGACCATACGTAAACAACTGCCGGAAGAGATGAATCCGGATGACGTGCTGTTCATCAAATCTATTCATCAAAACATCGTTGCAACGGTGGATGGCGAAGAAATCTATCGCTATCAATACGAAACAACACAATATATCAATGAAGGCTTCGCACCGACCCAGTGGATCTCGATCCCCGTAAGCAATGCGTATG
>JAILPR010000292.1 GCA_024699355.1 Lachnospiraceae bacterium
GTATAGGTACCCTGCCAGCGATAGTATTCCAGGCTCGTCCCTTCCGCGGCAGCCGCAAGGATCCCGAAGAGATGATCGCCGCGCTCATAGGCGCGATGCGCCAGAAACGAGAGCACGTAGTCGTCGCCCGTGGCATGACAAAAAAAGCCAAGCACACTCAGGAGGATCAGTGTGATGACCAGCAGAACTCGAACGAATAATTGTTGACGGGAAAATGGTTCTTTGTTCACGGACTTGCGTTCTTTCTGTTTTTGCGTTATGATTTTTGGATTCTAGTTTAAATATAGCATGATGTAGGATATTTAGGTATCATACATCTGTATTTTGGAGCAAAAAGAATGGAATTCTTACAGGAAACATTGACTTCCACGGTGGCGATCGCCAACGGATTATCCCTGATCGGATGCATCCTGATGGTCTTATCGGGCTCTGTGAAGGGAGAGAGAAATACGCTGCGGATCCAGAATCTGCAACTGGTGATCTTAGGCATCGCAAACTTTATGTTAACCGGATATACCGGCGCAGCCATCAATGCGATCGGGATCGCACGAAATCTGTTATACCGTGCAAAGAAGCTGACGATGCCGGTAAAGATCGCGCTGATCGCTGTGGCGGCATTGGCAACGTACCTGTTAAACAATGCCGGGATCGTGGGATGGTTTCCGACACTGACGATGGTGTTATTTACCTTCCTTCTTGGCTTTGGCGGAGTCATCGGGATCAAGGTGATCACGATCGTGGCACAGATCCTGTGGGCGTTTTATGATTTTCATTATCGGAATTATACGGCGTTTGCCTTTGATCTGATCACGGTGTGCAGTTGTATTGTCGGGATCTATCGGAATTACAGATTATATGGAAAGAAAGCGTTTCAAACAGAATGAAAAACGTCGGCAGGCAGATGAATGCTTGCCGACGTTTCCTATTGACGTCGTAAAGTCCTGACACACAGGATCGTTATGGATTTTCGGGATTCCTGACGTGCGGATCGTTATTGATTTGCGGAATCCTTGACGCGCTGGATCATCTTGCGGAAGGACGGGATCGAGATGACGACCACGGTGATGGCAGCTTCCGCAGCGATATAGATGATGTTATATACCGCAGAGTAAACGACCGGATTCCAGCCCTCCCATGCATATTCGGCAAAGAAGACGAAGCCGGATAAGAACGAGAAGAACCATCTGCCGGCGCAACCAACCAGATAACCGGTATAGAGTCCGTACTTTTGATTGGAAAACAGACCGGATAAGCCGAGTGCACCAAACGCGAGCGGATAATCAAACAGCACCTGGACCGGTGTCAGGACATAAGGCCCTAAGATGAATTGCAGGATACCGTAAGTAACGCCTGCGATCAGACCGGTGGCCGGACCGAAAAAGAATCCGGGCAGTGCCGCAAAAAACATGGAACATAATGTGATGGCGCCACCGAATGGAAATTCATAGACCTTGATCAGGCTGGTGACAGTGGCGAGTGCGATACATAGCGCACTGTAGACGATACGTTTTGTGACTTTGTTCATAAAAAAATCCTCCTTGTTTGCCACAGGAGGGGATACAGTAATGCTTCCTTCCGCCGGCATTATCCGGTTCAAGTAGTGAGGGTCGGCACGGGCCGTCTCAGCAAATAGCTCCCCTAGCGTGTGTAATCAATTGTTACCATTAAATACGATACGGCGATCAGGCGGTAAAGTCAAGATTGTTCGATAGACCAACATTTTACTTTCACGGAGGATACATGCTACACTTATAAGATAACGCAAGCGATGTGAGAAACAACTCTTTGCAAATTGCAGGATCCGCAAAACAGCGATCTGAATTTCTGCAAAATATACAAATGTAAGGAACAAAAAAGATGTCTAAGTTATTTGGCGCGGTAGATATGACGGAAGGAAGGCCGGCAAAGAAGATTACCGCATTTATGATTCCGATGCTGATCGGAAATGTTGCACAACAATTGTATAATACGGCGGACAGTATCATCGTCGGGCGCTTTGTAGGGGACAATGCGCTGGCTGCTGTCGGAAGTGCCGGACCGATCTTTAATCTGCTGCTGGTACTCTTTGTCGGCGTGTCCATGGGCGCAACGATCATGGTATCACAGTATTTCGGGGCGCGGGAGCGAGAGTCGCTTTCCAAAGCGGTCGGAACCAGTATCCTGATGACGATCCTCACAAGTCTGATCATCATGATCCTGACGCCGTTTGTCACGATGCCGCTGCTGCGGCTCTTACATACGCCGGAGACGATCATCTACTGGTGTGATTCGTATTTAAAGATCCTGTTTATCGGCGTCATGGGCTGTGCCTTCTATAATATTCTCGGCGGTATCCTGCGAGGCCTCGGAGATTCGTTGTCGGCGCTGATCTATCTGTTGGTGGCGACCGTGATCAACATTGTCCTGGATTATGTCTTTGTGGCAAAACTGTCCCTGGGCGTAGCGGGCGTTGCGTATGCGACGGTCATCGCGCAGTTGATCTCGGCGATCTTATCGTTACGCAAGCTCTCCACGATGACGGATCTGTTTGATCTGAAACTTCGTTATATCAAGCCGGATCGCGCCTTTCTTGCGGAGATCATC
>JAILPR010000104.1 GCA_024699355.1 Lachnospiraceae bacterium
TATGATCCGCAGGCCATCTGTTGCAGCAATCTTTATGGTGAGACGATGGAACTGTATCAGCAGGGGTATCTGGAGATCCCGGAGGATGTGATCCTCATCTGGGCGGATAACGGGTTCGGCAAAATGGTCTCCAGGCGTCAGGGGGATCATAATCCGCGTGTCTATGCGCTTCCGCCAAAGGACCATACCGGAAAGCACGGCATTTATTATCATGTATCGTTTTATGATCTGCAGGCTGCGGCGCAGATGACGATGCTACCCAATGCACCGGAGTTTGTGGAAACAGAACTTCAAACCGTGCAGGAACTTGGTGTGACGGATTACTGGATCATCAACTGCTCGAATGTCAAACCCCATGCCTATTATCTGGATCTGATCGCGCGGATCTGGCGGGGCGGGGAGACAGTGGATTTTACCGCATCCTACTGCAGGGAGACCTACGGGGCAGAGGCGGGCGGCGTGATGGAAGCGCTCTATCGGATGTGGCCGAAGGTCAGCCCGAGCTATGGACCAAATGCAGATGATCATGCGGGAGAGCAGTTTGCCAATCACGGCGCACGCGTTCTTGTCAGCGCGCAGATCGCAGGATGCGACCCGGCAGATCCGGAGCGCACAGCGGCAGCACGGGAGTGGAAGTGGTTTTCGGACAAAGAAACCCTTCGGGAGCAAACAACAGACTATCTACAGATCATCGAGCCGGCACTGACGCAGTATGAACAGTATCTGACAAAGTGCCGTGAAGCAGAAGACCAGCTGTCTCTTCCGCGCAGAGTGCAGGCAGAGGATACCCTGATCTGGCAGGTGGAGTATCTGTATTACAGTTATCTTGGGGCGCTGCACAGCTGCAGAGCGATCCTGACGATCAGCGATCCGCTGGAAGCGTTCTATGAAGCAGGGCTTGCCATGCAGGCGTTCCAGACGGGCTATGAGATGATGCGCAGCCACGAGCACGGCGTCTTTGTCGGATTTTTTGCCAATGACTGCGAGGCGGATATCAGACAGTCGGGTTATGTGTTAAAGGGCCTGATGTCCTTTTTGCGCATTCGTGCGGACGGACCGCATTTCTACAAGTGGCAGCGTTTGTTCCAGGATGGAGCGGGCGGCGACCGCGTGCTGCTGATCCTTCGGACAAAGAAACATCTGACAGATGAGGAGTTGTGGCGCCTGATGAATGAGAAAAGAAAATAAAACCCGAACGGAGCAAAAAAGAACGGGTGGATATTGCATCCCGTTCTTTTCTTTGTATAATGGTTAGTTGGTACTAACGTGAAAGCGGATGATACAAAGTAGTGTGCAGCAAACGCGCTGGCAACGGTATGAGGAATACGGCGTGATGAATCAGCAGGGAACAACGGCATGGAAACAGATGATGGAACCTTCGATCGAGGAGGAGCGTACGGTGCGTAAGCTGGCACTGGGAGAGCACAGCTATGTCTATATGATCCAGCTGTGGGAAGGGGTCTATCTATGGGCCAATGCGATCCACCGTGCACGCCTGTCCGATCAGCCCAATGCGTTTGAAAGGTATGACTGTCTCCTCTTAAACATTTGTCATAAAGGCAGATGCGAGGTCGAACTGGCACAGGGCAACTACGTGTATATGTCGCCGGGGATCTTAAATATCAGTGCGATGACACCGCGTCCGGATTATTACTATCCGGGCGGGCTTTATGAGGGTATTGAGCTGGTCTGTGATATGAATGTGCTCAAAGAAAAACTGCCCAAGGCGTTTACAGATCTGGGAATGACAAGTCAGGATCTGCTGAAACTCAGGCAGCAGGGAAATCTGCTTGCCAGGGTCAGTATGATGGCGCTGCAGGAAGAAGAGAAGCTCTTTGAGATCCTTTGCAGGATCGGCAATGGCGATGCGACGCATCCGCGGATTGTCTATGATCTGCGGCTTGCGATGATTTCGCTGATCTATCATCTCATGCACGGGGAAGCAACGGTGAATGAATGCGCTCTGGCCGTGACCAAGGGTCAGCGCAAGATCGTAACGGATGCCGAAGCGGAGATGACGAGCGATCTGAGCTGCAGGATGACGGTGGAGCAGGTGGCAGAGCGTTTCGGTGTCAGTGTTTCGGCATTTAAGAAATATTTTGTCTCAGTGTACGGCAGACCGGTTTCGCAGTATATGAAAGAAAAACGGATCGAGAAAGCCAAAGAACTGCTGACCGAAAGTGCCGAGAGCATCGGCACGGTTTCGCTTCTGTGCGGCTACGAGCATCAGGGCAAATTCGGGGCGGTCTTTAAAGCGGCAACGGGCAGTTCTCCGCTCGAATATCGGCGGCTTCACAGGGTACCGGGAAAGCGTGTAAGGAGGAAAGATACCATATGAAACTGGGTGAACTATCGGAAACAAAGCGTGCGGTCGTATCGAACCTGAACGGCGATCACCGTTTTATCAGCCGCATCACATCCATCGGTCTGACGCCGGGATGTCAGCTGCAGGTGATCAAGAATGATAAGAACAGA
>JAILPR010000136.1 GCA_024699355.1 Lachnospiraceae bacterium
TTTCGCATTATTTGGTAAAACAGAATGGTTAATAAGTAGGATGAATGATCGCGGCCACGCATGCGTGGGTGAGGAAAGTCCGGGCTTCGCAGGGCAGGATGCCGGATAACGTCCGGTGGAGGCGACTCCAAGGCCAGTGCAACAGAAATATACCGCCGGCAGCAGCCGGTAAGGGTGGAAAGGCAGTGTAAGAGACTACCGTCGCTTTGGTAACAAAGCGAGCCATGTAAACCCCATCCGAAGCAAGACCAAGTAGAGAACCATAGGCCGGCCCGGTCTGTTCTCAGGTAGGTTGCTTGAAACTGCCGGTAACGGCAGTTCTAGATAGATGATCATTCCAGACATAACCCGGCTTATAGTTCTGCTTATTATCATTGGGAGAGATGTGGCGCAGTTATTTGTATAACTGCGCCATTTACACGAATGTTCAATATTCAGATAGGAGGCATAAATATCATGACGAAAATTGACATTGTATCCGGTTTCCTCGGAGCCGGCAAAACAACACTGATCCAGAAGCTGTTAAAGGAAGCTTTGGCAGGAACACAGGTCGTGTTGATCGAGAATGAATTCGGTGAGATCGGCATTGACGGCGGTTTCTTAAAGGATGCCGGCATTGAGATCAAGGAGATGAACTCCGGTTGCATCTGCTGCTCTCTGGTTGGCGATTTTGGTGAATCTTTAAAAGAAGTGATCACACAGTATCATCCGGAACGGATCCTGATCGAGCCGTCCGGCGTCGGCAAATTATCCGATGTCATGAAGGCAGTACAGAACGTTGACGGTATCGAGAATGTTCAGTTAAACAGTGCCGTGGCGGTTGTTGATGCATCCAAGGCAAAGGTATACATTAAGAACTTTGGTGAATTTTTCATCAACCAGATCCAGTATGCGGGTACCATCATCTTAAGCCGTACCGGCAAGATGAGTGATGAAAAGATCGCTGAAGCGGTTGCACTGATCCGTCAGTACAATGCGACAGCAACGATCATCACCACACCGTGGGAAGAACTGGACGGCGTGAAGATCCTGGAGACCATCGAGGATGCAAAGAAGTTGGAATCAGAACTGATGGAAGAAGTACGGAAGTTAAAAGAAGAGCATCATCACCACCATCATCACGACGAAGATGAGGATGAGCACGAGCATCATCACCATCACCACGACGAAGATGAGCACGAACATCACCATCATCACGACGAAGATGAGGATGAGCACGAACATCATCATCACCATGAGGACGGAGAGGAGTGCTGCTGTCATCATGATCACGATCATGAGCATCACCATCATCACCATGCAGATGAAGTCTTTGGCAGCTGGGGATTTGAGACTCCTGCCAAGTATACCAGAGAAGACATCGAAGGCTTCTTAGAGGCACTGGATGATGAAGATACCTATGGTCTGGTCCTTCGTGCAAAAGGTATGGTACCGAGCAACGACGGTACCTGGATCTACTTTGATTTTGTTCCGGAAGAGAGCAATGTCAGAGAAGGCGCACCGGATGTCACAGGTAAGTTCTGTGTCATCGGTTCAAAGCTGAATGAGACAAATTTAAAGAAGCTGTTTGAGAAGGCTTAAGCAGTTATTGGAGAAAAGCAATGAAACCGGTTTATGTAATCAATGGTTTTTTGGATAGCGGTAAGACGGAATTTATCACGTACACCCTGGGACAGCCGTATTTCCAAAGTAAAGGAAAGACCCTGATCGTACTTTGCGAAGAGGGTGAGATCGAATACGATCCGGTCCTGTTAAAGCGGACCCGTGCAGAGATCGTGAAGATTGAAGATCAGGAGGAGTTTAATCCGAAGGATCTGGCCGAACTGGATAAGCGGTATCGTCCGGAGAGGATCATCATCGAGTGGAACGGTATGTGGAATGCCAAAGAGATGAAGCTTCCGATGAACTGGGGCGTAGAGCAGCAGATCACCTGCATCGATGCATCCACCTTCCAGATGTACTACACAAATATGAGATCGCTTCTGGCAGAGATGGTCAGAAGATCCGAGATGATCATCTTTAACAGATGTGACGGGATCGAAGATCTGGCCAGCTACAGACGAAATGTCAAAGCGGTCAATCCGCAGGCGGACATTATCCTCGAAGGATCGCAGGGCGAGATCAATGAGATCTTCGAAGATGATCTGCCCTACCAGCTGACGGATGATCCGATCGTATTGGATGATTCCGGTTACGGGATCTGGTATCTGGATACGATGGATCACTTAGAGCGTTATGAAAATAAGAACATCGAGTTCCTTGCACAGGTAGCGATCCCGGGAGATTTCCCGAAAGGCTACTTTGTACCGGGACGTCTGGCAATGACCTGCTGCGCCGAAGATATGACATTTCTTGGATATGTATGCAAGTGGGACGGTGCGGATACGTTAAAGAATCGTGATTGGGTCAAAGTGACCGCACAGGTACGTGTGGAAGACTGGCCGGACTACGAGGAGCCGGGCCCGGTGCTGTATGCGACCAAGGTCGAGAAAGCCAAAGCACCAAAGCAGGAAGCAATTACATTTTAAACTTGAAAAAGGACTTCAAATGATTTTGAAGTCCTTTTTGGATACAACGCCGCGTGCTGCCGAAAGGCAAATGCGGTGCCATGGAAGGGCTGGATTGCATGCCGGATACAAAAGGCGCAGCGCCGCGGCTACAGCGGCGCTGCAAGGAGGTCAAGGACCGTGTTTGTCACGGTCAGATCGAGAACTTATCAACAGATTCTTCCAGATTACCGGCGCTGCTTTCCACAGAGTTCATCAGCTCTGCAACAGCTTCGGCACGGTTTGAGATCTCGTTGGTGTTATTGGCGATCTCACTGATGCCGCTGGCACCGTCGTTATTGGCCTGGGCGATTTCATGGATGGAATCGCTCATTTGCTGCATGGTCAGTGTCAGCTCATCGGTGGTCTCACTGATCGAGGTGACAAATTCCTGCATGGTCTGCGCATCTTCATAATAGCGACTACCGATATCGACCATGGTCTGGTAGTCATTGATGATATTCTCACGAATATAGGCGATGACCTTTTCCGAGGTGGTCGCGAGATTGCGTACCGCATCGGTGACCTTGCCGGTCACGGCCTGGATCGCAACGACCTTTTGCTGGGAATCAACCGCCAGCTTTCCGATCTCATCCGCCACAACCGCAAAGCCTCGGCCCTGTTCGCCGGCGCGTGCGGCTTCGATGGAAGCGTTGAGGGACAGGAGGTTGGTCTGGGAGGCGATTTCCAAAATGCCATCCGAGAGCTTGACGATCTCTTCGACTTCTTTGGACTGTTCGATCGCACCTGAGAGCGTGCGCTCCATTTCTTCGGTCATGCGGATCGCATTGGACTGGGAATCCAACGCATTCTGCTTTAAGGTGTTGGCACGCGTACTGATCGCGTCGGTTTCTTCTTTTTCGGTTCTGGTGCGGGCATCGATCTCTTCGATCGAGCTCATGACAGAGGAGACGTGCTGGCTCATCAGATCGGTGGATGCCGCGGTTTCTTCCATTTCGGCAGCACGTTCCGTGGTCAGGTTGTTGACAACGGTGATGCTGGCGGACAACTCCTGGATCTTACCGGAGGAGGTGGAAATGCACTCGTTCATGGAGTCGGTCTCTGCAAGGATCCGGGTCAGCAGTTCACTTAAGGCGACCTTCATCTTATCGACGGAGCCGGCCAGAGTTCCGATCTCATCTTTGCGCTTCTTTAAGCGCTCGGAGATGGATGCGGTAAAGTCAGCATTGCCGTATTGTTCTACCACGGAGACCACATCTTCGATCGGCCGCACGATGGAAAGGGAGGTGCGGATGATCAGCAGGATCGCAACGATGATGCAGATCAGGGAAACGATCAGGATGCCGTTTAACAGCGAGGTGCTGACAGAAGAGAAGTCGGCGGTCGGCATGTAAACGATGGTCTTTAAATTGTCGCTGTTGGCAAAGCTGCCGGTATAGGCAGTGCCGTTTAAGGTAAATTCCACAGTGCCGGTTTCGGAAGAAGTCATCCTGGCGAACGCATTGGCGGTGGAAGTGTTTTCCGTAGAAAAGTTCATGGTCAGGATCTGGGAAGCATCCGGGCTGGCCAGGATCAGACCGTCATTATCCATGAGCAGGACGAGGTTGCCGTTGTCGGAAGATGCCGTGATCGACGCGGTCATGGAAGCGAGGTCAATAGAGTTGTTGACACAGCCGACGATGAGCCCTTCGGTAAACGGGTCCTCGATCGCATAGGAGAGGACATAGACCGGATTGCCGGTCACCGGGGAAATGTTGTTGCCGACATATTCAAGGTCAGTCAGGCACGCTTGATACCATTCTTCCCCTTCAACATCGTGTACGGTACTTCCGTCGAGACAGTCGGCGACACCGGTACTGCCTGCGGTGACAAAGAAGTTCTCATAGAGATTGTTGCTGTTCGCGTAGATTTCCTGGAGATATTCCTGGATCGCCGCATTGGTGGTCTCATTGAGACGTCCGGTGCGGTATTCACCGGAGATGTTGTTGGAGATAAACGGAGAAGTCGCAACCGATTTGGTGATCAGGATCTGGTTGGAGATGATGGCATCGATCTCATTCATCTTCTCGGTGGCCAGAGACTGCAGATTGCGCTGTCCCATTTCGGTAACCGATGAGGTGACATTGACGATGCTGTAGCAGACCGTCAGCGTCAGCGGTAAGAGCATGCAAAGCATGGTGAGCAGAAAAATGGTGCGGAACAGGCCGCGAAACCGGGATGGCTTTTTTGCCTTTATTTGTTTCATATCTATCCTCCAATACATAAAAATGATAACAACGATCACAAAACGCGATTTCGTTGTCGTCCCCCACGAAAAAAGTATAGCACTCTGCACAAAATCTGTGTGCGAAACGGTTCATCTTGATAAAAAATGTCTAATATTGAAGAAAAAAGAAGCACCTCGATTTTCGAAGGGAAACATGCTATAGTGAAGGACGTGCAGCAAACTGCCGAAAGTAGGATGGATACATGGGAGAAACACGGGAAGAAGAAATTTTAAAGCGGCATGTGAAAGATCTGGCGCAGAAGAGTTATCGCCAGAATGTATATACGTTCAGCGGCTTTTTGAGCGAAGCGGATCAGGATGCGCTCTTTTGCATCCAAAAGGATCTTTCCTACATCTCCTGGACGTTGTTCGGCGGAAGCGAAGATGCGGAGCGAAAGATCGTACGCTTTGGATCGGAGCAGGATCTTGGCTACGAAGAGGCGTGGCCGATCTGCCTGCTAAAGATCGAACCGCTATTGAAGAAATTTGCGGACGATTTATCACACCGGGATTTTCTCGGTGCACTGATGAACCTTGGGATCGATCGGTCGACCCTGGGGGATATCTATGTGCAGGAGAATGTCGGCTATGTCTGGTGTCTGCAATCGATCGCCGATTATATCAAAGAGAGCCTTGATCAGGTAAAGCATACCAACGTGCGTGTGGTGGATGCGGATCCGCTCACGGAATTAAAGGCGCAGGAGCCACAGGAAGAAGAGGTACTGGTATCTTCGTCCAGGATCGATGGGGTGATCTCGCATCTCTATCATTTAAGCCGCAGTGAAAGCATCGAACTGTTTCGGACACAAAAGGTCAGAGTCAACGGTCGCGCTTGTGAGAACAACAGCTATATGCTCAAAGCATCCGACGGGGTGTCGGTCAGAGGCTACGGAAAGTTTACCTATGAGGGCCTGCAGGGAGAGACACGCAAGGGCAAAGAGCGTGTGCGGCTGCTGGTATACCGTGCAGGCAAGTGACCGCGCCGGCAAATGACCGCGCCGGAAAGTGATCGTACAGGGCAGTGACAGCACCGGAATAGGAGAACAGGCATCATGGATGCAAACTAATTTCACGGGAAAGCATCTATACATAAGGGGAATGATGAAAGAAAGAAGGGTTGCCCAATGGACAATCAGGAAGCAAAGCAGACAAAGAGAGAAACGACAGGACGTATGCTGCATGTGATCGCAGTGATCCTGAGCATTCTCTTGATGTCATTTGGATTTTTATGTTATGAAGCACTGAAACTGAAGGACCGGATCTTCCCGGGACTTCGGTTTGAACAGATCTGGTACAGCGTGACCGGCGATATGCAGGGCGCAAACATGGATGTGTTCAATTTCTTTTTCTATCGAAATGTTCCGCTGACGATCCTGGGCTGCAGCATTGTGGTCCTGATCAGTTACAAAGTGATCATTCCGATCTTTTTTAAAGTAAAGTGGCTCTGGTGGCTGCGCTGGGTGAAGAAGGGCTATGTCTTTTTATGTGCGGCCTTCTGTGCATTTTGTGTGTATTACTCGCTTTACTTTGTGGGATATATTTCCTATTTTCAGTCGCTGCGTGCCCAGAGTTCGCAGCTCTATGAAACCTACTACGTGGATCCCAATACGGTGGAGGTGACGTTCCCGGAAGAGAAACGGAATCTGATCTACATTTTCTGCGAGTCGATGGAAAATACGTACATGAGCGATAAGAGCGGCGGAGCGCAGTGGTTTAGCCTGATCCCGAATCTGACGCAAATGTGCTACAGCAATACCTATTTTTACAATCCGATCACGCATAACGGGGCGCAGGTAGAGTATAACTGTGACTGGACGGTGGCAGCGATGCTGGCGCATACCTCAGGCATCCCGATGGTGATGCCGAACGGCCAGAATGATTATGATAATTACACGAGCTTTTTGCCGGGCGTGACAAATCTCGGAGATATCCTGGAAGCCAAAGGATATCAGTTAGAACTTCTGCTGGGGTCCGATGCGGCCTTTGGCGGGAGAAAAGCGCTCTATACCACGCATGGCAATTATACGATCTTCGATTACAATACGGCCGTGGAGAGAGGCTATATCGATGAGGATTATTATGTCTGGTGGGGATATGAGGACCGCAAGCTCTTTGACTATGCCAAAGAGGAGCTGACGACGCTCTCGGAGGGAGATGAGCCGTTTGCCTTTACGATGCTGACAGCGGATACCCATTATATTGACGGGTACACCGATGAGACCTATCAGGATTTTTACGAAGATAATTATGAGAATGCGGTGGCCAATTCCGATCAGTTCCTGCTGGATTTTGTTTTGTGGCTTCAGGAACAGGACTTCTTTGCCAATACGACGATCGTCATCGCAGGTGATCATTTAAATATGGGCGGCAGCTATATCAGTCAGTTGCCGGAGGATTATCCGCGAACGGTATTTTATTGCATCATCAATTCGGCAACGGAGTATACGGGGGTATTGGATCACGAGTATACGACCCTGGACTTTTTCCCGACAACGCTGGCAGCGATGGGCTGCAAAATCGAGGGAGACCGTTTGGGACTTGGGACGAATCTGTTTTCGAACGAGGATACGCTCATCGATCAGTTCGGATACGATACACTTTATGATATGATGGCAGCGCCGAGTGCGTATTATCAGGGAAATTTTGCCGTACACAAAAATCGTGCATCGGCATTTAAGTGATTCATCACCGGAAGGTTGAATCAGCATAGGAAAAGCCTGCAGCAGGTGATCGGTACCCGGAATCCGGGATACAGATCAAGGTGCTGCAGGCTTTTTGGGAATTATGGAAGTGCGGTAGTGTACCGGATGGAGCACGATGCACGATCGATGTTATTTGGCGGCATTCTTCTCATCCCAGTACGGACAGTCGGTTCCGATGATATCGGAGGTAAAGGCGGTGCCGTCATGTTTTTTGTAATGGGCGGTTGCCTTTGCGACATAGCCAAAGCCCAGATAGAGCAGCGGGATATTGGCAAAGACGATCAGGATGTTGCCGAGATCGGAAATGCTCCAGAGGTTACCCAGATCCAGACCTGCCATCGAGCAAAGGATGCCGAAGG
>JAILPR010000145.1 GCA_024699355.1 Lachnospiraceae bacterium
CTGTAGATCGTTCTTCTGCGCTCATCATCGCCCCAGATCCACACGAAGTTATAGAACATGGAGGTAAAGCGCACGACCGTTGTCGCCGGATGGCTCTCGCACCAATCGATCAGCCACTGCTTCATATAGTCCTGTGCAACCTTCTCTCTCGGATCGATCGGAATCAGATGTTCCTTATCCCAATTGTTGGTCACGTGATTATACATCGAGATCTCTTCCCAGATCTGATATGCCAGGAAGTTGACCGTATACTCGTGATAAGCCACCGGTGCCTGCAGGACAACCGTCTCGGCTTCCTTCTCATAATTCCAGTTTCTGCGCGGAACTTCTTCCCCCGTGGTACGGTCAAATACCTGCCAGTATTTTAAAGACTCGTTACTGTCATTGACCTTAAACTGTTCTGTAAAATATCCATCCAGCAAATGGATCGATAAGAACGCATCCTTGGCAACCTTCGGCTGTGACATCAAAAATGTCTGTTGCAGATTCTCCGGATGTGCCTTTGCCCATGCATTGTGATCACGGATGATACAAATGGTCGAATAAATGCCATAACCGGCATTTAAAATTTCGTCGGAAAGTGCTGTTCCGTCGCTGTCACGGATCACATCCGCGCCCCATTTCTCCGCCATCTGTAATGTCAACTTCTCATATCCGGATTCACCCGGCAGTGTAAAACCGCCTTTTGTTGTATTCGTCGTGTTCATCTTGACCTCACCATCATTCGGGGTACCCCGTTTTTCCTCTCATATCCTTGTTATCCGGCTCAGATCTGAAGCATCTTGCAGATTGCTGCTGCTTCTCCCCTGGTGATCTTGCCTTTTTGTAAAAATCCTTCCGGCAGCATCGACTCCTGCAGTGCATCCGGTCTGCGACTCGAATAGCCTCGCTGCAGAAATACCCAAAAGTCCCTGCCGCTTACTGCCTGCTTTGGATAAAACTTCTTTGCATCTATATTTTCCTGCGGAATGATCCCGTTTTGATAAGCACATTCCACACTTCCCGCATACGTCTCATGTCCGACGACATCATCAAAGACATCGTTATAGACATTGGTCGGGAAGAACTTCATCGTACGAATGACGAAGTCTACGGCATCCGCACGCGTTAAGATCTCTTCCGGGCGCTCCAGATCCGCAAAAAGCTCTACCGCTTCCGGATTCTTTCTCTGCGCTCTGTCCTTTGGCGGTTCCGGTACAGGAAGTGCCTCGCACGGTGTCCACTCTTCCACTGATTGCACTTCCCCGATCAACCCAAGTTCCTTTAACTGCGTTGCCACATAGCCCGCATAATAATATGCGCCATAGTCGTTGGTATGCGTATAATCGGACGGGAAATAGTATTTCCGCGCCTCTTCCCTGCCAAGCTTTTTGATCAGCGCCATGCTGAAGGCATGCAGGTCTACGACCGGAACCTGCATCTCTTTACCGATCAGCAGCACTTCCTCCGCATACTCTTCCAGCAGATCATTGTAGGTATCTCCGTTTTTCCAGGTGTTTCTGGCAAGCGGCGTGACCAGCACGGGAACGGCGTTCTTTGCTCTGACCTCTTCGATATAGGTGAGCAGTCTTTCGCGATAGCCGCCCTTTGCTTTTAAATGATCCAGCTTCTGATCGTTATGTGCAAACTGGAACAGGCACAGATCACCCGCCTGAAGCAGCGGTGCCATCACATCATAGTGCCCTTCCGAGCGAAACGACTCCGTGGTCAGACCGGAATGCGCATGGTTGGAAACCGCATGCTTCCTGCCGATATAAGCGCTGAGCATCTGCCCCCAGCCGCTGTAGGCTTTTCCCGGCAGATACGGATAATCCGTAAACTGGTCCGTCACCGTCGAATCCCCGGCAATGTAAATGGTCTGCTTCTCCTGCTGCTTGGTCACTTCGACCCTGCACAGTTTGACGCCTTCTCCCACCAGCGCCAGATCGATCGAGCTGTCCTCTCTCGCCTCTGTCGAGCCTCTGGCAACGATCGGGCTGACATCCGTAAAAAATGCCTCCTCGATCTCTTCGCCCATCTCCATGTGTCTGATCAGATAGCCTCTGCGTCGCCCGAGAAAAAGCTCCGCAAACGTATCCGCTTTCACCGAGCGGATGGTAACAGACACCCGGTAGATTCCCGGTGCCGGCACATCACACTTAAACAGCAGCGGGATCATGCCTTCTTCGGGTGATGCCACATCAGAGCCTGCTTCACATCCATCCGCGCTCTGGCAGATTTTGGTGATCTCTTCTCCCGCATACCAATATGCCGGATCAAAGCCGCTGTTGATCTCCGGGATCGTTAATTTTTCATTTTGACTGCGATTTTTTTCTGTGACAAATCCGGCGCGGACGCCCTCCTCATAGAGCGTTCCGGCACCAACAGCAATCGCACCTTCTTCCGTTTCCACACCAAATGTATAAATCATAATGCCCCATCGTTTCTGGAATTGTCATAATCCAATACGCCTGCGTAAAATGCCAGTGCCAGGCCCTGTCCCCATCCCTGGATCCAATCCTTGGAGATGTTGCGATAACCGTCACGATCCTTCATGACAGCGGTACCGCCGGAAACATCGGTTACTCTGCCTTCTTCGGTCACAAAGTTCTTCATGCCCTCGATGGTCTTGTTGATGTACTTTAAGTGGAGCGGATTTCCTTTGGCGATCATTGCAGCCGCAATACCGCAGGATGCGGAGATCTCTTCGTAAGACTCCTCATCGTCCAGGATCGTACGCCACATACCGTCTTTGGTCTGTACAAGCTTGAGTGCTGCCAGCTGATCATTTAAGGAGCCGACGATATCCAGGAACTTCGGATACAGATATGCCTCCGGCAAAATCCTGCCGACCTGTGACATCGTATAGGCAGCCCATGCATTGGCTCTGCCCCAATAGAAACCGGACATGTGATCCCCGGTGATATTGTTATAGCCGTGATAATAAAAGCCGGTCTTGGGATCCTGCAGATATTTGATGTGCCAGTAATACTGATTTAAAGCATCATCGATGATCTCGGCATCCTTTAATTTCACACCGACACGCAGCAGGAAAAATGCTGCCATGAACAGGGTATCTGCCCAGGCCTGCTCCGGGAAATCATTGTTGACGGATACGGTATGCTGCAGGACATGGTCGCCAAAGCGCAGTGCTTCTTCTCTTAAGTACTTCACTTTGCTCATCACGATCTCCCAGTACCGCTCATCTCCGGTTGCTTCATACAGGGTGATCAGACAATGACCCATTGCGCAGGTATTGACTGTCCAGTTCGGAAGACCAAGCTCGATGTACTCATCCACGCGGGCTTTCATGACATCCAGGTATTCCTGTTTGCCGGTTACTTCATACGCGGTACTGATGCCGTAATATGCGACACCGCACGGCCAGTCCCAGGTCATATCCATCTTCATCGTGCGATCCACGATGCGATCCATTAACTGCTCGATTTCTTTCTTGTCATAAATCAATCCAGACATACCTTCATCCTCTCTTCCCGATCGCTCCGGACTGCCGGAAACCGGGAACGACCTTCCCATAGTTTTTCTATAATAAAATTATAGTTGTCCTTCCATTCAATAATCTCGTCAACGAGAAATCAAAACTGTGCAATTTCAACTATTTGTGATACGATAATCCTCGTAAAGGAGTGTGGAGACATGGCCAAGCCCAAGAAAACCGTCATCGAATATCGAAATTATGAATTGCCTCAAAATTTCCCCGTTTTATTGTTAACGGGAGAAGGCTGGCACATTTCCGATATTCGTTCCAATACCCTGCACATTCATAATTGTCTGGAAATCGGCATCTGCCATACCGACAGCGGCATCATCGAATTTGCAAATCAGCCGCTGCCCTTTCAGGCGGGAGATGTTTCCTTCATTTCCAGAAATCTGGCGCATACCACGTATTCCACCAAAGGGAGTGCTTCCCTCTGGAGCTATATTTTTGTCAATCCCGAAGAAATGCTGCACGGCTACTACGATAACAGCTTTCCCTATGCGGATCTGTTCCATGACATGACGCAGAATATCCATGCGATCTATTCGCGTGATGACCATCGTGAGATCACCTATCTGGTCCTGCAGATCATGGAGGAACTCAAGCACAAAGAAATGAATTATCAGGTCATCGTCCGAGGACTGTTCCTGGCACTGTTCATGAAACTGCTCCGGATCTACAAAAGCGATATTTCCGCGGAAGCCGACAAAGAAGCGCAGGAGAACAGCATCGTGATCGCACCGGCCCTTGACTATATCCGGGATCATTATATGCAAAGTTTTGCGATCGAAGATCTTGCGCAAATGTGTCACTTAAGCGAGACGCATTTCCGCAGAGTCTTCCATGACATCATGAACACCAGTCCGCTCAACTACTTAAACACCACGCGGATCCTTGCAGCATGTACACTCCTGCGTTCCACGGAAGATTCGGTATTATCGATTTCCGAGCAGGTCGGATTTCATTCCGTTTCCAGCTTTAACCGGCACTTTGCCGAGATCATGGGGACACAGCCGACCGCCTGGAGAAAGAAAACCCTTCAGGTACAGAATGCTTCGATCCTGAAATATTCCGGCTGGATGGAGTCTCAGAAATTATAAGCACCCCACCGCAATCGGATGGTTGCATAAGATCGTTTCTGCACATCTTTGTTTTATACCGAAACAAAAAATGTCGCCCGGTTCCCCGGACGACATCTTTTATTTGTTTGAAGTAAATCTTACTGAAGTCTTGTTGAGAGACCATCTTCGAGGAGCTGAGCTCTTTCGTCGATGATTTCCTGATAACCAGCATCCAGATACTTCTGAGATAACTCATCATACAGAGCATCAAACTCTTCCGGAGCGCACATTACAAGCTGATCACGATATTCCGGATACAGCTCTTCCTTCAGGGTATTACCATACTCTGTTACGGAATCCAGTGCTGCACCAAACATACAGTCTACGTTGCACTTGCCGGCATTGTAGATTGCCATCTGACCGTTGTAGTTTGCAAGGATCTGATCATAGAAATCCTGCGGCAGACCCTGCGGATTGATTGCTGCGATATCATCTTCGATGTTACCAAGAACTTTGATTGCAGTAACTACCATCCAGTAGTCAACGTTGTTGTTATGACCCTGCTGCTCTTCCAGACCAGTCTGATCACCAACTGCAACCGGCTTGCCATCTTCATAGTTGAAGTTCTTGCCTTCGATACCCCACTGCATTGTGAAGAGGTTCTCCGGCTGAGACAGCCACTCAAGGTACATCATACCTGCTTTTACTTCGTCTTCTGTTGCATTGTTTGCGAAACCGATCATCGCACCGATGTTACCACCCGGACGATAAGCGTTGCTGTTGCCCCATGTCTCATCCTGTACGAACTCATCCGGGCAAACAACTACTGCCAGCTTTGCATCCGGATCATTCTCATACAGAGAATTCAGAACGTTCATGGTAGAAGATACATAACCGGACCACTGGAATGCTTCACCGTTGATGAAGTCAGCTTCTACATCAGAAGCACTTCTTAAGTAGTACTCCGGATTCAGATAACCATCATTGTACAGTTCATTCTGCCACTTTAAGAATCTCTTCTGAGCTTCGGTAGACAGAGCCGGGATCTGATAATCACCTGTGGTTGCCCATGTTACTTCATCCTGCGGATAATCTCTGTAGCTGTAGTTCTGGTCAACACCTGCGCCGGAAACCTTAGAGCCGGAAAGCGGATACTGATGTCCGTTCTCTACCAGCTTTGCATACAGGTCAAGCAGTTCGGAGTTCTTAGTCGGGATCTCAGAGTAACCAGCTTCCTCACACCAGTCAAGTCTGTACCATGTGCAGTATGTGTAAGTAGAAGCACCGTAAGGTCTGTTACCGATTACAAGATAGTTGTCGCCTGCCATCTCAGTGTACATGGTCAGACCGTTGTCTTCCATGTTCTGATAGTAGGTCGGAGCGATGGTCTTGAACTGCTCTACATCGTACGGCTGTAAGTATCCGTCGGATACCCATGTTGCAAGCTTGTCATAGTCATACTCCATGCAAAGGGTCGGCAGATCCTCTGTAGAAGCAAGCATTGCATAATCTGTCATAACGTCGGAACGGGTGATACCTACGTACTCAACATTGATGTTGTACTGATCACCGAAGTTCTCCTGTACCCAATTGGTCCAGTAGTTGTTCTCAACATCGGAAGCACCGTTACCGTTATCACCTCTGTCGTATACAGCAACTCTCAGAGTTACCTGATCAGCGAACGGCTCCCATCCTTCCATGCCTGCAACTGCATCAGTTGCAGTGTCGGCTGCTGCATCTGCAGCTGTTGTTTCTGCTGCTGCTTCAGTAGTAGCTTTCTCTTCTGTGGTAGCTGCAGGTGCTTCTTCAGAAGAACCGCATGCAGCCAGTCCCATTACCATGCTTGCGCTCAGTAATGCTGCTAAAACTTTCTTTTTCATTGCATCCTCCTTTATATGATAAAAAAGTTTATAAAAACCCCCCTGAAATAGCAGAGGAAGTTCTCTCCTATCACGCCACGTCCATATCCTTTGAACGTGTCCCATCAATACCCGACTGTGTTAACCCTTAACGGCACCTACCATGGTACCCTGTACAAAATACTTCTGAAGGAACGGATAAATAATAATGATCGGGATCGTAACGAACATAATACAAGCCGCCTGCAGAACTTCCGGTGTAGACTGTGTCACACCGCCGGTATCTGCCAGAGAAGCATTCTGTGCCTCCGTTGCGGAAGCTACCAGCTGATACAGCTTATACTGCATCATCTTCAGATCCGAAGATCTGGTATAGTACATGTTATCCGCATAGGAATTCCAACGACCAACCGCATAAAACAGGGATAAGGTCGCCAGGATCGGCTTGGAAAGCGGCAGAACGATCTTCCAGAGGATCTGGAAATTGCTTGCGCCGTCCAGGAATGCGGATTCTTCCAAGCTGTCCGGAATCGTGCTGGCGAAGAAATTCTTCATGATCAGCATGTTATACGGAGAGTAGATCAGCGGTAAAATGAGTACCCAGAACGTATCCAGGATATGTAACTGATGATACAGAATGTACTGCGGGATGATACCTGCCGTGAAATACATCGGAACCATCAGCAGGAAAGTGAGCACACCGCGTCCCTTTAATCTCTTCTTGGAAAGCGGATATGCCGCACAGGTACATACGATCATACCAAGCAGGGTAAATAACAAGGTTACCCATACCGAGAAGAGCATCGAACTGCTCATACTTGCATCCGCAAGTACGCGCTTAAATGCATCGAATGTAATATCCTTCGGCCAGAAATATACGGACTGTGACATTACCGCCGTATTACCCGAAATGGATTTTGCGGCAACATGTAAAAACGGAAGTACACATGTTGCGCACAGGATGATGATGACAAGCATCATGATCGCGTCACTGATTTTGAATTTATTTACTGCATGAGCGCCGCCAGCCGAAAAGCTTTCTTCGCCCTGCCCTTTTTTGTTTTTTTCCATGCTATCCTAACCTCCTATAACAAGCCGTCTTCGCCGAGTTTCTTGGCGATCCTGTCAGATAAAAGTACCAGAACCACACCAATTGCCGACTGGAACAAACCTACCGCCGTAGCCTGGCTGAACTTATTATTTTCAAGACCCTTGTTAAAGATGTAAATAGCAAGCTGATACTGGAATTCCTTCACCTGTGTGTTACCGAGTGAGGTCAGTCGCTCCAGGTTACTTCCCATGACACGACCGAGGTTCATGATCAGCAGTGTAACGATCGTACTTCTGATTCCCGGTAAGGTAATGTGGATCATTCTCTGCCAACGGTTTGCGCCATCGATCATGGCTGCTTCGTATTGTTCACCGCTGATACCGGTGATCGCTGCCAGGTACAGGATCGTTCCCCAACCCATGCTCTGCCATACACCGATGAGCAGGTAGGTGATCGCCCAGTGCCATTTTTCATTCAGGAACGGGATACCGCTCTCGATCAGATTGGCCTGCATCAATGCGATGTTGACCAGACCGCTGGACGGCTTAAACATGGTCAGCGCAACGCTACCGATGATCGCCCAGGAAAGGAAATGCGGTAAATATAAAATCGTCTGTGATACTTTCTTGAATCTCTGATATCTGAGTTCGTTCAGGATCAATGCCAGAATGATCGGCATCGGGAACCCTACCAGCAGATCCAATACGTTAAATACGATAGAATTTCGTAATGCTCTCGCAAAATCGGCATCCTTGAAAATCTTTTGAAAGGTTTTCAGGCCGACCCATTCACTTCCGTCAAAGCCTTTGGCCGGTTTGTAATCCATGAAGGCCATTCTCAGACCCGGATATGCGCCATAACTGAACACAATGACCAGTACAAGCGGAATGAGTAATAAAAGATATAACTGCCAATCGCGCTTCATCGCGTTCTTCCACGATGTTTGCGTGATAACCCCATTTGTTTTCGACTGAACTTTCTTCATCAAACTTTTTCCTCCCATTTGATACCCTAATCCTAAAATAATTTAGATTTGAGTTCTAATCACTCAAGTGTGAAACCTTTGCATTTTCAACCATTTATCCTGCTCATTCTACGGCGATTCGTCTATTATACACACATTTGATCCTTGATTTTTGTCTATAATGCATAAATAATTTGATATATTTTTCACTTTTCGTTTTTTTCCTTCTCACTTTCCACTATAATAGGACGAGAATCACGAACCGAAAGGCAACTTCTATGACCAATTCAACAACCAATTTTGTCAAAATCATCAAAGAAATCGCGCAGGAAGAAGGCATCCGCCTCACCTCGTATTCCTACGACTGGATCTTTCGACTGGAAAAAGATCAAAAAAGCCGCTACATCATCGGCTACCAGTTCGGTTTAAACGCCGGCTCGGTACAGTCCCTGTGCAGCGACAAAAGTGCCGCAAGCGATGTCATGACCAGTCTGGGCATCCCCAATGTCCCGCACTTCTATTTCATGGCACCGGAAGAACAGCATTATATCGGAGAGCGCGGTAACTGGAGCGAGCTGCTTTCTCTGCTTTCCAAATATGAAGATCTGGTGGTCAAACCAAATGAGGGCACGGGCGGCGACGATGTTTACCGTGTTCGCACGCCGTTTGAATTAGAGCGCGCCGTTTCCGAAATTTTCCGCCACAGCACCGATCTGGCGGTTTCTCCTTATCAGCCGATCGCACATGAATATCGCGTGATCGTATTAGACGGTCAGATCCGCCTGATCTTTCATAAAGAACGTGCCAAGGACCCGCAGACCGGAGAATATCTGACCTGGAAGCATAACCTGGGGCTTGGTGCCAGCGCTGTCATTGAAGAAGATCCTGCACTGAAAGAACGTCTCTCATCGATCGTTCAAATGGTCTATGAAAAGATGGATCTGCGCTTTGCCTCCGTGGATATCGTTGAGGTCGACGGAACCTACCGCGTACTGGAGATCAACAGCGGTGTCATGATGGAGTTTTTCTCCAGACAAAGTGCCGAAACCTACGCCATGGCCAAAGAGATCTACCGCGATGCGATCCGCAAAATGTTTGCCTAGACTCAAGGTGCTCCGAAAACAGGAAAAACGAGGTGAAGCGTTCCCCCCCGGAACATTTCACCTCGTTTCTTTATTTGATGATTATTTTTGCGCGGCAAAGCGCCTGATTATTTTTGCACGGCCGAAAACCTATGCGATCATATCGCCCTGCTCGGATGCATCGGCTACGCCTGTTTCTTTTGCATACAGCAGTTTTAAGATGATCGGTGTCAGGATCGAGCTGACAATGATCAACAGGATCACAGATGTAAAGTATGCTTCATCGAGCATGCCGACCGTCATACCACGCTGTGCCACGATCAGTGCCACCTCGCCGCGTGTCATCATACCGACACCGACTTTCAGACTGTCATAGCCGCGAATGCCAAGAATATGCGCCATCAGACCGCAGCCTGCGATCTTGGTCAAAAGACCTACGATCACAAAGCCCAGCGAAAACAGCAGAATGGTCGAATTGACCTCACGGATATTGGTCTGCAGACCGATACTGCAGAAAAATACCGGACCAAACAGCATATAAGAATTGATATCCATCTTACGGCTGATATAGGTCGAATCCTGTAAGGAGCTTAAGATGATACCTGCCACATAAGCACCCGTGATATCCGCAACACCGAAAAATTCTTCTGCGATATAAGCCAGCGCAAACGCCAGCGCAAGGCTCAGGATCGGAATACGACGTGTATGCGGCCATCTCTTGTCAAACTTCTTAAAGATCATGTACGTCACATAACCAACCACGCCGGCAAATACAAAGAACAGCACTGTATTTAAAATGACGCCCGGAATACTGGTCGTCGGATCCTTAAAGCCGATCACAACCGTCAAAACGATAATACCGATGACATCATCGATGATCGCCGCACTGACGATCGTCGTCCCCAGCTCGCTGCTCAGTTTACCGAGTTCTCTGAGGGTCTGTACGGTAATGCTGACACTGGTCGCAGTCAGGACCGTACCGATAAAGAGTGCACGATAAAACGCATCGCTGCCCGGCTCCGCAAAGCCGTAGAATCCCATAAAGAGCAGTGTCCCGCCGATCAGCGGAACAAACACGCCCATGCAGGCGATCAGTGTCGCTTTGACACCGGTTCTGCGAAGCTGCTGCATGTTGGTCTCAAGGCCTGCGGTAAACATCAGCATGATCACGCCGATCTCCGCCATGCCGGACAAAAAGTCTGAAGAGCCGACCCAGCCTAAAAGACTCGGCCCGATGATCAGACCTGCCACAATCGCACCCGCCACCTGCGGTGCTCTTAATTTACGTGCCACCAAACCCATAAATTTGGCAGCCACAATGATGATCGCCAACTGGCGTAAAATATCCATCGTGTCCATGTTTTTCCTCCTGTCCATGCGGCCTTCTTCAAGTCGCACCAAGTACCTATTATAGTCGGAGTTTCCGCAAATAATAAGCACTTTCTCGTCAGAAAAACATTTTTGTGAAGTATCTCCGAATCCACTCGGATTCCGCGCTGATTTTCGTCACTTTTTCGTATATAAAGTAAGGAGTTTCTAACAAATCTGTTCGATCAGCCGTAGCTGATATTTGGTCACCATTTCTCTTGCACGGAATTCACATTCCGGCAGTGTCACCTTGTCCGGACTGTGCGTATCCGTCCCGAACACCACATCTATGCCGACTTCTCCGGCGATCTGCCAGAACCGTTCATCCGGATAATTCCGGTGATCCCACATGCCCAGGAAATTGATCTCTGCAGGGATGTGATGTGCCTTGAGGCTTTCACACAGATCCCGCATATGCCGGTCATAGATCTGCTCATCTCCCAGGAAATGCGGCAGATCCGGATGCGCCAGATATAAGAACTTTCCGGTATCCAAGGCTTCTTTGATCTGTGCACAGTACTGTGCCAGGATCTCCTCCTCTTCGTGCGGGAAGCCCGTATAATGCCCGTCATACTCATTTTGCGTATGGTGCTGTGCCAGCAGAAAATATTCGATCGGATAGTCCTCACACAGGTTCATCAATGCGTCAAAATGTTTCGGATAATATTCCACTTCCAGCCCGACCTTGATCTCGATCTCGTTTTTGTATTCCCGTTTCAACTCCAGTGCCTCACTGACATACGAGTCCAGTTCTTCCGGAAGCATGCGGATCGGAGAGACATAGCCGTTATCAAAGGGATACGGTGTATGATCCGAAAATCCCCAGATCTTGTAGCCACCCCTGATCGCTTCCTCCACATAGTCCCGCATGGTGCCTTTGGCGTGATGACATCTTGTCGTGTGGCTGTGATAATTGGCGATCACTTTGTTTTCCCCAATCGAAACAGCGCCGGAGATAAGTGGCAATATCCGGTCGGGTTCTTATCCAGGTAATCCTGGTGATATTCTTCCGCAGCATAGAAGTGCTGTAGCGGGAGGTACTCTACCGCCAGTTTCTTTCCGTCCTTTTCCAGTTCCGCCTTCTTGGCATCCACAACCGCCTGAATTTCCGGGCAAAGTGATGCATCTTCATAATAAATCCCGGTGCGGTACTGCTCTCCGACATCTTCTCCCTGCTGATTGACCGAGGTCGGATCGATCGCCATGAAATAATATTCGAGCAGCTGCGTAAGCGAAATGACTGTCTCGTCATATTCCACCTTCACGGTTTCCGCATGTCCGCTGCCCTTGCATACTTCTTCATACGTCGGTGCTTTACTCTTACCGTTCGCATATCCGGTACAGGTATTTACAACACCGTCAAACTGCGCGAAAAATTTCTGTGTTCCCCAGAAGCATCCTCCTGCCAAATAAATCGTCTTCATATTCTTTACCCTTTCTACAGTTACGCTCGAGATTTCCACCTCGCAATTATATTTTGCACCACTTATTATGTTTTTTCAATTTCCCTGTTGACTTCCTACGTCTGTCGTAGTATATTTACCACAACAGACATAGTACGACTGTCGTAGTACGTTAGACGTAGGAACTTTTCACACAATCAGGAGGAGACATATGGTCGAAATCAGCAGTGATGTGATCCGCGGCTACAACGATACGATGATCCTGAGCATTCTGATGAAGGAACCTTCTTACGGATATGAGATTTCGAAACAGATCAAACTCATCTCCAGTGAGAAATATGTGATCAAGGAAACCACGCTCTATTCCGCTTTTACGCGCATGGAGAAAAACGGTTACATCGAATCGTTTGTCGCTGATCCGGATCCGGAAGGCAACGGCAAGAAACGCACCTACTATCGCATTACCGATTCCGGCAGGAACTATTACCGGGACAAATGTGCCGAGTGGGAATTGACCAAGGAAGTGGTGGAACGCTTCATTCAAAAAGAAGAGAACACGCTTCCGCAAGCAAATGAAGAATAAAGGAGAAACAGTCCATGGAAACAATCAAAAGTTATCTTGAGGCAATGTTTGCCAACATGCCCAACACCCCGGAGGTACGCAAGGCCAAAGCTGAACTTTTGCAGATGATGGAAGATAAATACAATGAATTGATCGAAGAAGGGCTCAGTGAAAACACAGCCGTCGGTACCGTCATTTCAGAGTTTGGTAATTTGGATGAATTGGCAGAAGATTTGGGATTATCCAAAGAAGTGGAAGAAGTTCATGGTAAAGAAGCCGATCTTCCACGCAGACATATCAATTTAGAAGAGGCCAAGGCATATCTTGGCGCCAATGCCCGGAAAGCACTCTGCAGGTCACTCGGGATCATGTTGACCATCCTCTCCGTCGCTTTCCCGATCCTGAGCGATCCTTATGACAACGGCCGGATCGGCGCGATCTTAATGTTTCTGGTGGTCGCACTCGGTGTCGGATTGATCATTTACAGCGGCTTTCTTACTTCCGACTGGAACTTCATCAAAGAAGAACTTTGCCAGATCGATATGAACACTGCTTCTTATTTAAAAGAACAGCGCCGCAGTTTTGAGTCGGTCCGTGCGCTTTGCGTGACGATCGGTATTATCCTTTGCATCGTTTGTTGGATCCCGAATCTCATCTTCACATCCGCAGATCGTCTCGGCGCGGCACTGATGTTCCTGATCGTCGGCATTGGCGTCTTTTTGATCGTTTATGCCAATAAGATCAGCCACGGGTTCGATGTTCTTTTACAAGTCAACGACGCTGCGACAATGAGCGGCGGCTATCGTAATGAAGGAGGTAGTCCTGTGAAATATGTCAATAAAACCGCAGAAACCATCATGACACTTTACTGGCCGACAGTCACCTGTATCTATCTGATCCTGAGTTTTTTAACATTCCGCTGGGAACTGACCTGGATCATTTGGCCGGTTGCGGGTGTTGCACACCGCGCCGTCGCGATCAATTGCTGTGACGATATCGAAGAATAGGAGTCTCTCATGAACAAGAAAACACGTAATCTGTATATTACCATCCTCACAATTGTTACGGTTGTCGCGATCCTTTTCGGTTCTTATATCCACCTCTTTCGCGGCGTGCGCTTCGGCGTCTTCACCGGAAAGCAGGCATCTGACAGCATCACCTTTCACGATACGGTCACTGACCTGGACATCGATGCAGATGCTGCCAACCTGACCCTGCG
>JAILPR010000221.1 GCA_024699355.1 Lachnospiraceae bacterium
TTAACAGCAGGCTGTGTCCGGCAAGTACGATCATCAGAATGAGCAGTGCCGACATCATGATCTTGGAAAAGCGCTCCAGACCACCCTGCAGATGGTAGGAGAGGACCAGAAATGCGATCAGCAGCGTGATCAGCAAAAACACGACATTGATCTGCGGATCAGCGACCATCGCGTTAAAATCCAGCACTGCGGCATCTCCTGTCACAAAGCGGTAAAAGTAATAGATGATCCATCCGCAGACCACGGAATAAAACGCCATCAGCGAAATATTCCCGATCAGACAGAGCCAGCCAAACAAGTGCCATTTCTGCCCGGGCTGTTCGAGTTTGCGATACATATAAAGCGGACTGCTCTGTGCAGCGCGTCCGATCGAAAATTCCATGACCAGTGCCGGGATCCCTAAAATGATCAGACAGATCAGGTAGACCAGCATGAAGCTGCCACCGCCGTTTTGACCGCACATCCACGGGAATTTCCAGACATTTCCACAGCCAATGGCACATCCTGCCGAAAGCATGATAAATCCCATTCTACTGCCAAGTCTCTCGCGATTCATTTGATCAACCTCCCAAAAACAATCCTCATTAGTATAGCAAGATGGAAAGTGTCTGCGCAACCGTTGCGGAAAGGAATGCGCTCCGGTGATCCTGTGTTACGGAAAGGAATGCGCTCGTTACGTTTATCCGGCATTGCGGGCGGGGAGCGGAGCGGCTATGATAGAGGATAGCACTGAGTTACAGAAAGGATCGAAATTCAATATGGAAGAAAAACTTTGTATGAGAAATGAAGTCGATCAGGCACTGACCTGGGACTTATCGCTGATCTATCCGACCGATGAGGCACTCTGGGCAGATGTGCAAACCATGCAACAGCAGGCAGCGCACATGGTCGATACGTATCGCGGACAATTAAAGAACGCGGAGCAGGTATTGAATTGTCTATCGGATTATGAGCAGGTCCGGATCATCATGGAACATGCGGGAAGCTATGCTTCTCTGGCGGTGGAAGTGGACTACTATGACGAGGAAGCCAAGGTGCGTGCATCGAAAGTAGAGAGCATCCTGACCGAGACGATGAGTACGCTGAGTTTTGTGGAGAGTGAGATCGCACTTCTTCCGGAGCAGGTGCTGCAGGAAGCGATCGCTCAGGCCGGCGGATGCAAGGTCTATCTGCAGGATATCCTGGCGCAAAAGCCGCATATGTTAAACCCTGAGGCTGAGCGTGTGGTCGCAGCGATGGGACATACCATCCATGCACCGTATGAGATATACAATACACTGAAACTTGCGGATATGAAGTTTGAGGAGTTTGAGGCAAACGGCAAGCGCTATCCGCTGGGCTACTCCTTATTCGAAGATGACTACGAATACGAGCCGGATACCCGGATCAGACGCGCGGCGTTTGCGGCATTTTCCCAAAAGATCGCACAGTATCAGCATGCGACGGCAGCAGCGTTTAACGCACACCTCCAGCAGGAGCGCGTGATGGCAAGACTGCGCGGCTTTGCAGATCTGGAAGAAATGGATCTGTTTTATCAGAAGGTGACACGAAAAATGTATGATCGTCAGATCGATCTGATCATGGAAAAACTTGCTCCGCATATGAGAAAGTACGCGGCGCTGATCCAAAAGATCCATCATCTCGATCGCATGACCTATGCAGATCTGAAGCTTCCGATCGATCCGGCCTACAGTCCGGATGTGACGATCGACAAAGCAAGGCAGTACATCGAGCAGGGCTTATCGGTGATGGGCGATGATTATGTCTCGATGGTGCGGGAAGCGTTTGACCGGAGATGGATCGACTTTGCCAAAAACCAGGGCAAGAGCACCGGTGGATTCTGTGAAAGCCCCTATCAAAAAGGGTCCTTTATCCTGTTAAGCTGGAACGGCAAGATGTCGGATGTCTTTACCCTGGCACATGAGCTCGGACATGCGGGACATTTCCGCGCCTGCGGGGCGGCACAGTCCGTTTTTGATACACAGGTACCGAATTATTTCGTGGAAGCACCCTCGACGATCAACGAACTGTTGATGGCGCATTACATGATCCGTCAAAACGAAGATCCGAGATTCCGCAGATGGGTTCTGGCGAACATGGTCAGCAATACCTATTATCACAATTTCGTGACACATCTGTTGGAAGCCGCCTATCAGAGAGAAGCAAATCGCATTGTTTCCGAAGGCAGAAGCGTGCAGGCTGGGACGCTCAGTGAGATCTTCCGGCAGGTGCTTGAGAAGTTCTGGGGTGATGCGGTAGAGTTGACACCGGGCGCAGAGCTGACCTGGATGCGTCAGCCGCATTACTATATGGGACTGTATTCCTACAGCTACAGTGCCAGCCTGACGATCTCGACGCAGATGTGTAAGAGGATCGAAAACGTAGGACAA
>JAILPR010000237.1 GCA_024699355.1 Lachnospiraceae bacterium
CTATTTGTGGTATGCGCTCGATGAAGCGTATACGGCCTATCCGGGCGGCCGGGAGATCTGCCTGAAGGTCGATGAAGATTCGATCCCGCGATTTTTACGTGAAGGCGGTATCTATCCGGAAGCCATAAATCAGCCGATGAATCACGGCAAAGATCAGGTGACGGGCTTATCGCTCCTTGTGGCACCGATGGAAAACGGTGAAGAGACGAGCTTCACCTTGTATGACGATGACGGTATCTCCAACGAGTTTGAAGAGGGAATCTATCGCAGAACGAAGATCACGATGTCTGGGAAGAATGTGGTAACCCTGGCATTTGATGCGCAGGGAAGTTATAAAGATCCGGTAGAGGATCTTTGCGTGACCATGATCCGCAAGGACAAGGCACCGCTCGGCGTAACGCTGGATGGCAGAGATCTTCCGCATTTCCTGGATCGCACGAAGTTTGAGAACGCTGCAGAGGGCTGGTATTATTCGCAGACAAAGCGGGCTGCGATCATCAAATGCAAGAATCCGATGAGGGGAGTGGATGCGGCAAACCTGTCCGTATCCTTTGCGCAGTTTGATCTGATCGGCATGTAAGGTCATTTATGAAAGGGGATATTATGATCGATGTAACACAATTCGGTGCTGTCGGCGACGGCATCACCTTAGACACAGCAGCATTACAACAGGCCATAGATACCTGTTATGCAAACGGCGGCGGAACCGTGGTCCTGCCGGGCGGCAAAACCTACAAATGCGGCTCTCTGGTATTAAAATCCAATGTAGAGCTTCATCTTGAGAGCGGGGCACGTCTTCTTGCCAGCGACAATATGGCGGATTATCGCAGTTTCGGGGATATCACCAAAGACGAACATGATGACGTGCCGTCCTATATCAACTGCGAATACAACGGCAAGCCGGCCAATTTCTTTCTTTACGCACCGGGCGGAGAAAACATCCGGATCACCGGCTACGGCGTGATCGACGGCAACGAAGAGATGTACTACGGCAAACAGGATCAGTATCACATTGAGGGTGCGTATTATCCGCGTACGCCGCTCCTGTTTTTAGAGCATGTCAAACATCTGACGGTAGAGCATGTGACACTGACACGGTCCGCATTCTGGACCCTGCATATGGTTGGCTGTGAGGATGTCCTGGTGGAAGGCGTTCGCATCCTGAATAATCTCAAGATGGCCAACTGCGACGGGATCGATCCGGATCATTGCCGCGATGTGCGGATCCACGGCTGCTATATCGAGTCTGCGGATGACTGCATCGTCTTAAAAACCTCCGGTGCATATCAGGAGTATGGCCCGACGGAAAACATCGTGATCAGCGACTGTATCCTGATGTCGACCAGTGCGGCGATCAAGATCGGTACGGAGAGCGAAGCGGATTTCAGACACATTTACGTGCATCACTGCATCATCAAGGGAACCGGACGTGCGGTATCGCTGCAGCTGCGTGACGGCGGAAATATCTCGGATGTCGACATTTCACATCTGGACATGGAGACCCGTGCATTTTCCGATCAGTACTGGGGACAGTCCGAGGGCATCTGCATGACGGCCATTCCGCGTCATACCGGCTTATCCTACGGCACCATCAAACATGTGCGGATCAGTGATATCACGCTGCGCGGGGAAAACGGGATCTTCCTTTATAGCGAAGATCCGGACCACATCAAAGACATTACGATCAAAGATGTGAAGATGACCCTTACGAAGACGACCAAGTGGGAGATTGAAGGATATGACCTTCGTCCGTGCGACGGCGAAGGAATGCTGCGGACCAAAGTCTATGGCCTGTATCAAAACAATGTGGATCATTTAAAGACCAAGCGGATCAAAGTACAGGTCGCAGAGAACTTCAAACCATTCTATGGAGGAGAGTGTAATGACAACGGAACAATTGCTTGAGAAAATCAATCTTTGTGCAGATAAGCTGATTCATTTGGGCGGTGCCGATTATGAAGCCGATAAAAAGATCGATCTGAAGGATGCGATCAAAACCGGTAACATTGCCAGAGATTTCGGAATAGAAGAGTGGGACTGGCCGCAGGGCGTCGGTTTATACGGCCTTCTGCGACTGCAGGATTATTACGGGGATGACCGGTTTTTATCTTTTTATGAAGACTGGTATCGTAAAAACCTGGAGATCGGGCTTCCGTCTTCCAACATCAATACAACGGCTCCGTTTTTGCCGCTGGTATCACTCCTGGATCGCCTCTCGGACAAGGAGCGACTGGAAAAGCTTTGTGTAGAGCGTGCCGACTGGCTGATGAAGGATCTGCCCAAGACCACGGACAACGGTTTCCAGCATGTGACCAGTGCCATCGGTGACCGCAACGGCGTCACCCTGCATGACGGTGAACTCTGGATGGATACGCTGTTTATGGCGGTGTTGTTCTTGCAGAAGATGGGCAATCGCTATCAAAAGAGCGAATGGCAACAGGAAGC
>JAILPR010000239.1 GCA_024699355.1 Lachnospiraceae bacterium
ATGTCCGCTTCCCGGATGCGAGTCTCCGGCCGTACTTTCAATCATGATCTGTACTTTTCCAAGATCCTCTTTTTTCCAGCCGCACCCGATCCTGAGCGGATCCAATTCCGGTGCCAGCTTTCTCATTTTTTGACTGGTCAATTCGTTCATCGTTACCTGATGCCTCCTACTTCTTTTTGATGCGCTCTCTCCTGTAGATTAACCCAAAAACAGAGAAATGATCAATGCAACCGCAAAACCGCTGACGCCTACCAGGGTCTCCATGATCGTCCAGGTCTTTAAGGTTGTCTTTTCATCCATTCCGACCAGTGACTTTACCAGCCAGAAACCGGAATCATTAAAATGTGAGCAAACCGTAGCACCACCTGCTACCGCTGCCGTCACACATGCCAGATAGATCGGGGAAAGTCCCTGAATCGCCGGCAGTGCTGCCACAATGCCTGCTGCCATCGTCATCGCAACGGTCGCGCTGCCGACACAGATACGAACCAGGGCAGCAACGATAAATGCCACCAGCACGATCGGCAGATGTGCACTGCCAACCACGTTGCCGATCAGCTCGCCCAGACCGGAATACTGCAGGACATAACGCAGTACACCACCACAGGCGGTTACCAGCAGGATCAAGCCCGTCGGCTCTAACGACTTGGTCATGATCTTTTCCAGCTGTTCCATGGAATATCCGTGACGCAAGCCCAGTACCAGCATCGCTACGATCGTAGAGATCAGCAGGGCTACAAACGGCTCGCCCAGGAAATTAAAGATCGGCATGACACTTTCCATTGCCGGAATAACGCCAAATACTGATTTTAAGATGATCAGCAACAGCGGAATTAAGATAATGCTGATGATCACCTTAAAGTCCGGCAGTTTGGATGCATCGAAATCTTCCTGATTTTGCACATGCTCCGGCACCTGAACAAAATACTTTTTCCCGCAGACAGCTCCCCAAACCGGACCTGCAATGATCATTGCCACAATACCGCAGATGATGCCGATCAGAATGACCCAGCCGAGATCTACACCCAGCATGGATGCGACCAGTACCGGCCCCGGTGTCGGCGGAATAAATGCATGGCCGACCGCCAGACCTGCCAGAAGCGGGATCGTATAGAACAGCGCACTACGACCGGTTCTCTTTGCCAACGAAAATGCAAGCGGGATCAAAATGATCAGTCCTGCATCAAAAAATACCGGCATCGCTACGATCAAGCCGGTGATTCCCATCGCCCATGCTGCCTTTTTATCTCCAAACTTTTGAACCATCGTCACAGCCAGCGACTGTGCGCCCCCGGATGCTTCCAGGATCGCGCCGAACATAGATCCCAGACCGACAAGCAGGGCAATACCCTTTAGCGTATTTCCGATACCGTCGTTGACGGATTTTAAAATATCAGCTAACGGCATCTCTGCGATCACGCCGATGGAAATGGCACCGACCAGGATGGCCACAATTGCTTGTACTTTGAATTTAATGATCAGAACCAGCAAAATAATCAGACCAATGATCGCGCCTGCTACCAGCCTCGTCGGATCCAGTACAATACCTTCACTCATGTTTATCCTCCTTGTTGTTTCCCATGGTGCCATCATCGGCACCCACTACACTTCCGTCTGACGTCTGACGTTTTTGTAATCAAACTATACTATTTGGCGTTTTGAATATCAATACATCTGACGTATTTGCTCGTAGTTTCGTGGTTCTCCACAAAAAAAGGAAGGCTTTTCCCACGAATTCGCCTTCCTTTTTGTGAATGATGCATAATTCAATTTTAAGCGTTTCCATCTTGTCCGATGTTTTCCGCCGATGTCATTTACACTGTTTTCCCTCTTCTTCTGCCAACAGCCGCAAAATCATCTGACGATTATAGGTCAGATGCATCACCATGGCACATCTGGCGCCCATCTGATCATGTGCCTCGATCGCATCCACGATCGCCTGATGTGTTTCAATCGTCTCCTCCATCAGTCCGCGATGTGTCACATTCGCAAAGGTATGTACTGCCGAGTCAATGAGCGGCACCAGCACCTCCACCACGCGATTCTTGCTACACCGTGCGATCATTGTATGAAGTTCGATGTCCTTATTTACGTGATTTCTCCCGCTGCGGTAGATCGTCTCCACCTCTTTGCAAAGACGCTGAAGCTGTACGATCTCCTCCGGCGTTGCATTTCTCGCTGCGGTTGCGGCAATTTCCGGTTCGATCATCAGTCGCACTTCAAACAGTTCCAGGGCCAACTGATATTTATCGCTATAGTGTCCAAGACCCAGCGGATCATCCTGGACCGGATGCGAATTCAGGACATACGTTCCCGAACCCCGTCTTACTTCCAATACACCGCTGGAAACCAGTCCTTTGACGGCTTCTCGGATCGTACTGCGTCCCACACCGAATTTTTCCGCCAGTTCAAATTCATTCGGGATCTTTTCGCCGACTGCGATCGGCTCATCCTGAATATATTGCAGTAATTTTGTTTCGATCTGATTTCCGAGTAATGTTTCTTTATTCTTCATCTCTCATTCACGTCTCTTCCGTGCGCTTTGTTTCTGTCTCTGTTTCTTCATCATAGCACAGCTTTTGCCCGGAAGGGTAACGTTCTTCCATTCGTCCCGTATTGATCACGCGCAATTTGACTTTCTCTTTCAAAGTTCTCTATAATTATTCGGTTAGTAATTGCTAACTTAAGCATCTTAACTTCATCATTGCAGAAGTTTCTGCGGAAAGTGCATTCTTATGGTTCTATCAACCGCGTTAGGTCCCGCGTTTGCAGAAGTTGTTGATCAAAGCGATTCCGGGCTCCCTGTTTATGAGTTTCACAGCATTCCTTATGCACGGGCGAAGCGTTTTGAAAAACCCGAACGCATCTCCTCTTATCCGAAAGAACAACCGATCAATCGCCCGGAAACTGTTTGTTTCCCGCAGCGTAGCTATCCTCTTTGGGCCAATGTCTTCCTGAAACATCATATGATGCGTCCGGAATTTCTGCCTTTGCAGGATACCCAAACGGAGGATGCCTTTGTCGTCAATATCTGGACAGACGATCTGAATGGTCAAAAACCGGTTGTCGTCTTTCTCCACGGTGGCGGAGAAGGTTCCGGCACGGTCCCGATCTATCGCGGCGCCCATCTGGCAAAGCATGGCATTGTCGCTGTCACCGTCACCTATCGCATCGGCAATTTCGGATATCTTCCGTATTTTGACCACGGCTCTATGGTCGCCAACCTTGCCTACTACGACCAGCAGGCGGCGCTTTGCTGGGTGCGGGAAAACATCGCACACTTTGGAGGCGATGCGCATAACATCACGTTAATGGGGCATTGCGGCGGCGCTTTATCAAGTCTTTATCAACTGCTCAACCCGATCAGCAACAAACAGTTTGACCGTCTGATCCTCTTTACCGGAAATCTTCCATGTATTGCTTCCCGCGCCGATGCCTCCGGGGTATTTGACAAAACTCTGAAAGCGCACCACCTGCAGGATCCCGATGCGCTCAAGCACCTTCCGGCCAAGGCTCTGATCGGCAGGCACAATCCGATCGCGCAGGCAGATGTGGTCGACGGCGACTTTTTTATCGATGATCCGGATCATCTGCTCTCCAGTGGGCAGTTTCCTTCTATGCCGGTGCTACTCGGTACCACTGCGGATGAGTTTTCCATGATTGAGATCCCGATGATGTACCGGTTTCTGGGTATCACGACCAAAGAGCGAAATCTGGATGCTGTGTTATCACAGAAATACGGCAGTTACGGCACCATGCTCAAAGATGCGCTTACAAAGGAGTCTTCCGATCCGGTGGATCTGCAGACCAAAATCATGGAACTGTTGGTATTTCATAATTCCACCTACCAGATGATGAAGGTCTTTGCGGAGAAGATGCCTGTTTACGGCTACCGTTTGCACTATGTGCCTGCGCTCTATCACGGGCTTCGCGGTTCCTATCACGGCGCAGAGCTGGCGCTGTTTTTCGACAACATGGATCAGATGCATGTTCCGATCCCGGCAGAAAACAGACAACAGACCGCCATTTTGCAAAATGATTGGCTTTCCTTTATCAAAACCGGTCAGATCCCCGGACGTGTCCGCTTTGATGAGACATCGCTCATCACGGATTACGATACGGAGATCACGTCCATCCCGTTTCCTCATAATGACCTGATCGAGATAGTTCAATGCGCCGGTCTATGTCAAAAGGCCAGATCGGATTATCAAAAATCCATGTGATCCGGACCGGGACAAAAATATCATATTACACACATCAAGGAGGTTTCTGATGAACAATCAAACATTAGCTGCAAAAGATTTTATTACGGTAGGTTTGTTTACCGCTCTGTTATTTGTCGTGGAATTTGCCTGCGGCATGCTCGGATATCTTCATCCGTATGTCGTTGCATCCTACGTCATCCTGATCCCGCTGGTCGGTGCCATCCCGATGATGCTCTTTTATTCGAAAGTTGAAAAATTCGGTATGATCACAATCATGTCGATCCTTCTGGCCATCATTATGTTTGTCACCGGCATGGGGTATCTTGGTGCACCACTCATCATCCTCTCCGGACTGATCGCCGATCTGATCGCCAAAAGCGGCAATTACAAGAGTTTTCGCAAAACCGTTCTCAGTTACGGCATCTTCAGTTTATGGGTTTGCGCAAATTATTTCCCGGTCATTGTTTCCGCAAAAGCTTATCGCGAGGATCTGCTTTCCGGCGGCTTCAGTGCCGAATACTGCGATGCCCTGTTCCGCGCGATCAATACCAAAACCATTCTTATCCTGGTGATTCTGTGCTTTGTCTTTGGCTGCATCGGTGCCTTCCTGGGCAAAGCCGTTGTGAAAAAACATTTTGAAAAGGCCGGCATTGTCTAATGGATACCACAATCACGTTGAAGATTCCACATATACATTTGGACCCGCGGACCAAGCTCTTTATGGTATTTGTCGTCTCATCCATTGTATTGATGACTGCAACTACTCCGCTTGCCTGGGTGCTTCGGATCATGATCACCCTCGTCCCGCTCCTGTTACTTTTCAGTGAAGGTCGCGGTATCTCTGCCTTATGCTTCGGCCTCCTGTATACGGTTGCACTGCTGTTGATGAAGTTCTTTCTTTCCACGCAGTCCACAGGCGTTGTCATGGCATTGCTGACGGGATATTGCGGGATCGTAGTGCAGTTTTTGCCCGCCATGATCACCGCCTGGTATCTGATCCGAACCACACAAATCGGAGAATTTCTCTCGGCAATGCAAAAAATGCACATACCGGATGGCCTCGCGATCTCTCTGGCCGTCCTCATGCGCTTCTTTCCAACAATCAAAGAGGAATACGGAGGGATCCGCGACGCCATGAAAATGCGCGGTATCATGTTGGGCGGCGGTCATGCTTCCAAGATGATCGAGTACCGCCTGATCCCGCTCTTATTTTCCTGTGTCAGCATCGGCGACGAACTGTCTGCCGCTGCCATTACACGCGGACTTGGCGGAAACAAGAAGCGCAGCAGCGCCACAGAACTGAAACTGACCGGAATCGACCTGCTGCTGATGGCGCTCTTTGCCATCCTGGCGGTCGCCTTTATCATCGCAAAGTACCTTTAGGTACTCCCCCGGTAACCTATCATGATTCAATTACAACATGTCAATTTTGAATATAAAGGATCGGCTTTTGGCAGCATCAGGGATCTTTCTCTCTCCGTCAGGCAGGGGGAAGTGATCCTTCTTTGCGGCGCCTCCGGCTCCGGAAAGACGACGATCCTGCGCCTGATCAACGGCCTGATCCCACATTTTTATAACGGAACACTCTCCGGAGAGGTCACCGTTTGCGGTAAAGTCATCGCGCAAACCGGGCTCCATGAACTGGCCGGCATTGTCGGTACGGTTTTTCAAAATCCCCGCAGTCAGTTCTTTTCTGTCGATACCGACGGAGAGATCGTCTTTGGGCCGGAAAATATCGGCCTTGCGCCGGATGAAATCCTGCGCCGCAAAGCGCAGGTCGTTCAGGAAATGGATCTGCAGCCGCTTCTTCAGCGCAGTCTCTTTCAACTCTCCGGCGGAGAGAAACAGAAAATCGCCTGTGCCTCCGTTGCCGCACTGTTTCCGGAGGTGATCCTCCTGGATGAGCCTTCCTCCAATCTTGACTGGAAGGCCATCGGAGAGCTTCGACGGATCATCGGGCAGTGGAAAGCACAGGGCAAAACCATTCTGATCTCGGAACACCGCCTCTGGTACATCAACGCGCTTGCGGATCGTGTCCTTTACCTCAAAGACGGGGCCATTTCACAAGAATGGCGCGGAGATGACTTTTTCTCCCTGGATCCCGAAACATTTCGCCGGTTACAGCTTCGTCCCGCTACCATCGCCCGAAGCTTTCTGAATACGCAAAAAGAGCCTGTAGAAGCAATGCCATCTACAGACCCGATCACTCTTCATGATTATTATTTTTGTTATGAGCAGACACAGCACCTGTTTCGCAGACACCTCTCTCCCCATGATACAAAGGAGCCGTTAGCTCTGTCGATCCCGTCTCTTACCCTGCCTTACGGGCGGGTGATCGGTCTGATCGGTCACAACGGTGCCGGTAAGTCGACCTTCCTGCGATGTATCTGCGGGTTGGAAAAAAGGTGCCCCGGCAGGATCACCCTGGGTGGGCAAACAATCCGCGGAAAGCATGCGCTTTCTGCCTGTTATCTGGTCATGCAGGATGTCAATCATCAGCTCTTTACCGACAGCGTCCTCTCGGAAGTGTTGCTCTCCATGGATTCCCCGGATCCCGAACGTGCCGGGGAAATTCTGACATCTCTTGGTCTGCAGGACTATGCGGAGACGCATCCGATGGCTCTTTCCGGCGGCCAGAAACAACGGGTTGCCATTGCCTCCGCCATTGCAGCAAATGCCTCTATCCTGTTGTTTGATGAGCCGACATCCGGTCTGGATTATATCCATATGTGTGCGGTCGCTTCGCTCCTCTCTGCGCTCTCCGCGCAGGGCAAAACCATCCTGGTCTCCACGCACGATCCGGAACTGTTGACCTTATGTGCCGATGAGATCGTTCAGCTCGATCACGGGCAGCTTGCTGCGCAATATCCGCTGGATGATACGTCGCTTCCGCGACTAAAAGCCTTTTTCGAGGGAAGTTGCTCCTGATTATGTTGTCCGGATCATTTGTACCACGGTCTCTACATGGACCGTGTGCGGAAACATATCCACCGGACGCACTTTTAAGAGGTGATAACCCTGCCCGCAGAGGATCTTTGCATCTCTGGCCAGTGTCGCCGGATCACAGCTGACATAGACCACTCGCTTTGGTGCCATCTGCAGAATCGTATTCAGGCAGGCCTCATCACACCCTTTCCGCGGCGGATCCACCACGATCACATCCGCTGTTTCGTGATGC
>JAILPR010000240.1 GCA_024699355.1 Lachnospiraceae bacterium
ATGTCCGCTTCCCGGATGCGAGTCTCCGGCCGTACTTTCAATCATGATCTGTACTTTTCCAAGATCCTCTTTTTTCCAGCCGCACCCGATCCTGAGCGGATCCAATTCCGGTGCCAGCTTTCTCATTTTTTGACTGGTCAACTCTTTCATCGTTCCGAATCCCTCCGACACTATCTTAACACAGCTGTTTGGTGCTGCGTGATCCCTCTTCTACCTTCTGAATATCCACTACAGGATTCCTCCTCCGCATGCCCGGAGATCAATTACGCGCAATTTGACTTTGCATATCACAGTTACCTATAATGAATCGGTTAGTTATTTCTAACCTGCATTCTTAACTATATTGCAGAGGTTCTCTGCAGAAAGTGCATTCTTATGGTTCTTTCAACCGCATTAGGTCCCGTGCTTGCAGATATCGTTGATCAAAGCGATACCGGGCGTCCTGTTTATGAGCTTCACAGCATCCCTTATGCACACGCGGAACGATTTGAAAAGCCCGGACTTATCACGACCTATCCCAAAGATCGGCCGATCAATCGACAGGAAACCGTTTGTTTCCCGCAACATGGCTACCCTCTGTGGACCAATGTATTTCTGAAACATCACATGATGCGTCCGGAATTTCTGCCCCTGGAGGATACGCAAACAGAGGACGCTTTTGTCGTCAATATCTGGACGGATGATCTGAGTGGTCAAAAACCCGTTGTGGTATTTATCCACGGCGGCGGTGAAGGCTCCGGAACGGTTCCGATCTATCGCGGCGCACATCTGGCCAAACACGGCATTGTCGCTGTCACGATCACATATCGCATCGGCAATTTCGGATACCTGCCCTGTTTCGATCATGACACCATGGTCGCAAATCTTGCTTATTACGACCAGCAAGCTGCACTGATCTGGGTAAGAAATAACATTTTGCACTTTGGCGGCGACCCTCATAACATCACATTGATGGGACACTGCGGCGGAGCACTTTCCAGCCTGTATCAGTTGCTCAATCCCATCAGCAACAAACAGTTTGACCGGTTGATCCTCTTTACCGGGAATCTGCCACAGATCGCTTCGCGTTCCGATGCGATGCATCTTTTTGAACAAACGTTACAAAAGCATCATGTGCAGGATGTAGATGCACTAAAACGCCTTCCTGCCAAAGCGTTGATCGACAAACACAATCCGATCGCACAGGCGGACGTGGTTGACGGTGACTTCTTTATCGATGATCCGGACCATCTGCTTGCACGCGGGCAGTTTCCCTCCATGCCGGTCCTGCTTGGTACCACCGCGGATGAATTTTCCATGATCGAAATCCCTATGATGTACCGGTTCCTGGGCATCACCACCAAGACAAGAGACCTGGATGCTGTTTTGTTACATAAATACGGTAATTACGGTGCCATGCTCAAGGATGCCTTCGCAGACGAAGCCTCAACCCCGGTAGATCTGCAGACCAAAATCATGGAACTATTGGTATTTCACAATTCCACCTATCAGCTGATGCGCACCTTTGCACAAAAATCGCCTGTCTACGGGTATCGCCTTCATTACGTTCCAGCGCTTTATCACGGGCTTCGCGGTTCTTATCACGGTGCGGAGCTTGCGCTGTTTCTCGACAATATGGATCAGATGCACATTCCGGTTCCGGCGATCAACAGACAGCAAACGGCCATCCTGCAAAAGGATTGGCTCTCCTTTATCAAAACCGGTCAGATTCCGGGACGCGTGCGCTTTGATGAAACCGCATGCATTACCGACTATGATACCGCGATCACATCAATCCCGTTTCCACACAAAGACCTGATCGATACCGTTCATCGCGCCGGTCTTTGTAAAAAGGCCAGAACCGATTATCAAAAAACCATGTAAGCCTATATCGCTCACACGAAACACATTTCACACATCAAGGAGGTTCTTTATGAACAATCAAAAACTAGTTGCAAAAGATTTCATTACCGTAGGATTATTTACCGCGCTGTTATTTGTTGTCGAATTTGCCTGTGGCATGCTCGGCTACATTCATCCGTATGTTGTTGCTTCCTACGTCATTCTGATCCCGCTCGTCGGTGCCATTCCGATGATGCTGTTTTATTCCAAAGTTGAGAAATTCGGCATGATCACAACCATGTCCATCCTTTTAGCGATCATCATGTTTGTCACCGGCATGGGATATCTTGGTGCACCGCTGATCATCCTCTCCGGACTGATCGCCGATCTGATCTCCAAAAGCGGCAATTACAAAAGTTTCAAAAAAACAGTCCTTAGCTATGGCATCTTCAGCTTGTGGGTTTGTGCAAACTATTTTCCGGTCATCGTTACCGCCGAATCTTATCGAGAAGATCTTGTCGCGGGCGGATTCAGTTCGGAATACTGCGATTACCTGTTCCGTGCGATCAATTCCAGGACCATTGTTATCCTGTTACTTCTTTGCTTTGTCTTTGGTTGCATCGGTGCATTCCTCGGAAAAGCAGTCGTCAAAAAACATTTTGAAAAGGCCGGAATTGTGTAATGGATACCGCCACAACTTTAAAAATCCCACAATTACATCTGGATCCGCGTACCAAGCTCTTTATGGTCTTTGTCGTCTCATCCATTGTCTTGATGACCGCAACAACGCCCCTGGCGTGGATCCTTCGAACCATGATCACGATCGTTCCTCTCATATTGCTCATTAGTGAGGGGCGCACTGTTTCCGCACTTTCGTTCGGACTGCTTTATACCGGCGCTCTGCTTTTAATGTGGCTGTTTCTTTCTGCGGAATCCACCGGCGTTCTCATGGCCTTACTGACCGGATATTGCGGCATCGTCGTACAGTTTTTACCGGCGATGATCACTGCCTGGTATATGATCCGTACCACACAGATCGGCGAATTCCTCTCCGCAATGCAAAAAATGCACATACCTGATGGTCTTTCGATTTCCTTAGCCGTCATCATGCGTTTTTTTCCGACGATCAAAGAAGAATATGGTGCGATTCGGGATGCCATGAAAATGCGCGGCATCATGTTTGGTGCAGGTCACGCCTCCAAAATGATCGAATACCGCCTGATCCCGCTCTTATTTTCGTGCGTCAGTATCGGAGACGAACTCTCTGCCGCTGCGATCACACGCGGCCTTGGCGCAAATGTCAAGCGCACCAGCGCCACAGAATTAAAACTGACCACGATCGACCTGCTCCTGATGGCACTCTTTGCCCTTTTGGCGGTCGCCTTTATCCTTACAAAATTCCTTTAAATACACAACTCGGTAACTTACGATGATTCAATTACAACATGTCAATTTTGAATATAAAGGATCTGCCGCCGGCGGCATCAAGGACCTTTCTCTTTCGATCAACCAAGGCGAAACGGTCCTTCTGTGCGGTGCTTCCGGTTCCGGTAAAACAACGCTTCTGCGCTTCATCAACGGCCTGATCCCTCATTTTTATAAAGGAACGCTCACCGGTAAGGTCACGGTCTGTGGGAAAGACATCTCACAAACCGAACTTTTCGACCTGGCCGGCATCGTCGGCACCGTCTTTCAAAACCCACGCAGCCAGTTCTTTTCTGTCGATACCGACGGAGAAGTCGTCTTTGGGCCGGAAAATATCGGTCTTGCACCGGAAGAGATCCTGCGCAGGAAAGAAACGGTCGTTGAGGAAATGAATCTTCAGCCGCTCCTTCAGCGAAGCCTCTTTCAGCTTTCAGGCGGTGAAAAACAAAAAATTGCCTGTGCCTCTGTCGCCGCCCTGTTTCCGGATGTGATCCTCTTAGATGAGCCCTCATCGAACCTTGACTGGAAAGCCATCGCAGAACTTCGCCGGATCATCAGTCACTGGAAAGCGCAGGGCAAAACCATTCTGATTTCCGAGCATCGCCTCTGGTACATCAACGGTCTTGCAGATCGTGTGCTCTACCTGAAAGACGGGGTGATTTCACATGAGTGGCGCGGAGAAGAATTCTTCACACAAGATGCCACGGAATTCCAGCGCCTGCAGCTTCGCCCGTCCACCATCGAACAGAGCTTTTTGCCCATTCAAAAAGAGCCTGCTGCACAATCGCGCTCGACAGACTCTATCGCTCTTCACGACTATTATTTTTGCTATGAGCAAAGGCAGCATCTGTTTCGCAGACGGATTGCACTCCATGACGAGAAAGAGCCTTTATCTCTATCCATCCCCGATCTGACCCTGCCGCGCGGACGCATCACCGGTCTGATCGGTCACAATGGTGCCGGAAAATCAACCTTCTTACGTTGTATCTGCGGTCTGGAAAAGAAATGCCCCGGCTCGCTGGTGCTGAATGGCACCACCTATCGCGGAAAACACGCACTTTCTGTCTGCTATCTGGTCATGCAGGATGTCAATCATCAGCTCTTTACCGACAGTGTCCTCTCGGAAGTCCTGCTTTCCATGGATTCTCCGGACCCTGACAAAGCAGCGGAGATTCTCACTTCCATCGGCTTGCATGGCTATGAAGAATCACACCCGATGGCGCTCTCCGGCGGTCAAAAACAACGTGTCGCGATCGCTTCCGCCATTGCAGCAAATGCATCTCTGTTGCTGTTTGATGAACCGACGTCCGGTCTGGATTATATCCATATGTGTGCGGTTGCCTCGCTTCTTAGACAACTGTCTGCACAAGGAAAAACCGTGCTGGTTTCCACCCATGATCCGGAGTTGTTGACCTTATGCGCAGATGAGATCCTTCATATTGAACACGGAGAGCTCATTGAACAATATCCCCTTGATTCTACATCGCTTCCACGACTCA
>JAILPR010000258.1 GCA_024699355.1 Lachnospiraceae bacterium
CCGCCCTCAGCCACGATCTCTCCATCAATGATCGTTCTGCTCACACGGATCTTTTGTAAATCATCGAAAAAGACAATGTCTGCACATTTTCCCGGCGTGATGCTGCCCAGCTCATGATCCAGGCGGAAGCAGGATGCCGTATTGATGGTGACATACTGGATCGCGCGGATCGGATCAAGGCCCTTTTCAATTGCCAGATTTAAGAGGTGATCCAAATGCCCGTCCCGAAGCAACGTCTCCGGATGTGCATCATCCGAAACCATGCAGACAAAGCGGTCATCGATCTTACGGTCAAGCACCGCAGAGATCAGTGCCGGCAGATCCTGCCATGCACTGCCGTAGCGCATCTGGACATACATACCGCGACGCATCTTGGCAAGCGCGTCTTCGACTCTGGTCGATTCATGGCAGCACCTTGCGCCCGCTGCGATATAAGCATTTAATCCCGCGCCCGTCTCCGGGACCGGATAGTGTCCGGTGATCACCTGATCGGCTTTCAGCGTTTCGGCAAGTTCTGCATGCACACTTTCCGCACCGCTAAGTACGCCCGGATAATTCATCATTTCTCCAAGACCGAGGATCCCGTCCCAGTGCATCATCTCTTTGATATCCGCCGCATCGATGGAGGCACCGGTATCCTCCAGGCCGGGCACTGCCGGCACACAGGAAGGTGCATTCATCATGACCTTTAAGGGCGTCCCCGCCGCATCATCGATCATCGCTTTGACCCCTGCCGTGCCAAACACATTACAGATTTCATGCGGGTCGGTAAAAATCGCGCTGGTGCCATGCGGAAGAACGGCTCTGGCGTATTCCCGCACCGTCACCATCGAAGATTCGACATGAATATGGCCATCCATAAAGCCCGGTGCGATGTAGGATCCTGCGGCATCGATGACTTTCGTCTGCTCTCCGATGCACTGCGCCGCATCACCGACCAGAGCGATCCTGCCCCCTGCGATCGCAACATCGATATGCTCCTCGATCTCTGCGGTACACACGTTGACCAGTCTGGCATTCCGGATCACCAGATCCGCTTTTTCGATCCCCTGTGCGACCAGCGCCAAACGGCGTGTCATTTCATAAAGAGGTGTTTTGCAAAATTTGTTCAGCATCGTTATTCTCCTCCTGTTTATTGTAACGTGCTACGCTATCCGATCGCGAAAAAGATCAGACGCACCACAAGTGCTGCCACCCAGGCGATCAGGCACTGCCAAAGGACGACGATGATCGCCCATTTGCCGCCCAGTTCCCGCTTGATCGATGCGATCGCCGCGATACAAGGGGCATAGAGCAAACTAAATACCAGAAGGGACGATGCAGTCACGGTACTCATTGCCTGCGCCACACCTCCCTGTGTGCCGAAGAGCACTTCCAGGACCGATACGACACTTTCCTTAGCCATGATACCGCTCACCAGCGCCGTCACGATCCGCCAGTCTCCTAAGCCGATCGGTGCAAACAGCGGCACCAGCAGCCCCGAGATCGTTGCCAGGATACTGTCCTTGGAGTCTGTGACCATTTGCAGCCGGAAATCAAAGGCCTGCAAAAACCACACCAGGATCGTTGCCAGCAGGATCACGGAAAAGGCCCTGTGTAAAAAGTCTTTGGATTTCTCCCACATCAGCAGCAGCACATTCTTTGCGCCCGGCATCCGGTAATTGGGCAGTTCCATGACAAACGGCACCGCTTCTCCGTGAAAGAGGGTCTTTTTATACAGATACGCCGCCAGGATCCCGACCAGGATGCCAAGGAGATACAGCCCCGTGATGATCAGGCCGCCCTTGCCCGGGAAAAAGGCATTCACAAAAAAAGCATAGATCGGCAGCTTTGCCGTACAACTCATAAACGGTGTAAGCAGGATCGTCATCTTTCGATCGCGCTCACTCGGCAGAGTTCTGGTCGACATGACCGCCGGTACCGTACAGCCAAAGCCGATCAGCATCGGCACGATACTTCTGCCGGAAAGACCGATCTTACGCAGGAGTTTATCCATAAAGAAGGCCACACGCGCGATGTATCCGCTGTCTTCCAGCAGCGATAAAAAGAAGAACATCGTCACGATGACCGGCATAAAGCTGATCACGCTTCCCACGCCTTCAAAGATTCCGTCAATGATCAGGCTCTGCAGTGCCTCTGCGATCCCGATCGCTTCAAGACCGCTCTGTGTCACCTCTTTTAGGGCATCCACGCCCATCGCCAACAGGTCCTGTAAAAAGGCACCGATCACATTAAAGGTCAGGACGCAGACAACCAGCATGACCAGGATAAAGACCGGGATCGCGGTATATTTACCGGTCAGGATCTTATCGAGCCTGCGGCTTCTGGCATGTTCGATGCTTTCCGACGGTTTTTTTACGCATGCCTGACAGACTTTCAGGATATAGGAAAAACGCATATCCGCCATCGCCGCGCTGCGATCGAGTCCCCGCTCATTTTCCATCTGTACAAAGACGTGTTCCAGCGCATCCTGTTCATTGGGATCAAGCTGTAACTGCTCTAAGATGATCTGATCTCCCTCGATCAGTTTGCTTGCCGCAAACCGCACCGGGATCCCTGCCCGGATCGCATGATCTTCGATGATGCTCATCACCGCATGAATGCACCGGTGCACCGCACCGCCGTGATCATTGCCATCGCAGAAATCCTGCCGCAGCGGCTTTTCCTGATATTTGGCGATGTGCATGGCATGCTCGATCAACTCTTCGATACCGGAGTTTTTGGCTGCGGAGATCGGAATGACCGGAACCCCGAGCATCTCTTCCATCCGGTTGACATCCACGGTACCGCCGTTGCCTGCCATCTCATCCATCATATTCAGTGCCACGACCATCGGGATATTCATCTCGAGCAGCTGCATCGTCAGATACAGATTTCGCTCGATGTTGGTCGCATCCACGATATTGATCAGTGCCTTGGGCTTCTCCTTTAGGACAAAGTCCCGTGAGATCAGCTCCTCACTTGAATACGGGGACATCGAATAAATACCCGGCAGATCGGTGATCAGCGTATTGTCCATCCCGCGGATCTCTCCGTCTTTGCGATCGACGGTCACGCCCGGGAAATTGCCGACATGCTGTCTGGCACCGGTAAGCTGATTAAAGAGTGTCGTCTTTCCGCTGTTCTGATTGCCGACCAGAGCAAAGGTCAGTCGGGTCCCTTCCGGCAGCGGATCCCCGCTCCCTTTGGGATGGAATTTTCCGCCCTCGCCAAGTCCCGGATGGCTGGTCTTTGCCTGCTGCCCCGCCTTCGCTCCCGGCTGTCCTTCTTTGCCCGGTGCTGCCGCTCTCTCCGCGCCGCGTTCCTTATCCTGCACCGGATCCACCTGAATCCTCGCAGCATCGTCGAGCCGAAGCGTCAGCTCGTATCCGTGCAGCATCAACTCCACAGGGTCTCCGAGGGGCGCATACTTGATGATCGTCACCTCTGTCCCCGGGATGATCCCCATGTCCAGAAAGTGCTGCCTGAGCGCACCGTCCCCCCCGACGGCTGTCACGATACCGCTCCTGCCGATTTCCAGTTCTTTTAGCGTCATATTCTCATACCTTTCCTTTATGCCACTTCCCATTGGCATACAAACATCTTGCGTCATTATACCATTCTGATCGCATCACTACTACGGAAGTGCGCAAAAATTCCCCGGAGCAGTCTGCAGAAATTGCAGAACCGCCCCGGGGCGAGAGAATTGATTTCTGTAATTACAGCTTACCGCCGGATGTTGCGATACCTTCGATAAACTGTTTCTGGAACAGCAGGTAGAGCACGATCATCGGGATACAGGCGATCAGCGCTGCTGCCATCAGTTCCGGATAATTCGACGCATACTGCCCCTGCATCTTTGCCAGTGCACTGGCCAGCGTCGTTTGTTTGCTGTCGGGGCAGACGATCATCGGCCACATCAATTCCTTGTAGGCAAAAACTGCCGTAAAGATACCGAGCGCGACCATCGACGATTTGGTCAGCGGACTCATAACAAAAAGGAAGGTCTGTGGAATATTGCAGCCGTCTAATCGTGCTGCCTCCTCCAAATCTCTGGGCAGTCCCATAAACGCCTGTCGCAACAGAAAGGTCCCGAATGCAGTGACCAGGCCCGGGAAGAGCAATCCCCAGATGGAATTTGTCCAATGTAACTTACTGACCATGACATACTGCGGGATGATAAAGATCTGCCCCGGGATCATCATCTGCAACAGCACCAGGCTAAACATCAGATTTTTCCCTTTAAACTGCAGTCTCGCAAATGCATAGCCGCTTAAAGTTGCCGTCAGCACCGCGCAGAATACGCGAAGTGCGATCAGCAGGATCGTGTTGATATAAAGGCGTACAAAATTCATCGCCTCGATCACGGTTTCAAAATTATCCAGTCGCCACTTTCCCGGAAAGATCACAAACGGGTCGACCTGCGTAGACTCCGAGACCGTCTTAAAAGCGGTCAGTACCATCCACGCAAAAGGCACCAGCATGGTAGCGGAGACGAGGATCAGTAAGACATAGATCAGGATCATCGAACTTTTCTTATGCATCTTCTCCTCCTTCCTAGCTGTAATGAACCCATTTTTTCTGTCCGATCATCTGCAGTACGGTCAGCAGTGCGATCACCACCAGCAGTACCACGACAACCGTTGCGCCGTATCCCTTGTTGCCCTGATTGAACGAATAATCATAGAACAGGTATACCAGCGACTGCGTCTTTTTGAGCGCCGGATTGTTCGCATCGATCACCATGAAGATCAGGTCAAAGACCTGCATGGCTGCGATGACTCTGGTCACAACGACAAAGAACATCGTCGGCGAGATCAGCGGTATCGTAATATGGAAAAACTGCGTCACGCCTCCTGCGCCATCGATCGCTGCCGCCTCATAATAATCCCGCGGCACTTCCTGCAGTCCTGCCAGGAACAGTACCATGTTATAACCGATGACCGACCAGATACCGATCACCGCAATCGAATAGATCGCGATCTTCGGATCGGACACCCAGTTTCTCTTCATCGGGAGCACATGATTGAGCAGACCAAACTGCGAGTTATAAAGCCACTTCCATACCATCGCCACTGCTGCCGGCGCCACCACCATCGGCAGGAAGAAAATCGTACGAAATGCACTTCTTCCCTTGATCTTCTGGTTTAAAAACACCGCCAGGATCAGGGCGATCGCTACAGAAAGGGGAACCTCCACGATCGCGTATTTGATCGTATTCCACAGAGATTGCCATACCTCAGCATCTCCGAATACCTTTCTGTAGTTTGCCAAACCGACAAAGATATTCCCTTTGCCGAAATCCCCTGTTTTAAAAAAGCTCTGATAGATCGTTTGCAACATCGGGTAGATATTTAATACCACCAAACCGATCATGGTAGGGAGGATAAAGATCCACCCCCAGAGAAATTCATTTTTTTCTCTTGCTGTTGTCTTCTTATTCATCGCTCAATGTCTCATTCATGCTTGCTGCAATCTCTTTACAAACTTCTGCGGTATCCTTTTCACCACTCCATGCTTCCTTGAACTTCTCGGTCTGCATGTCTTCCCAAACGGTGGTGTACTTCGAATACGGTCTGAAGATCAGTTTTGCCTCCAGCATCTTCATATGTCCGTCCAGGTTAAAGCAGTCAACACTGTTCACCCAGGAATCGGAGCAACCCTTATATGCTGCCATGGTAACGCCAAGCTCTGCCTGCTTTACCTGTGCTTCCTTGGTGCCAAAGTACTCTACCAGGCTCCATGCCGCATCCGGGTTCTTGGTATTTGCCGCAACTGCCCAGCCAAGGCCGTTGTAGATGGATACACGATCATCCGGTGTCTCGGTGTACGGCAGAACTGCTACATCACAGTTGTCATGAGTGTATTCGTTGTCACGGAATGCTGCCAGCATCCAGGAACCCTGGGTAACCATCGCAACCTTACCTGCTTCAAAGAGTACATCCGCGCCGGACTCGGAAATGGTATTTAAATCCGGGCAATAACCGTCTTTCACCAGGTCTGTGATAAACTCCATTGCCTTAATGGTGTTCGGATCATCGTAACCGGAGGTCTTCTTGTCATCGCTGATGACATAACCGCCCATGGAATAAATCGTGTTGTAGAAACTATCCTGGTTGTTGCTCGGAGCGATCGCATAGCCCCAGTGATCGTCTGTTGTGAGCTTCTTTGCTGCTTCCGCAAAGTCATCCCAGGTCCAGGTATCATCCGGATAAGCAACACCGCACTCATCAAAGATGGTCTTGTTGTACCACAGCGCGATGGTATCGATATCCTTCGGGATCGCAAACTGCTTGCCGTCATAGTTGTACAGATTGGTGATACCTTCATAGTAGTTCGAGATATCGATCTTGTCGCTTGCCGCGATCTGATCGGTCAGATCCAGAAGCATGTCATTTTCCATGTATTTCTGTGCCTGATTGGAATGCATCCAGAATACATCCGGAAGCTCACCGCCTGATGCACCTGCTTCCAGCAGTGTCCAGTAGTCATTCCAGCCAACGACCTGGATCGTTGCTTTCACACCGGACTGTGCAGACCAGTCATCCACGATTTCCTGCAGGCCCGGTCTCTGGTTCTCATCCCAGATCGTGATCGTCAGCTCGCCCTCTACGCTGCTGCCGATGCTGGCAGGCTCTGTTTCTGCCGCAGCTTCCGCTGCACCTGCATCTGCTGCAGTGCTCTCTGCCGCCGGCACACTCTCTGCTGCCGGAGTTTCCGAAGATCCGCATGCTGTCAGCGACAGGACGGTTGCAACACTCAGTAATACTGCCAAAACTTTGTTTTTCATTTCTTACCTCCCTATAAACTACAATAGTTGATTGCCTGCTGTCCGATTGCAATTTCATTGTAAATCGCGATCTCGTCCAAAAGGCATGGCTCGATGCGCCCTGCACATGTCAAATTGTGACATTCCTTAAGACGTTCAGGTCGCATCATGCTTTCATCACCGGTTTCGTCCGGCGAACCTCTACGCCTGTGCTTTCAGATAAAGCACTACGGAACTGTCATCCTGATCGATGCGATAGCCGGGCAGGCACGCATCTTTCATCGGCAGTCCCACTTCCATCAGCTCATCTCCGTAGTAGGAGTTTTCGCCCAGCTGATAGAGGCACTCCGGATCAAGTCCCGCCAGCTTTAAGCGCTCCGGCAGGTGATTGACCGTTGCGCGCATCGTATGAACCGCAAGCAACGCTTCCTTCCGATCGCCTGATACGCTGATCCAGGCTGCCTGCGCTTTTTCAAACGGAGAGCGCAGTCTGTAAAGATCGCCGTACTGTAACAGCATCCGATGCTCTTTGACAAAGGCGATCTGCTCTTTGACGATCTCAAATTCGTCATCCGAAATCTCGTTTAAATCCAGTTCATATCCAAAGGCGCCGAACATCGCGACATTGCCGCGCATACGGATCGGCACCGCTCTCCCGGTCTGCTGATTGGGCACTGCGGAGACATGGGCACCGATCGAAGAGATCGGATAACCGAAGCTTGTCCCGTACTGGATCAGACAGCGATCTTCGCCGTCCGTATTGTCACTGCACCATGCCTGCGGTGCGTAGTAGAGCATGCCCGCATCAAAGCGGCCGCCGCCGGAGGAGCAGGATTCAAACAGAATCTCCGGGAACGCCGTTCGAAGACGCTCATACAGATCATAAACGCCCAGAATGTAGCGATGATACACTTCTCCCTGATGCGCAGGATCCTTCCCGATGCTGAAGCACTCGGAGATCGAGCGGTTCATATCCCACTTGATATAACTGATCGGAGCATCCTTGATCACGCGGTAGAGCATGTCATAGATGTACTCCACCACTTCCGGTTTGGAAAAGTCCAGGACCAGCTGCCATCTGCCGAGGGAAGACTTTCGTCCCGGTACCGACAGGATCCAGTCGGGATGCGCCCGGTAGAGGTCACTGTCTTCATTGACCATCTCCGGCTCGATCCAGAAACCGAACTTGAGTCCCATCTCATTGACCTTTTCCGCCAGGCCTTTCATGCCCTGCGGAAGTTTTTTCGGGTTCTCCACCCAGTCTCCCAGTCCACGTCTGTCATCGTCTCGAGCGCCGAACCAGCCATCATCCAGGACAAACAGTTCAACGCCTGCTTCCTTGCCCTTCTTCGCAATGTCCAGAATGCGCTCCTGTGTAAAATCCATGCAGGTTGCTTCCCAGTTGTTGAGCAGGATCGGACGCGGCCGGTTCTGCCAGTATCCCCGGACCAGATGATCGTTATAGAGATGATGGAAGATCCGGCTTAAACCACTTAACCCTTCTTCACTTCTACCGATCAATACCTCCGGTGTGACAAAGCTCTCTCCCGGTGCCAGAGGCCAGGAGAAGGTCTCCGGATGGATGCCCATCACGATACGCAGTCTGCCGTCAGTATTTTTCTGTGCCTGTGCCAGGAAATTGCCGCTGTAGACAAAGGAGAACCCGATGGCCTCTCCCTGTATCTCGCTCGTCTCCTTTCGCTTCAGGATCACAAACGGATTGGCATTCTGGCTCGAATGCCCGCGTCTGCTCTCGATGGCGATCGTTCCGGTCCCGATCTTTCGGATCACCGGAAAGCGCTCTCTGCCCCAGGATCCGGAAAACTGCATCCAGTCATAGTCCGCATCCGGCAGATCCAGGCAGGCACTCAAGGCCCGATCCAGCAAAAGGTGCTGCTCCCCGACATTCCGGAATTCCGCATGGCGCGCGATCACTGACGTGCGATCGAAAATACTGTACGAAAGGATCAGTAGCGCACCCGAAACCGCATCTTTTAACGTGACTTCCAGCGTCATCACTTCTTTGGCCGTGCCATACGTCGCCGGAAGCCCCGGAAGCTCCGCCTTTCCTTCATAAATGCGATGTTCCTGATAGATAAAGTTACTGATCCGCGAGCCGTTTTCTTCCACCAGGCAAAACGCCTCGGCATCATAGTCTCCGCTTCCGAAGGAAGGATACTCCTGCAGGTTCAGTTCCAGTGAGAAGGCATTGTCCATATCAAAATAGGATGTCAACGCTTTCCACTGGTGTTGCACGACATAGCGAAAATCCTTCTTGTCGTGAATTCGTTTGCCATAGTATAACTGCCCCAGCTCGCCGTTTGGCTGCACATACAGCACATAGCTGATGCGGTCGTTATACAGATGAAACTGTTTGGAAGTTTCATGCCAGGTAATGTTCATATTGGTATCCTCTTTCTTTTGTTCTGCAATCGAACAGCTTGTAGCCTCAGTATAGATGACATATTGACGTATTTTAATGTCTGCCTGCATTTTCTACATGTCAAAATGCGACATCTGTGTTATACTCACGCTAAAGGGGAACCGACACTGAAACAGCGGATTCATCGGATACATGGGGGATCAGATCATGGATGGATTACTTGGATGTGATTTTTGTAAGTTCGTCAACTGGGAAAGTTGCGATGATTTCTATCTTTACGAGATGGGATC
>JAILPR010000260.1 GCA_024699355.1 Lachnospiraceae bacterium
GGATCCAGGAATACACGTTACATTCCGGTGCGATCCCGAGCATCACCCATTTGCCCAGCGCGGAGCGGGAGTTGACGTTATAGCCGATGGTATCATCGATGCCGTTGCCATCCGGATCATCATTTGCAAAGGCACTGACCATGGCAGAGAACTCCTCAAATGATTCCGGATTCTGAAAGCCCAGCTGTTCCATCCAGTCTTTTCGCACCAGCATGGCAGCATCGGTAAAGCCCAGATCGGAATCCAGAAACGAGCAACGCGGGATGGCATAATATTTTCCGTCACTGTATTTGGTGTAGCTGACGGAAGATAAGAGCGAGGACAATTCCGGGAACGCACTCATATCCTCGGGAAGCGCGCAAATGCTGCCCGATTCGATCATCTGCGTATATTTGGCGGAATCGTTGGCGTCATTGGAGGAGATCGTCAGATCCGCAAACAGATCCGGCAGAGAATCCGTGGCCATCAGGATCTGATAGCGTTCCTTATAGTTGGTCCAGGTGACGGAAACCGGCTGAATGGTAATGTTAAACAAATCTTCGATCAGCGTGCGAAGCGCATCGCTGTCCGTATCGTCTTCCATTTCTTCGATATCCCAAAAACCGATCGAGATCTCCAGATGTTCGTCATAGGAAAGAGACTGCAGCGACTCCGGTAGATACTGTGCGCGCAGATCTTCCACGCTTTGCTCATTGGGCTTTGACCCGCAGCCGCACATAAGGATCGTCAGTAAGGTCAGTGCACAGAGCACAATGGTGTGTTTCCTCATAAGATGGTTGCTCCTTAATTTTCCCGCAGCGAGAGTGCTTTACGGTAATTTGACGGTGTTTCCCCTTTGATCTTTTTAAACACCTTGGCAAAGTAAAAATAGTCATTATACCCGGACTGCGTGGCGATATCGAGCACCGTATCCTCCGAGTGTTCAAGCAGAAAGCAGGCATAGACGATCCGCAGATCATTGAGATAGGAGATGAAGGACTGCCCGGTCTCCTGCTTAAAGATCTGACTGGCATAATTGGGATTGATCGAGCAGTACTCTGCGATCTCCGGCATGGAGATCTCTTCCCTGAAATGCGTTTCCGTATAATCGATCATCATCTGCACGGACTTATGCGAAACGCTCAGATGCTTCGGTACAAACTGCGGCGGCGCATCCGGTGCATCTGCCTCGTCACTTCTCTCGAGCAGCAGCTGATAGGCCTTGGTCATGGCATCGGTCAGCTCACTTTTGGAGAACGGCTTTAAACAGTAGCCGATCGCGTTGTGGAACATTGCTTTCTGTGCATAGGCAAACTCCGCATGACCGCTGATCATGATAAAAAACGTCGGCAGGTTCTCTGCGTGCGCTGTCTGCAAAATATCCAGACCGCCCATGCCCGGCATGCGGACATCCACGAAGGCCAGGTCCGGTTTGCGCGTGCGGATATATTCAAGGCCGGAAGTTCCGGTATAGAATTCAGCGGTAACATCAAACATGTCCTGATCTTTGATCGTCGCGATCAGACTCTTGATCACCCACTTCTCATCATCGATCACAATCGCATGGAACATGATTTATTCTCCTTCCTCATAAGCATTGACATAGGGGATCCGGAACTGGACATTCGTCCCGACCCCTTCATCGGAATCCAGGATCAGCGTATATTCCGGCCCGTAATACAGGATCATCCGGCTGTTGACATTGAGCAGACCGATGCTGGTATGCTCATCCGGATTTTTCGGAACATCGCCGTTTTTGAGGGCAGCGCGAAGCTTATCGCGCTTTTCGGCACTCATGCCGACACCGGTGTCATAGACCCAGACCGCATAGTACGAATTGGACGGATTGGGACCTGCGCCGATGAGCAGCTTTCCGGGCGTCTCGCTCGGCTCGAGCCCATGCACGATCGCATTCTCGACCAGCGGCTGTAAGACCATGCGCGGGATCTTGCAGGAGAGACACTCTTCATCCACCGCATAGGAGACCTCAAAGCGGTCGCCGAAGCGTTCCTTCTGGATCATCAGATAGGATTTGACGATCTCAAGTTCCTCCGCAAGCGTCACGATATCTTTGCCCTTGATGCTGTAGCGGAAGATCTGGGAAAGCGCGTTGGTGACGGAGATGATCTCCTCATCCATGGACGCGGAGGCCAGTCCGCAGATCAGCGTCAGCGTATTGTACAAAAAGTGCGGATTGATCTGACTGCGCAGGTAGGCGATCTCCGTTTTACGGTTGTTGGCTTCCATCTCATACATGCGCGTATAGGTCTCAAAAATGGTGTGATTGAGGCGATCGGTCTCGGTCAGCATCTCATTAAACGAGTTGGTGATGTCTTCGATCTCCTGCAGACCGATCACGCCCTGGTCGACGGTCAGTCCCGTTTTGGTGACGTTGCGGTTACCGGATGAGACCTGCTGCATGAAGTTACGCATCTGATTGAGCGAACTGATAAACGGCTTGTATAAAAAGAAAATGAACAGCAGGATCAGTAACGACATGATCACAAGCTCGATCAATACGCCGCGGGAGAGGGCGATCAACTGTCCGGTGATCTTTTTTTGCTCCACCAGGACATACAGGTGGTAGGAAATGGACGAAATGTTATGTCCGTTGACCGAATAGGAAGCATTGGTCGCCGGCAGGAATTTCCTCGTGATCTGATTCTCGGAATAGGTCGAAGGCAGGATCGGGGCATAGATCGTATCGCCGTAGACGATGTTCTGCGATGCATCCGTCAGCAGGATGATCGGAGAGAAGACCTCGGCACCCTCCATGCTGTTGCCAAGCAGATCTTCCAGATCGATGGCCAGGAACAAAATGCCCAGATAGCGATCTTCTGCGGAATTCAGAGAATAGATCGGCATCGCCAGGATATGACAGTAGTGACTGTTTACCGTGGCCGTGCCGAGTGCGTGATACGGGAAGCGCGAAGGCGTGACTGACGTGGTGTACGGTTCATAGTTGGCACGTGCCCCGTTTAAAGAGACAAACGAGCCGTTCTCTCCATAGACGGCAATGTCCGCGATGGAGGAGGAGAGCTGCGCGGAATCCGAAAACTGCTTAAAGAGGGTCGTATAGAGGGTGTAATCCTCTTCCGGCGTATCGTTTTGCAGATAGTTCTGGACGGGAGTTCCGTAAGCTAAGCTGTAGCAGACATTTTCGTAACTGTCATAGGCATTGCGGGTCGTCCGGGCAAGCTGCGCAGAGTAGGTGGTCAAACTGTT
>JAILPR010000262.1 GCA_024699355.1 Lachnospiraceae bacterium
TACAGGCAGAACAGGCAGAAGATGTGATCGCAAATGCGGAAATGCCGGATCCGGAGAATGAAGTAGCAAACGGACAGGTTCCGGTAGAAGTACAATCGCTGCTTCCTCCGGCGCCCGTTGAAGAACCGGCACAAGATCTGACCGGACGGGCATATGCCGAGCAGATCTTAGAAGAGCGCATCGTTGATGTAGTGGAAATGTCGTTTGCACAGATTTTCGGATCGGATGACGCAGAAGGCGGCGCGGCAGAAGGCCTGGCAGGCAGAACGGCAAACGGGCAGCGCAAAGGCACGGATTATGTCGTTTCCGGAAATATGGAAGTAAAGGCCGGTGAAGGCAGCGTTACGGTGCTGTTCCAAAAAGTCAATTCCGCCGATACGGCAGGAAACTATGTAGAGAGCACGGTGGTGACCAGCATGCAGCAGCTCCTGCTGTCGACGTTGACAAAAGAGGAGCAGGAAAGCGTCATGAACGGAGAGAACATCGTGGTCCGTCTGCAGGTGACAGCGCTCAATGAGAGCAACAAGGAGCAGAATGAACAGGAGATGCAGGTCATTGCAGAAGCAACCGGCCAACTGAATCAGACAGAAAATGACTATGGAGAATTACAGGTCGGTACGTTCCTTGATATTGTGATCGAGAAGAAGATCGGAGCCGGCGACTGGACGAAGGTTCCGCAGTTAAATGACGAGATCGAAATCCAGGTAGAAGTGCCACAGGAACTGGTGGCAGATGGCAGAACGTATTACGTGATGAGAAATCACAACGGTGTCTGCACCATATTGGAAGATAAGGATGAGGATCCGACAACCGTAACCTTTACGACCGGATTATTCTCGACTTATGCACTCCTTTATCACGAGCAGGAGCAGGCGGCAGCTGCAGTGACAGCGGCAGAGATCATCGATGTGATGCCGTCTGCGGGAGGCGGAACTAAAGTTGTCGGCGACAGCAGCCATGGATGTATGGCACATTATCTTTGCATCCTCACAATGCTGATGGCGATCGCAATGTGTTATGTGTTCAGAGAACGCCAGAGCATGATGATCCTTGCACTGGCAGCAGAATTTATCTTCAATGGAATGATCGTACTGTTTGGACAGTGTATCCTGGATCTTCCGTTTGCACTGATCTGCTATGCGGCATCGATTGCGGCAATGATCGCGATCCATTACCGGGACGCAGAACAGGAAAAGGAATAACCATACGCTTTTTCGGGAGTGAGAACAGAATAAGAGGGCAGGACCGGATGGTCTTGCCCTCTTTGTTTGAAGTTCCTGTTTCTGATGTTGTCCGGATCTTTTCCGACAGAAACTTACTGTACCATGTCATGCAGCGTCTTACGGATCGCGCCCTTGCCTGCAAGGAGCAGTGCGAAGTCATCGACAACGGTATCTGCCATGCTCAAATCGCCCTTGACAGCGGTCTTTGTCAGATCGACGCCAAAGATCTGTGCATTTGAAAGAAGCGGCTTTAGCTGCTCTTTCAAGGCATCATGTGCCGGGACATTGCCCAGAGATAAGCCTTTGACATACGCCTGTGCATTCTCGAGCAGCGGATCGGAAGACGGTTCAAATGCGGCGCCTTCATCATCGATCGCCATCAGGTAACGGAGCCAGCCGGCAAATACCAGCGGGATCAGCTTTAAGTTGCCTGCATCCAGAAAGCCCGAAGCTTCATACGCCTTGATCGTCTCACCGAAACGGATCGGGAGCTTTTGTGAGGTATCGGTCGCGATACGCTGCGGGGTATCCGGCATAAACGGATTCGGTACACGAACGTTTAATACGGTATCGATGAATTCCTTCGGATTGATGACACCCGGATCGGTAACGACCGGCAGACCCTCGACATAACCGATGCCGTTGACCAGACTCTTTAAATCTTCATCTTTCATCTCATCGGCGATCTTGGTAAAGCCTAACAGGCAACCGTAAACCGCCAGAGCGGTGTGCAGCGGATTTAAGCAGGTGCAGACCTTCATGCGCTCTACGTTGTTGACCGTATCGCGGCTTGTGAAGATGACACCGACCTTCTCGAGCTGCGGACGACCGTTCGGGAACTTGTCCTCGATGACCAGATATTCGCTTTCCTCCGCATTGACGAACGGAGCGACATAGGTATTCATGCTGGTGATGATCGGTGCAAGGCCCTCCAGACCGTCTTTGGCAAGCATTTCCTCTACGGAAGCATCCGGACGGGGCGTGATTTTATCGATCATCGACCACGGGAAGCTGACTTTGGATTCATCCTGCAGATAAGCAAGGAAGCCTGCATCCGCTTTGCCGTTTTCCACCCATGCTTTTGCAAACGCCACAACCGCACTCTGCAACTTATCGCCGTTGTGAGAGCAGTTATCGGTGCTCACCATGGCGATCGGGAGTGCTCCTGCCTGATATCTTGCATATAACAGGGAGACGACTTTGCCCATGTAGCTTTGCGGTTTCTCGGGACCTGCCGCAAAATCCGTGGTGATCGCCGGGATCTGCTCGCCCTTGCCGTTGACTAAACTGTAGCCTTTCTCCGTGATGGTAAAGGTTGCCATCTGGAGGGACTTTGCAGCAAATATTTCTTTGAGACGGGTAAATTCCGCAGCATTTGCGGAGTCTAAAATGCAGGACTCTGCGATGGAGCCGATGACGCTCTTTTCAATACTGCCGTTTGCCTTTAAGGTGACGAGGATCGAGAGGTTGTCCATCGGACGATAGGACTTCTCAATGATTTCATAGTCAAATCCTTCCGCAACGATGAGACCGACTTTCTCGCCCTGCTCCTCGATCATGCGCTGTGCAAGGTTTGCCTGAAAGGCACGGAAAATATTTCCCGCACCGAAGTGAATCCAGGTTGGTGCTTCTTTGGTGGCAGCAGCCACCTGATCTAAATCATACGCGGGAAGATGATAGCCTTTGCTTTCCCAAACGCTACTTTCCGCAATACCGGCTTTACTTAATTTCATTTCTGTTCTCCTTTTTAGACCCCTCTGGTCTCTGCCTTATCGATTGCTTCCCATAAACCGTTGATATAAGCTGCACCGAGTGCACGGTCATACAGACCATAGCCCGGCATGGCAACTTCGCCCCAGATCATACGACCGTGGTCCGGACGGATCGGGCCGTCAAAACCGATGTCATAGAGTGCTTTGACGATCTCGTACATATCGAAGGTACCGTCGGAAGAAAGATGTGCGGACTCTTCGAAATCGGTCGGAGAGTTGAATTTCAGGTTACGCACATGGGCGAAATGGATCCGTCCCGGAAGAGAGCGGATGATGTCCGGCAGGTCGTTTTCAAGGTTGGTACCAAGAGAACCCGTGCAAAGGGTCAGACCGTTGTGCGGATCATCGACAGCTTTCATCATGCGATGGATCTTTTCCTTGGAAGTGATGATACGCGGCAGACCGAATACGCTCCAGGCCGGATCGTCCGGATGGATCGCCATCTTGATGTCGTATTTGTTACATACCGGCATGATCGCTTTGAGGAAATAAACCAGGTTGTCAAAGAGTTTGTCTTCGTCGATGTCTTTGTACATCTCAAAGAGCTCTTTGACATGAGCCATACGCTCCGGCTCCCAGCCCGGCATGACAGTGCCGTTCATCTCGCCTTTGATGGAGGCAAACATATCGCTCGGGTTGATCGCATCGACTGCTTCCTGTGTGTAGGCAAGAACGGTGGAACCGTCCGGACGCTTGCGTGCAAGCTCGGTTCTGGTCCAGTCAAAGACCGGCATGAAGTTGTAGCATACCATGTGGATGTCTTCTTTGCCGAGGTTCTCTAAGGACTTGATATAGTTTTCGATGTGCTCATCGCGGTCTTTCGTGCCGACCTTGATCGCATCGGAGACATTGACGGACTCGATGCCGGCAATGTGCATGCCTGCCTGAGCGACTTCTTCTTTTAACGCATGAATCTGATCCTGCGGCCAGAGCTCGCCTGCCTGTTTGTCATACAGCATTGTGATGACACCGGTGATGCCCGGCACCTGGCGAATCTGCCAAAGTTTTACGGTATCGTACTGTGAGCCGTACCAACGCATTGTCATTTCCATAAGAGTTGATTCCTTTCTTGGTGGTGGCAGCCTGTGGGCTGCACAAAGATTCTTGATGTTACGTTCATCGTAAAAGATTTTGGAAAAAGAGTCGATTGTCCAGATTGTTGCACACCTTGCAAAAGTTGCGCTGCGGCGCTATGCTGATGGTAGAACCGTGCAAAATGCCGCTGAACCGGCGCGCAAAAGAGGGCAGGTGCGCGAGAGAGAGATGCGTGTCCGCAGAGATATGTGCCGCGAGGGGCGCGCCCGCAGAGATATGCGCCGCGAGGTGCGAGCCCGCAGGGAGGAGAACCATGCGCCAGCAATTACGATCCGCATTTAATACCAGACAGTACATGCTTTCCAAAGACTTTGAACTGTACTATTACAGTGATCTGCATTTTGTCAATGTGAATCCGCATACCCACGATTATTATGAGTTCTATATCTTTCTGGAAGGGGATGCGCAGATCGAGATCGAGGGGGCACCCCGTCCGCTAAAGAGCGGAGAGATCTGTCTGTTGCCGCCCGGCGTGAATCACCGCTCGATCGTGGCGGATACGGGCAAACCGTACCGGCGCTTCGTTTTTTGGATCAGCAAGGATTATGCGAGCCGCCTCATGCAGGAGTCGCCGGACTATGTCTATCTGATGCAGCAGGCATCGGCACGCAGACAGTATGTCTTTTCCTATTCCTCCAATGCATTGCAACTGATCTTATCCAAAGCGATCCGTCTGCTCGAAGAGATCCACGGCAATCGTTACGGGAGAAGTGCGGCGCTTAGTCTTTGCGCCAACGATCTGATCCTGACGATCAATCGCAGCGTTTATGAAGAAGAGCATCCGCAGGAAGCGGGCGAAGAAAAGGACCTGTTGCAGAATCTGATCCAGTATATTGAGACGCACCTCGAAGAAGAACTTTCGCTCGAGGCGCTCTCGGAACGGTTCTATGTGAGCAAATATTACCTGGCACACTTTTTTCAAAAGAATCTCGGTGTGACGGTACATCAGTACATTTCCAAAAAACGACTCTTTGCCTGCCGGACGGCGATCGTCGCGGGAGAGGAGATCAGTAAGGTCTATACGGAATACGGTTATAGCGATTACTCGGCATTTTTCCGCGCATTTCGTAAGGAATACGGCTTAAGTCCCAAGGAATATCGCGATATTTATCAGGCCACATCGCCCACGCAGACACCGGCACAGTCCGACTAACTTAAATTACGCAATTTTGAAATCCGGAATTGTGAACGCAAAATTTACGTAGTAAGATAACCTCAACTGACACGAACGTCGTATCGTTATCTCACCGGAAGGAGTTTATCCCTTGAAAAAGAACGGGCATCACGTGATCTTTCCGATCGTGATCGGCTTTACGATCCTGATCGTTCTGATCATTATGATGATATTCATATACCACGACATCCTGCGGCGCTCCGGCGTCGATGCCGCGGAAAATCTGACAACCTATGACAAGCACTTTGTACTGATCGTCGAAGATGAGACCAGTGCGCTCTGGCAGGACACCTACCGGGTGATGCAGGAGTATGCGGGCAATCGCGGTGCTTATGTGGAATTAAAGAACCATGCGCATGACTATGTACTGACCGATCTCATGGATCAGTGTATCGCGGCAAATGTCGACGGCATCATCGTACAGGACAGCGCAGAGGAGACCCTTTCCGGTAAGATCGATGAAGCGATCGCCGCGGGGATCCCGGTCGTGACGGTCTTAAACGATGCACCGGCCAGCAACCGCGTCAGCTACATCGGCATCAATCCCTATACGATGGGACAGGCCTATTCGGAGCAGATCCTCTCACTGATCGATCCGGAGGATGAGGACATTCATGTGGCAGTGCTGCTGACCGATGAAAATGTCGATCACAATGAGTATCAGATCTTTAGCCAGATCAACAACGACCTGGTCACGAGTGAACAGATTCCGGGAAAGATCACGGTAGAAGCGGTGCGTATGCCCGCCGATGAAGTGTTTGCTTCGGAAGAGGCGATCCGGTCACTGATGCGCTATTCTACGGAGATCCCGGATGTGATCATTTGTTTTTCCACCAATCATACCGATGCGGTCTATCAGGCCGTGATCGATTATAACCTTGCGGGGCAGACGCAGATCATCGGGTATTATCTCTCGGATATGACTGCGGAAGCGATCCGCAGCGGCAACGTCGCAACGACGATGGCGCTTGATACCAACGAGATCGCAACCTACAGCGTGGATGCGCTGATCGATCAGCTCGGAGAGGGGCGGACCAACTCGTACTACGGGATCGATCTGCATTTCTGGACGGCGGGAGATCTGCCGAACTAGACCGGATAGCGGGA
>JAILPR010000087.1 GCA_024699355.1 Lachnospiraceae bacterium
GGCGCTCTTCATCACTTACGGTGATCGTAGCTCCTTCGCCGCGTTCCATACGGATCGCCGCCATCGCCTGCCCGTAATAGGTGAACGTTTCCGTTTGACAGTATCCGTCCGGATTATAGGCGCAGGCATTTCCAAAGCCCAGAAGCGTTGCCCCTTTCACATCGATCCTGATTCGGTGCATCTCACCCGGTTTGCGGATCCCCGCAGGATCCGTGTAAGTGATCGGTACAAAAACGATCTCTCCTGCCTGTGCACTTGCACTCTCCGGCACGATGGAGATCCGAGTCTGTTCTGCCGCGGAAGTCAATGCCGTACTTGAGAGACGATTCCCAAGGCGATCATAGATCACGGCTTTTAATACTCCATGCTCGTATGGTACGGTAAAATACGTCCGAAGTGTCGCAGGGATCTTCTTTTTACCGATCCGTCTTCCGTTGAGCCACAGCTCCGCAAAGTCACCCCTTGCATACACCTCGACTTCTGCCTTCTCACCTTCATGCCCGTCATAAGACCAGCTCTCCTGCGCCTGCGTCAGTTTCCAGGCCGACGGGGAATGACTGCCCTGATCGCACAGTGGCTTTACCGTGATCGCAGCAGCCTGCTTTCCGTAAACCACTCTGGTATATGCCGCTTCGCCGTTTGGCATCCCCAGGATGTCCAGTCTGCCGCTGCCTGCGGTCAGCCACCCTTCCTTCGGTGCATTCTTTGGCGCATACTGCTCATATTCCCAAGAGCCGATGCCGGCTTCTCCGAGATAGTCCATGCCTGCCCATACAAAATCGCCGATGATGCGCTCGTTTTCCTTTGCCATCTCCAACCACTTCCAGGTATCTTTGCAAAACGTTTCACTGCCCAGGATCAGGCGGTTCGGATATTTTTTCAGATCCTTACGATATCTCAGGATGCCATAGTTATATCCGGCGATATCCATATTGGCGTACGCATCACGGGTTTTCACATCACACATCGGAAGCGCGGCGCCCATCTTCATCGTCGTGTCTCCAAAGATTCCCGCCAGCGTATTGTAAAACTCACTGCCAACCGGTTTCTTTGCTTCCTGCTCCGCTTTTTCATCGCTGTAGACACCAAAGCCTGCCGAATATAAGAAGTTAAAAAAGATGTTGATCCCGCAGCTGACCGGTCTGCTTCCATCCAACTGATGCAGATATTCGGTAAAGCTTCCCGTCAGTTCGATGCCTTTCTTCTCTCCGGTTTCCGCCACCTCATTGCCGGTGGAATACATGATGACCGAAGGATGGTTATAATCCTTCTCCACCATATCCTTCAGGTCTTTGGGCCACCACTCTTCCAGATAATTGACATAATCGTATTTCGTCTTATGGATATACCAGCAATCCACATATTCATCCATGACCAGCATGCCGAGACGGTCTGCTGCCTGCAGCAGTGCTTCCGAACACGGATTGTGTGCACTTCGAAGGGCATTGTAGCCCTGCTCCTTATGGAGACGCACCTTACGCTCCTCCGCTTCCGGAAAGGCGCAGGCGCCGAGGATCCCGTTGTCATGATGGATGCAGGCACCCTTTAAGATCACGTGTCTGCCATTGATCGTCAGGCCATGTGCAGGACCATATTCTATGAGACGGATACCAAAGACCGCCTCCTGCGTATCCTCACCGAATCTGACTTTGGCACGGTATAACTGCGGGTGATCCGTATCCCAGAGCTTGGCATTTGAAATACTCATCTGCATCGTTGCATGATATCCTGCATCATTTTTCATAATTTCCACCTGCCCGTTTGAAACTGCAGGTTTTTGTTCAGCGTCTTCTTCAAACACCGTAATTTCGGCGGTTCCGGCACTTGTGGCATCGATGGAAATCTCGATCTTCGCCGGTTCATTGACCGAAAGCGTCCTGATCTTGATGCCGTACGGTAAGAGATGCTCCTTCGGTCCTTTGTAGACCCATACCGGACGATAGATCCCCGTACCGGAATACCAGCGACTGTTGGGCTGATCGGAATTGCGGGCGATCACACGGATCGTATTCTCCGCACCGTAATACAAATACGGGTCCAGATTCACCGCAAACTTGGTATAACCATACGGATGAAACAGTG
>JAILPR010000178.1 GCA_024699355.1 Lachnospiraceae bacterium
TTCCACGGATTTCTCTGTGGTCAGTGCAGATGCCGCCTCGATCGTGGATTTGATATTCGGCAGGCCTCTTCTCTCTGCTTCCGCTACCCACTCGTCGGAATAGCCGTTGCCGTTGAAGATGATGCGCTGATGCTCGGTCAGGTTCTTCTTGATCATGTCATGCACTGCCATGTCAAAATCATCCGCCTTCTCCAGCTCATCCGCAGCTTCACAGAATGCTTCCGCCACGATCGCATTTAACGTCGTGTTCGGGCTTGCGATCGAATCTGCAGAGCCCACCATACGGAACTCGAATTTGTTGCCGGTAAAGGCAAACGGTGAGGTTCTGTTACGATCGGTTGCATCCTTCTCAAAATCCGGAAGGGTGCTGACACCGGTCTTTAACTTTCCGCCGTTTTTGACACTGGCTGCATCACCGGTTTCGATCAGCTGTCTGCAAACGTCCTCTAACTGCTCGCCGAGGAAGACCGACATGATCGCCGGCGGTGCCTCGTTGGCGCCGAGTCTGTGGTCGTTGCCGACATCGGATGCGCTCTGACGAAGCAGATCTGCGTGGATATCCACAGCCTTTAAGATGCAGGATAATACCAGCAGGAACTGAATGTTTTTATTCGGGGTATCACCCGGATCCAGCATGTTCACGCCATTGTCCGTGGTGATGGACCAATTGTCATGCTTACCGGAGCCGTTGACACCGGCATACGGTTTTTCATGTAAGAGGCAGCGCATGTTGTTCTTGATCGCAACGCGCTTCATCGTCTCCATGACCAGCTGGTTATGATCGACTGCGATATTGGCGGTCTCATAGATCGGCGCCAGTTCATGCTGTGCCGGTGCTACTTCATTGTGCTGAGTCTTTGCCGTTACGCCGAGCTTCCAAAGCTCCTCGTTTAAGTCTTTCATGTAGGCGCCGACACGCTCTTTGATGACGCCAAAGTAGTGATCTTCCATTTCCTGACCCTTCGGTGCCGGAGCACCGAACAGTGTACGGCCTGCAAACATCAGGTCATCACGTTTCAGGTACAGGTCTTTGTCTACCAGGAAATATTCCTGCTCAGCCCCGACAGAGGCTGTTACTTTCTTTGCTTCGGTATTGCCGAAAAGCTTCACAATACGGAGGGCCTGTTCGGAGAGCGCTTCCATGGAGCGAAGGAGCGGAGTCTTTTTATCAAGCGCTTCTCCCGTATAGGAACAAAATGCGGTCGGAATGCAAAGGATCACGCCGCAGGCGGATTCCTTCAAAAATGCCGGCGAAGTAATATCCCATGCCGTATAGCCTCTGGCTTCGAATGTCGCACGCAGGCCGCCCGACGGGAAGGATGATGCATCCGGTTCACCTTTGATCAGTTCTTTTCCGGAGAACTCTGTGAGCATCTTGCCGTCATCATCCGGATGCGTCACGAACGCGTCGTGCTTCTCCGCGGTGATCCCGGTCAGTGGCTGGAACCAGTGTGTATAGTGTGTGGCGCCGTTTTCCACAGCCCACTCTTTCATCGCCATGGCGACAACATTTGCCGCTGCCATCGAAAGCTCGCCGCCTTCGTTCATGACTTTGGTCACTTCTTTGTAGACGTTTTTCGGCAGTCTCTCACGCATCTTGCTTAAGCTGAATACGTTCTTGCCGAAGATCTCTTCCACATTCATTACTTCGCTCATAATGTCTCCTCCGCTTATATGGTCTTTTTTCAAGCACTAAAATCATAGCAGATTTTTGTCCTGGGACAAAGCATTTTCTACACGCAATATATCATACGGCTCTGCAGGCTCGCTTAAGTCTAAGTAAACGATCTGCTTCGGATGCGGACAGCTCTCGATGGCATTGCCCTCTTCATCGTACATGCCGCGCACCGTTACGGCCACATTTCTGGCATCCGGCTTCATGATCTCGATCACATCGCCGACACTGAACTTGTTTTTCTGCTCGATCCGGGCATAACCGCGCCCGTCAATCTCAGCTACGGTACCGAGATAGATATATTCGTTGATATAGGTATTGGAATCATAGATCTGTGCTTCCGTATTTGGCTTTCCGAAATAGAAGCCTGTCGTAAACTGACGATAGGTGCACTTGGCGATCTCTTCATGATACCAGTTCATATTTGCTTTGTACTTTTCCGGAGACTCTAAATAATCGTCGATCGCCTTGCGATAGGTTCTGGCCACCGTCGCCACATACAGCGCAGTCTTCATACGACCTTCGATCTTGAGGCTGTCGATCCCGGCTTCCAGCAGCTCGGGGATGTGCTCGATCATGCACAGATCTTTGGAGTTAAAAATAAACGTCCCGCGATCTGTCTCCTCGATCGGCAGATATTCTCCCGGCCGGCTCTCCTCCACCACGGCATACTTCCAGCGGCACGGATGCGTGCAGGCTCCGTGATTGGCATCTCTTCCGGTAAAATAATTGCTTAACAGGCACCTGCCGGAATAGGAAATGCACATCGCGCCATGCACGAAGCTCTCGATCTCCATTTCTTCCGGAATGTGCTCCCGGATCTGTTTGATCTCGTTTAAGGAAAGTTCGCGCGCCGTGACCACGCGGCTTGCGCCCATTTTCCACCAAAAATCATAGGTTAAATAGTTCGTATTATTTGCCTGCGTCGAGATATGAAGCTGAATGTCCGGGCACATTTCTTTGGCCAGTGTAAACATCCCGGGATCTGCGACCAGGATCGCATCCGGTGCCACTTTGGCAAGCTCTCCGAAATATTCCCGCGCACCTTCCAGATCATAGTTGTGCGCCAGAATATTCGCGGTGACATACACTTTGGTCCCGTGTGCATGGGCAAAATCGATGCCTTCCCGCATCTCTTCCAGGCTGAAATTTTTGGCTTTGGCGCGAAGACCGTAGGCTTCGCCACCGATGTATACCGCATCTGCACCGTATAAAACGGCGATCTTCAGTACTTCCAGGCTATTGGCCGGACATAGTAATTCTACTTCTCTCAAATTTAATTCCTCATAAATCATTTCTTTACGCTTAGGGTCACACCGTCACCGACGGTTAAGATCGTCGTCTCCAGCTCCTCACTGTGTGTTAAGGTGTACAAATACTCCCGCATGCGGGCATGAATGGTGCGGTCTCTCCGATTGACCGCAAATCTCGATTCGATGATGTGACCATCCTGCAGGACATTGTCGGAGATCAACAGGCCGCCGGTTCGAAGGAGCCGCAGCACCTCGGGCAGATAGTTCAGGTATTGGCCTTTGGCGGCATCCATAAAGATCATGTCAAAGGGACCATCCAGCGTCGGAAGGATTTGTGCGGCATCTCCTTCCAGCAGGGTAATGCGCTCACTCCTCCCGGTCTTTTCAAAATTTGCCCGTGCGATCGGGATGCGCTTTTCGTAATTCTCGATCGTGGTAATGTGTGCATCCGGTGCATATTCGCTCATTAATAACGCAGAAAAACCAATGGCGCATCCGACTTCCAGAATCGAGGCCGGCCGGTGCAGCGTTAGTAAGCACCGCATCAGGCTTTGCATCGATGTCCGAATGATGGGGACATTGGTTCTTAAAGCTTCCTGTTCAATTTGATCCAGCCAGTCCGGATGTCCCGGATCGAAGGAATTGATAAATGCGCTCATTCGCTCATCTACAATCATACTTACTCCGTATCTTCCGTCTCTTCCGTTTCTTCGGTAACATCCCCCGCCAGAATCTCCAGCATCTCATTCGCCGTCATGCCCGTACTCAATGAATACGACCCCGGCTGCAACTTTCCGCGGTAATCGGAAAGCATGTACTGAATCATAAAAAGTCGCCAGTCATCGATCAGGCCAAACTTTTCCAGTGATTGTGCGACATCTTTGGCCGTCGAATCCTCTCCGACGTTCACCGTGTAGTAAATGCCTGTGCCTACGGCCACCGCTTCTTCGGTAAATACCCGATATCCGAAATCATAAGCCTGTAATGTGAAGCGATACACATGCATCGCTATCCAGACCAGCACGACCACTTTGACGATCGTGGAGACTGTGGAAATAATTATC
>JAILPR010000194.1 GCA_024699355.1 Lachnospiraceae bacterium
GGTCTTCATGGAGAAACTTGGACTAAAGAATGTCGGGGTAAGAATCAATGATTATGTTGATTTCGTTAGTGCAGGTACGGATGCTTTTGAATCAGAGCAGAGAAGATTCATGATTGATCATGGAGTAGATGAAAAGTATGCTGATTCAAATGGATACTTGGCTGCGCGATGCCATGTGATTTCTTTCGGGTATAAATAAGATGTAGGAACTTAGCTTCAGCTATGTTACAATCACATTGTCAGCGTGACAATAAAATGACAATACAAAATCAGAAAAATGTATTGAAACTATTCAAACCGTTCAATAATGAACTGTTAAGAAACGAAAACATCATGTTTTACACCACATAGCAAATTTGTATTTGCGAGATGGAATAATTAGAAAAGATATTTATCAAGCCACAGTTTGTCGGGATACCGAACTGTGGCTTGACTTTTTTGGATTAAGGGCGTATATTCCTACTTACTTTCATTTTTTCATTGGGCCGTTCGGCTCTGTGGCATTGATTCGCTACACAAATCCCTAAATGGATGAGAATAATTGTTCTTGAAGCATGTATGAGAGTGCGTTTTATCATTCTGCGTGCATGATGCAGGGGCTTAGAGTTGGTATGTGCGTGCATCAGACACGTAGATAGTCAATCATTTGAAAATCGCGTGTCTGAATATTCTTGCTCCAGGAAACCAAGATTACGGAATGAAGGAAACCAACGTTCCGGAAACAGAAACCACCTTTGATTGGCTTGATTATTATTAATATGAAATCGATCCCATATCAAGCTCAAAGCCGCGTTGCGGGGCGTAAGCCGGCTTTATTTGGGAGAGATTTCTTGTAATCTTTATAATCGCCAATCGGTTTCCTCATCGCCGGACAGTAGGGACATGGAAGCCAGAATACTCACGTGTCAACAAATTTTGGCGGTAGCACGTGGCTTGGAATTAAGTTTGGATATGCGTGTTGTGCAGTTTTATAGGTGACACGTAAAAAGAATAAATTTGATGGTATGAGTGCTTGCCGAGGCATATATTCATGGATCAGCAGCGACACTTGGCACGAAAATGAGAATATTTGTTGAATATGCGTGTTGGCCTCAAAATTCTAAGACATGTGGAATTGCATAAAGTTGACATTTGCATGCCGGGGATAAAAGTGAAAGACACGTGATTCAAAGAGGAATTCTTATCTTCGTGTCGGATGGAAAATGAAAGCAGAAAGAAAGCGGAAAGAAAGCGGAAAGAGAGCGGAAAGAAAGCAGAAAGAAAGCAGAAAGGAGAAAATTGTCATGGAAGACTACAAAAATCAATTAAGGGAGCAGGTAGATCTGCTTGATTTCTATATTCTTCAAGCCGAGGAACAGCTAAAGAAAAGTAAGAAGATAAAGAAGTGTGTGATCTGTACCTCGACGAGAAAGAATGGATATCAATACTATCTGTTGGAAAATGGGAAGCGCATCTATGTAAAAAAACAAGACATGGATAAGGTAAGAGGTATCCTGCAGAAAGAGTATGATGAAGCGATGTATAAAGCATTGATTACAGTCCGATACCGAATTCAGTTATTTATCAAACAATATGATTTGAACCGTATTGATCAAGTGTATTCCGGAATGGGGGATGCGAGGAAACAATTAGTTAAGCCGCTAATCCCAACAGATGAGCAATTCGTGGAAGAATGGTATCAAACGTATAAAGGAAATCAAAATTCGTTTCCTGAACAAGGAAGTTATCTTACTGCTCGTGGAGAGCATGTTCGATCCAAATCAGAAAAAATAATCGCAGATTTATTTGAAAAATATAAAATCCCGTATCGTTATGAACCGATGCTGGAATTATCGGATGGGCGATGCGTGTATCCTGATTTTGTGGTTTTGAATGTGCGCCGGCGTAAGACCATATACTGGGAACATTTTGGATTAATTACTGACGGAGACTATGCAAGAAAGGCGCTGGGAAAACTAAGTATTTATGAGGAAAGCGGGTATGTGGTTGGTGATGATTTGCTCTTTTCTATGGAGTCTGATCGGATACCATTGAACGTTAAACTTTTGGAGCGGAAAATACATCAGCATATATTGTAGATTGTAGGAAAACTGCAGAAGTACGCTTGTATTTGTAATATTAGTTTAAAGTGCCTGGCTTTTTGGAAAGAGAAAGCAGTATATACTGGACACTTTCGATTTTGCAGTGATACAGTACTTAAGGGCGTCAAGTGCGACGAATCTAAGAAGCAAGGGACGTGCATGATAAAAATCACATCAAGGGAAATTGAAACAAGTGAGAAAGAAAATGCTTCTGAAGTTTCCACCGAAAACACAGTCGGCTATACTTATACTGACACAGCTGCTACGATGTATGCTTCTTAGTCGGTAAATGTCCGCAATCAACCGGATGCAACCGGGGGAAAAGTTGGGAATGTAAGCGAGGGTACCGAACTTACGGTTACCGGGAAGTGCATTTATAGATTTATGAGGTAAGAGAAGTATGACAGAACTATTTTCTAAACCTGCTGCGGGAGGAATCATAGAAAAAATTGTTGACGGAGAAGTGTTTGTCCTTTTGCAAGAAAGATATAAAGGGAATGATTGTGAAGATGGATTATTAGAAATTCCAGCAGGGAAAATCAGAGAATTCGAAAATATTTATGATTGCCTGAGAAGAGAAATATTTGAAGAGACTGGTCTTGAGGTAACATATATTCAAGGCGAAGAAGAGTCGGTAACAGTTGAACATAATGGGTACAAAGTATTAAATTATACACCGTTTTCATGTTCACAGAACATTGAAGGGAATTACCCAATAATGGTTCAGGTTTTCATTTGCAGAGCAAGTGGAAAAGAGGTGGATGAATCCAATGAATCAAGAAATCTCAGGTGGATTTCACTGGATGATTTGAGGAATCTGCTGAGAGATGAAGCATCTTTTTATCCGATGCATATTTCAACTTTAAAGAAGTACTTAAAATCAAAAGAGCAGTAAGAAATTATAAAAACAGAGAGTGTCGTTGCTGAAAAGCAGAGGTGAGTTAAGTGGATTTTTCAATCAATGAAATGCAGGAAATGCAAAGAGCGTTACAGGAAAAGTACAAAGACAAATGGGAATCCATCGGCCCGGAAACCGGGAAGAATAAACTCCTCTGGATGGTTGGGGAGATTGGTGAAGTCATTGATATCGTAAAGAAAAACGGTGGAACAAAAGCCTGCACGGATCCGGATATTCGAAAGGATCTGGTGGAAGAGATGGCAGATGTTCTTATGTACTATAACGATGTGATGCTTTGCTATGGCATTTCTGCGGAAGAACTGAAAAAATCATATTCCGAAAAGTACCAACGGAATATGAAGAGATGGTAACAGGGAAAGCGATTGAGGGGCGGATTATATATGAAGGAATGTAGTTACAGTACATCTTGCGGGGATATCCATTATTGGATCAATCATAAGGCAGACCATAAGGAGGTACAGCTTGTCTTTTTGCCCGGGCTTACGGCAGATCACAGGCTGTTTGAAAAGCAAATCGCCTATTTTGAGGGAAGATATCCGGTGTTTGTCTGGGATGCACCGGGACATGCATCGTCGTGGCCGTTTCGATTTGACTTTGATCTGATGGATAAAGCAACCTGGGTTCATGAAATCCTGTGGAAAGAAGGCTTTGATCATCCGGTGATCGTCGGACAATCCATGGGCGGATATGTGGGACAGGCCTATGCACAGCTGTTTCCGGAGAACTTAAGCGGATTTATTTCCGTTGACTCGGCACCACTGCAGCGACAATATGTGACCGCGGCGGAGATCTGGCTGCTGAAAAGAATGGAACCGGTGTATCGTCACTATCCCTGGAGAGCGCTGCTAAAGTCAGGAACAAGAGGGGTTGCAACATCAGCGTATGGCAGGACATTGATGCGTCAGATCATGGAAACCTATGACGGGCAGCAGGATCGCTATGCGAAAATTTCCGGTCATGGCTTCCGGATCCTGGCAGAAGCGATGGAAAAAGACCTGCCATATGAAATCACTTGTCCGGCACTTTTAATCTGCGGAGAACAAGATCATGCAGGCTCCTGTATCAGATACAACAAGGCGTGGCATCAAAAGAGCGGCATACCGATTAAATGGATCAAAGATGCCGGGCATAATTCCAATACGGATGCGCCGGAGATAGTCAACCGGCTGATTGAAGAAGTGGCTTTGCAATGTCAGCACTGAACTTATCCGTGACGGATTGACGAAAGATCGGTGCACCGTTACAATAAAAGCGTCTACAGATCAAATTTGAAGGAGGTGTTCATTATGATGAATCGGAATAGAACTTTAATTTCTGAATATCTGTTGAAGGCCTCGGTAATTGTATCATTGTAATTCTGTGTTACCGTGGTGTAAAAACCACGGTATTTCTTTGCCTAAACGGCGCCTTCATAGATGTTCATACAAGAATGTTGCAGCAACGAATTTGGACATGTTATGGAGGATTCTAATGATCAATCTAAGAACAATTACAGAAGAAAATTTTATGGATGCGTTTCAGCTCACCCTGGGAGAAGGTCAGGAAACGTATGTCTCTCATCCGATACGAAGCCTGGCGCAGGCGTATGTTTATCGTGAGCAGTGCCAACCTTTTGGAATCTATTGCGGGGAAGAAATGGTTGGCTATGTCATGGTGATTTATGATGATGATATTCCGGAATATGATATCTGGCATATGATGATCGATAAGCAGCATCAGGGAAAAGGCTATGGAACGGCAGCGCTGCAACAAGTGCTGGCCTATATTCAAACCAAACCCTTCGGCGATTCCGACAGGGTGACCTTGACATGTCATCGGGAGAACCAATGCGCTCTGTCATTATATCATCACCTTGGTTTCACAGAGACCGGCGTGGCATATGAGGAAGAGTTGGAATTATCGTTACACATTTAAAAAATCCGGAAATCCTTATCAAATCCTTATAGTTATCAGGTACCTTGAGATGGTAAGGAGGATGAAACGGAGATGGAACAGGGGAAAACGAAAGGACTCACAGGATTTGGGCTGAAATATCTGGCACTGGGTAGTATGGTGCTGGATCATATTCATTATATGTTTGAGTTTACGGGAGCGATCCCGATCGTGTTTTCATGGATCGGGAGACTGGCAGCGCCGCTGTTTTTGTTCTGCCTGGTCGAGGGCTTTCTGCATACGCATCACAGGCTGAAATATTTTTTAAAGATTTATCTGATCTCGGTCGGGATGGGGGCTATCCGGTTTGGCTTTTATAATGTCCTTTCGCCGGCTATTCGAGGCGATGGATTTTATCCGGTCAACGGGATGCTATCCACCTTTGCCATTTTGTTTGTGGTCATGCAGGGAATGGACTGGATCCGGCAGAGGCGATTTGCAATCGGGACAGCGGCGGTTGTGCTTCCACTGGCGTTGCCGATCCTGGTGTATCGATGCGTCATGATCCCGTGTATGAATTCCGGAAATGAACTTGGCATATTTATCATCAATCTGCTCGGCTATACGGTGCTCCCGCTGCACAACTGGATTGTGGACGGCGGCACGGTCACAATCCTGGAAGGCATGATCCTTCTGCTGTTTAGTTATTGTAAAAACAAACGGATCCGGATCTATGTCTGGGGTACATTTGTGGTGCTTTGGAATTTCCTCGGAATGAACCTGATGGGGCTGCCGCTCAATACGCAAACGGTATTGTTTGATCTGTATGACTGGATGGGCGTTTTTTCCATGATTCCGATGTTGTGTTACAATGGAGAGCGTGGTCACGGGAATGCCAAGCTTTTTTATTGGTTTTACCCGGTACACATTTATGTGCTGTATGGATTATCCGTTTTGGTTTACATGGTGACACGATGAGAATTTTGGCAATTGATGATGAGCAGGATATTTTAACATTAATACAAAAAGCGCTACGAGGGCAGTATCAGGTGGATACTGTCCTCTTTCCGTCACAGCCGCTACCTGAGGATCTGACAGTGTATCAGCTGATCCTCATGGATGTCATGATGCCGGGACAAGGCGGTTTCGATCTGCTCCCGCAGATCAGGGATCGGGTGGATTGTCCGATCATTTTTCTCAGTGCCAAGGCACTGGAGGAGGACATCGTTTACGGCCTTTCGATCGGCGCGGATGACTATCTGAGAAAACCTTTTTCGGTTCCGGAACTGAGGGCCAGGATCGCGGCGCATGTCAGGCGGGAGCACAGGGAGGCGGCCGGAATAGTCCTGCGGGATGAGGAGGTTTTGCTTTATCCCAAGGAAAATCTGATCAAAGTCAAGGGCGAGGCCGTGCATCTGACCAGAAGCGAGTTCGAGATCGCATCGCTCTTACTCAGGCAAAAGGGACAGGTATTTTCCAAAGGACAGATCTATGAACTGATCTACGGATTTGACAAAGACGGCGATGAGTCTGCCATTACGGAGCATATCAAAAATCTCAGAAGAAAACTGAAACAGCACGGGATCGAGCCGATCGAGACCGTATGGGGGATGGGATATAAATGGAAAAAGCAAATGTAAAATTGAGCGGGATCATCGGGCGCTATCTGCTGGGGATCATCGCTTTGCTGGGGATCGTGACGCTGATCGCGGGCGCGGTCGTGATGCATCTGACGACACGAAGTGCAGATGATACGGAGCAGCAGATTGTGACATGGCTTGCGGAAGGGAAAGAAAGCGGTGTATATGATCCTGCGACGCTGCCGCAAAATGCGGATTATCTGTGGGAGGCAGACGGAGCGGAGATTCTGGTGGATATCCATGTCGGAAGTGAAGAGAAGCTCCGGCAGTATGCTTCCGTTTACAAAACATCCGGAGCAGAGATCATGCTGGATGGGCAGGAAGTGTATCGGGGAGAGGTTCTTGGAGATGGAGAGATCCTGTTCATTCATTACAGTCTGGCTGTTCCCGGAGAGTGGATCGCGCTTTTCATGATCGTCCTTGCCTATGTTTTGGCAATTTTGGTGCCGTCGGTTGTGCTCATCGCAAAACTGAAACGTCTGATTTACCATCTGGCAGAGGAGAAGTGGCGCAAAGAATACGAGAACAGCCGGGAGATGGCACAGATCGCGCATGATCTTAAGACGCCGCTGACGGTGATCCGCGGAAATGCGGATCTGCTTCTGGAAACAGATGTGGATGATGAGCAGCGGGAGAGCATCGAAACGATCATCCATCATGCGGAGCGGATCGCGCGGAGTGTGCTGGACATTTTGGAGCGGGATCACAGGCACTGATATAGACGATACACGAGGAAAACCAAACTGGATCAGCAGATTTTCGGTATACAGGAGCAAATGAAACGAAAGGTACTTGACACAATGGTTAGTCAGTGCTAACATCAAAAACGTAATTGCGAAGGAAAGTGGTGAATGTGTTGAAACGTATCCTGATCACAACCAATGACATAGATAGTGCGAGATGAAAGAGGCCTTATGGCCTCTTTTTATTTTGGTTAGTGAACAGAAAGTGATCATTGATCACTAACGTGCAGCGCCATTGCAGATCGCACGCTGTCAGGGCAGAAAGCGATCTGCAGGGGAAGGGAGAAAACGATGCCGAGAGATAAATCATTGACACATGCGAAGGTACTCGATGCAGCCAAAAGGATCTTTTTGGAAAAAGGGTATGAACAAGCATCGATCCGGGAGATCGCCGCGGCGGCCGGGATCACCTCGGCGGGGTTGTATCGTCACTGCAGCGATAAAGAAGATCTTTTTGAGCAGGTGGTGGAGCCGGCGATCAAGGCACTGCAGGAGTGGGTAACACAACATATCCGGCAATCGTATGAGCGCATGGAGAATCGAGAATATCAGGGCATTGGTAGTCAGTCGGAGATTGAGATGATCCGGAAGGTCGCTCTGCCGTACCGGGAAGAATTTCGCCTGCTGCTCCTCAAAAGCGGCGGGACGAAACATGAGCACTTTCTGCAGGATATGGTGGAGACGCATGAGACCAAAATGTGGGAGGGACTTCGGAACATTGCCGCATATGGCTATCAGGTCAAGGAGGTGAGCAGGGAAGAACTGCACATTCTCATCAGCGCCTATATCACCGCACTGTTTGAACCGATCATTCGCGATTATCCGGAGGAGAAGGTGGAACATTATTTAGATACAGTAGAAGCGTTTTTTATGCCCGGGTGGCATGAGCTTCTTGGTGTATAGAAGGAGAGAAGAAATATGAAAGAGAAGAGAAATCCATTGAAGCTGCTGGCGGAATATATGGATGGGTATGGGAAAGTCATTACCCTGGGGCGTATCCTTGCAGCAGCCAGTGCCTTGATCGCAATGGTAACCTACTATGAGATCTGGAAGATC
>JAILPR010000211.1 GCA_024699355.1 Lachnospiraceae bacterium
CAGATTTTGGACAATCACAAACTGGCGGAGACCGAACTGTTCGAGGTCGGTATGGCCAATACACTGCGGGAGCTGGATGAGCAGTTCCACTTCCCGAGGCCGCTCTTGATCGCACTGGTTGTGGGACATCCGGGAGAAATGCCGGCGACACAGGCAGGATTTCAGCATCTGATCGACGGTGTCTATGATAATTTCAGGAAAGAAGATGTCATCTGGGGGTATACCGAAGCACACAGAACCGATTGGGAACTGATGAAGAAGGCATTGGCCATGGGAGCATCGACGGTACGTATCGGCTTTGAGGATTCGGACCATATCGCACCGGATCGCCGCGTGGAGCACAATCATGAACTGATCGCGGAAGCGGCAAAGATCATCCGTGCGCAGGGAATGGAGCCGATGAGCGCAAGTGAAGCACGCGCGATGCTGCATATTTGACAGGGAGTTTCATGAAGATACAACAACAGACCGGCAGAGTCTTGTTGCTGATCGTCTGGATCATGCTGATGCTGGGAATCTTTTGGTTCTCGGCACAGGATGCATCCACATCGACAAAGGAGTCGGTGGCGGTCGGTACCCTGATCTGCCGGATTTTTGATCAGGGATATGAAGAACTGACGCCAAGCGAGCAGCTTGCGATGGCGGAAGCGATCGATCATGCGGTGCGAAAAAGCGCGCATTTTTGCGAGTATATGCTGCTGGGCATGCTGACGGCGGGGGTGGCGTTTACGTGGCTGCGCACATCAGGCGGCGGATCGAGGGGCACAGGTGGCGCTGTTTCGGATGCGGAAAGCGATGACTGCGGCAGGCGCGGCAGAGTCAAAGACCGGCGCGTGTGGTATGCCTTTCTATGGTGCATCTGCTATGCCGCCTCGGACGAAGTGCATCAACGGTTTGTCCCGGGCAGATACGGCATGTGGCAGGATGTGGTCCTGGATAGCGCAGGTGCGCTGGCGGGCATCCTGATCGTCTATGCGCTCTTCAATAGAGCAGCGCATCATCCGGCGTCCCGGAAGGAGTAGAGAATCATCATGGCAAAACAGAAACAAGAGCCTAAGACCAATGCAATGCGAATCCTGGAAAATCTCGGGATCCCGTATGTCACACAGACCTATGAGTGCAAGGAGTTTGAAGACGGCGGACAGGTGGCGGACCAATTGGGGCTGCCGCACAACGAGGTCTTTAAGACACTGGTGTGTCATGGCCCTTCTCAGGATCATTATGCCTTTGTCCTTCCGATCGATGCGACACTGGATCTGAAGAAAGCGGCAAAGAGCGTGGGCGTCAAGAGTGTCGAGATGATCCATGTCAAAGACATCAAGAACATTACCGGATACGTTCGCGGCGGTACGACGTCGGTCGGCATGAAAAAGAATTATCCGGTGCGGATCGATGTTTCCGCAAAAGTCCTGTCACAGATGTATGTTTCTGCCGGAAGGATCGGCTGTCAGATGAGACTGGCACCGGAAGATCTGCTGCGGGCAGCAGGCGGTGAGTGGGCAGATCTGACACAATAAATCACAACGACAATCATAAAACAGTGGGACTTTGGACGGAAGGCCGTAAATTTGTGATAAAACTAAAAATTCTATAAAACTCATCGGAAACATCTACTAGTTTGAAAAATAGCGGATATATAATGATTTGAAGGGGAAAACTGTTGACTTGATTCAATAAGGAGCGGGGGGCTATGCATCAAGTAATCTACAGTCTTAAAAAGTGGTTTGGCTTTGAACAAACGACTGCGTATGACAAAGAATTTCTGACAAGTTCCAACATGAGCACCAGTGTGTACATGTCTGCGTTTACCGTGGCCATGGAACTCTGGATGATCTGGTATCAACTGAAGCGTATGATCGATACCGGTGTAGAGATCACGGCTTTAAGTCTGTGGGATGTCACCAAGAACTATTGGTTGTTATTAGCGGTGGCGGCCATCGTCTTTTACTATTCCAAACGATATCTCAGTGAAAAGAAATCCAGTCGCGCGGTTGCACTGTCATTGACGTGCATCTATGCGCTGGTGCTGCTGATCTTCGGAATGTACGTATCGTTTCACGATATGAGCAACGGCAAGCAGATCATCAGTTTTATGAATATGGCATTTGTCGTGGCCTGCATGCTGGTATGGCGACCGTATCTGATGGCACTGCTTTTGGGCATTGTATTTCTGGTCTTTTACCATTACATGGAGATCGCGGCGGGCGGTTCTGTGCGTTCCGGTGATCGGATCAACTATTTCATCTACTGGTTCTTTTTGACGGTGCTGAGCATCAGTACGTATCATCACCGGATCTCGGAATCCCGAAAAACGCAGTATCTGGAAGAGACCAACCGGAACCTGCATCATATGGCGGTGACGGATGAGCTGACGCAGATTTCCAATATGACCAATTTCGTCATGGAAAGTGCGCAAAAGCTCCGGGAACTGGGAGAGCGTAAATCCGAGTATGCGTTTTTCTTTATCAACGTCAAAAGCTTTAGCAATTACAATGACAAATACAGTCATGCGGAAGGAAATGAATTGTTAAAGAAACTGGCTGCGCGCCTTGTG
>JAILPR010000217.1 GCA_024699355.1 Lachnospiraceae bacterium
ACTTGTCGCAATATGGATTGTTTCCTGCCTTCCGCTGATGACGGATCAGGCGGTGTATCAGGATGATCTGTTTTTTCATCTGACCAGGATCCGGGGCATTCTGGATGCCTGGAAGGACGGACAGTTTCCGGCCAGATTGCAGCCGGGCTGGGTCAACGGAATGGGATATCCGTTATCGATCATGTACGGAGATCTGTTGCTCTGGCCGACAGTTGTGTTGTATGCCGCAACGGGACAGATCGTTTTGGCATATCGGATCGGTGTGGCATTGCTCAATCTCCTCACGGTGGGCATCGGGTATCTGAGTTTCTACGGAATGTTTCAAAGCCGCAGGGCAGCGCTTTGCTGCAGCGGATTATATGTCTGCGCCATCTATCGCCTCAATAATCTCTATATCCGTGCGGCGGTGGGAGAGGCGACGGCGATGACGTTTCTGCCGTTGATCGCCTGGGCGCTGAGCGGATTATTTCATCGAGACGAAACAGAAGCCTCCGATCCCAAATATCTATGGATCCTGGTCCTTGGGATGAGCGGGGTACTGCAATCGCATGTGCTCAGCACGGAATTTGCGGTGGCTCTCTGCATCCTGTTGTTTGTAATCTATTGGAAGAGGGCACTTCGAAGAAAAGTCCTCTTTCATATTTTGGAAGCGATCGGTCTGGTAGCGCTGCTCAATTTCTGGTGGCTGGTACCGATGCTGGAGTACATGAGCAGTCTGGATCTGCTGGTATTTCATAACTGGTATTCCCTGCAGGAGAGCGGATTGTATCCGGCGCAGCTCTTATCGCTGTTTGCGTTTGCCGGAGACTCGGCCTTTACCGGGACAAACGGCATGCAAAACGTGCGGCCATTTACCATCGGGATCGCCCTGATGGGAGCACTGGTACTCTACGGATATCAGCGCCTTTCCGGGACAAACCAAATGCAGTGCGGGAAACCGGAGATGCAGCAACATGTCCGCTCGATCGCACAGGCGGCAGCGATCGTCGCGGTGGTCACTCTGGTGTTATCATTGCAGATCTTTCCCTGGGATGCCATTTATGAAGCGGGCGGGATCCCGGCAAAGATCGTTGCCAGCATTCAAAAACCGTATCGCCTGTTGACGATCGCAACGGTCGCGGCGGTAGTTGTCGCAGGGGCTCTGATCAGGGAAGCTGGGGAGCATCCGAAACGCGCAACGCTCTTGGCCGGACTGTTCCTTTCGCTTGGCATATTGCAGGCGGCGTTTGTTACGGAAGATCTGCTGTTTCATAAGCCGCAGATTGCCATTGAAAATGTGGAAGCCATCGGCACGGAGACGCTTGCCGGTGCGGAATATATTCGAAACGGTGTGGAGTATCGATCACTCAGTGCCACGCAGATCCTGTTTGGAGAGGGTGTCCATGGGGAGGTCCTTGCACAGGACGGTACGATGCGACGATTACAGCTTCAAAATGAAAGCACACAACTTTCGTATGCGGAGGTGTCCCTGCTGTGGTATCCGGGCTATCAGGCGATGGATACAGAGCGCGGCGAACTATTGACGGTGGATGCTTCGGATACGGGGCGCGTGCGGGTGTGGCTGCCCGCAGGATTTGAAGGAGAGGTCATCGTGGCCTTTCATGCACGGCCGCTTTGGAGAGCGGCGGATCTCATCTCTTTGTGCACACTGCTCATCTTGCTCTTTGTGGGGATACGGGCAGCGAGAAACGCGGCAAAAGATGCACTGCAAATATAAAGTAACCTCGGAAAGCGATACAGAAATGAATCAGCATGGATCAGTCTACAATCGCATACGTTATCTGGCAGAAGCGGCATTTGTGCTGCTGTTTCTCATCCTGTTTTGGGTGCATCCGTCCAAAGAACTGCTGAATCTGTCGGATTGTACGGTGGATGAGCGGGCACAGGTCCTTTCTTACGAAGAGGCTTACCAGGCGCTTCCCGTGACCGAACGGGAACAGCTTCCGGAAGGGGCAGGCGCGGTATCCGTCACGGATGGTGGAGAGATGATCGCGGTTACTTCGGGGGATCTGGAACTTTCTCCGGGGGTATATCGGGTCGAGATCACGTATGTGACGACACAGGAGCATGTGCTGGATTTTACGTCGGGCACTTCCGGCTATCAGGCCTACCACGGCAATGCCGTGTCGATCCGCCCGCAAAATACGCAGACCGGGACGACGCTTTATGTGCTGCGGACCCTTTCCGATGCAGAACTGTTTGTGCGCTATACGGGGAGTGAGACGCTGATCATTACCTCACTGACACTGACCGCAACACATCAGGAATATCTGATGGCGGCGGTGGTATTGCTGTTGCTCTTTTTACTGCTTGAGGGCCTTCTGTTTATTGTACGATGGAGACGATCAGGGATCATTTCCGATCAGGCATTGGGGGCACTTGTGATCCTTGCCGCGCTTGCGCTGATCGTCAACTTCCCGAATCTGGTCAATTATACGCAGATGACCGATGATGTGAGGTTTCATCTGTTGCGGATCGCGGGACTTGCCGATGCATGGAAGTCGGGAGACTTCCCGGCACGCATGCAGCCGACCTGGCTTGAAGGTATGGGATATCCGGTCTCGATCATGTACGGCGATGTCTTTTTATGGCCGGCAGCGCTGCTGCATCTGATCGGGTTTGATGTGGCATTTTGTTACAAATTCTATATCGTGATGATTAATCTGCTGGCGGAAGTGCTGGCATATCTGAGCTTTCGCAGCATTTGGAAGAGACGCAGTGTGGCGCTTCTGGGAACCTGCATCTATCTGCTGGCGCAGTACCGCCTGTACAATATTTACATGCGCGGGGCGACCGGCGAATATACCGCGATGGCTTTTTTGCCGCTAGTGGTTGCTGCTTTACATGCACTTCTCTCCAAGGCACCGACGAAGGAGGACATCCTGCGCGGACGACGCTTTTTGGCGGGCGGCTTTGCGGGGATCTTTTTAAGCCATATGATCAGTACGGAACTGACTTTTGTAGTTACGGCACTGATCTGTTTGTGCTATGCAAAGCGCACCTTCCGCAAGGATGTGATCCTTGCCATTGTACAGGCGGCCGGGATGGCGATCCTTGCGACACTTTGGTATATGGTGCCGCTCTTTACCTATATGCTGAAGGCGCCGATGCATGTGTTTGAAGTATTTCAGCCGATTCAGGTGCTGGGGCTTTTGCCGGCGCAGCTCCTGGATCTGTTTCCATGGCCCGGTCAGAATCCGTATGCGTACTATACCGGTATGCAGAGCATTCGGCAGTATGGCATGGGCGCGGCACTGCTGCTGACATTTGGGCTGGCAGTTTGGGCACTTCTGCGCGGCAGGATCCGCGGCATCGATCCGGATCTTCGCAAAGTATTTCTCCTGACGCTGGTGATCTTCACCGGATCGGCGATCCTGACATTGAAGTGCTTCCCTTGGGATACCTTTAGCATGGGCATCGATCTTTTGGCGCGGCCGATCATGAGCATTCAGTTCCCGTATCGGTTCCTGACGATCACGACCATCGCAGGGACCAATCTGGCCTGCCTACTGTGTACACAGGCCTGTGCGTCAGAGCGGAGGATCCGGTTTGGCAGATCGCAGATCCCGGGCTCCCGGCTTCTGATGGGAGCACTTGCCGCAGTTTGCGTATTACACGGCATGTATTTTCAGGATCCGGTGGTACAGTCGAAATATGCGATGTACCTTTATAACATCGAGGCAGCCGGCAATCAGTACATCAGCGGCGCCGAGTACCTTCTCGAAGAGACTTATCAGAACGGCGTCGAATATCTGACCCGCGGTGTCAGCGATGGCGTGCTGCTGCACAGTTATGAAAAAAACAACCTGCAGGTCACGGCGCAGGTGGAAAATCCGCAGGATATTGCGGGCAGCCTCATCACAGGGGTGCTATCGTATCCGGGATACCGGGCAGTGGATGAGGATGGCCAGGAAATGGCGCTTTCCACAGGAGACCACGGGGAACTGCTCGTGGAGATCCCGGCAGGATTTTCCGGGCAGATCTGCGTCTCGTTTGACGGATTTTGGTTCTGGCATGTAGCGGATGTGATCTCCGCAGGGTACTTATTATGTTGTTTGGCAGGATGGATATGCAAGAAAAGAAACGGTTTCCAAAATTAAATCCGCGGAGAAAGATGCTGCTTGGCATCGAAGTGCTCCTTTTGTTGATCGCGGCATCCGGCTTGTTCAGATCCCATACGCAGATCACGCTCCCGGCGGCGGAGTTTGCCGGCGTGATCGCAGAAGACGGCAATCGTACAGGCACCGTCAAGAGCAGCAGGATCTTACTGCAGGCAGGGACATACCGTATCCGGCTGACCTATGAAACACCGGATGATCAGGTCAATGTCTGGAGTGTGCAGAACAGCGATGGCAGTACGGTCTCCGCAGACGGACTGCTGTCCAATACCTGTATGCTTTACAGCGGACTGAACGAAACGGAGATGATGATCTACGTTACGGAACAGGTGGAAGTGCAGGTCTGCGTGACCAGTGCGGAAGGCAGTACTGTAGAGATTACCGGCTGCACGCTTGCAAGGACGGATCATGCCTCCGCGATGTGGATCACGGGGCTGTTGATCGTATTTCTTCTGATCCATATGCTGCTGGGTTTGGGACCAAAGAGCAAACAGGATAGGGCGACGGTATTTGCATTGACAGTGATCATCCTGATCGCCTCACTTCCGATCCTTAACGGCTATACCATTGCAGGCGCGGATACGATCTATCACATGCTTCGGATCGAGGGCGTGAAGGATGGCTTATTATCCGGGCAGTTTCCGGTGCGACTGCAGCCAAACTGGCTACAGGGCTATGGGTATGCGACCGGAATCTTTTATTGTGATACGTTTCTGTATCTTCCGGCACTGTTCCGGATCATCGGCTTTCCGGTGAGCTGGGTCTATCTGGGCTATAAACTGCTGCTCAATACGACCTCCGTGGTGTTGTCATATGTCTGCTTTGCGAAGATCTTTCAGAGCCGGCGTGCGGGACTGCTTTGCAGTGCACTTTACAGTTTGACGATCTACCGTCTGCTGATCTTATATTTAAAAGATCATTTGGGGCAGACAAC
>JAILPR010000219.1 GCA_024699355.1 Lachnospiraceae bacterium
CTATGAAATCCCGAAGGAGATGGTCGGACATAAAATATCGGAATTTCTGCATCAAAAGGGATATTCGAATCAGAACCTGGCGGTGATCAAACGGATGGATCGAAGCATTCTGATCGGTGAGGAGAGCCTGCCGCTGAAAGAGCGACGCTGGGAATATATGAATTATCGCTTTTGCCCGGGAGATGTGCTAACCGTACACATCAACGAGGAAGAATGTTCGCAGAAGATCGTGCCGGTAGAGATCCCGCTTAACATCGTCTATGAGGATGAAGATCTGCTGGTGGTAAACAAGCCGTCGGGGATGCCGATCCACCCGTCGATGAAACACTATGAAAATACATTGGGAAATGCAGCGGCGTTTTATTTTGCCGGGCAAAAGAAACCGTTTATCTACCGCTGCGTGAATCGCCTTGATCGGGATACGACCGGGTTAACGATCCTGGCGAAGCATCTGGTGAGTGCGAGCATTCTTTATGATGAAATGGTGGCGCGCAGGGTGAAGCGGACCTATACGGCAATCGTGGAAGGGGAAGATCTGCCGGATAGCGGAACGATCGATCTGCCGCTTGGAAGGAAACCGGATTCCGCGGTAGAGCGCATGGTCGATCCGGTGCATGGGGAACGTGCGGTTACGCATTACCGTGTGCTGGCGCGCGGGGCGGGACTGTCGATGGTGGAGTGTCTGCTTGATACGGGCCGGACCCATCAGATCCGTGTGCACATGGCGTATATTGGGCATCCGCTGATCGGCGACTTTCTATATAATGAAGAGAATCATCAAATGGCCAGGCAGGCGCTTCATGCGGGGGCATTGTCGTTCCGGCAACCGATGACGGGTGAGATGCTGAATTTTTCTGTGCCATTGCCAAAGGATATGTACGATGTGAGCAAAAACGTGATAAAATAACAGTGTATTAAGGGGAACATCTATTGTTGAGCAGCATAGTCACGGAGGGCGGAAGATGAAAGAAGCGCATTTAATCAGAGTGAATAAATTGTTTTTGATCGTACAGGCGGTATCATCACTGTTTTTGATCATTGGTCTGGTAACGCAGCTGGCGGTATCCGGACTGCCGCCGATCCAAAGTATCATTCCGTTGATCGTAACGATTTTGGCCCTGGTCTTTTCCGTAGTCATGTATGTGCCGAACAAAAAAACGGTGCGTTACGGTGAATTGGCCGGCTGCGCTTTTTTCGTTGCATATACGTTTGCACTGTTGATGGGAAGTTCTACGACACCGTTCCCATATATGATCCCGCTCCTGCTGGTGCTGGTGATGACTTTGAATGAGCGGATCGTCAAGATTGTCGGTATTCTGTTCCTGGTGGTAAATGTCCTGAAAGCCGTGATGTTCATGGCGGGATCGACAAGTCCTGAGACGGATATGGAATATGTGATGATCGAGATGATCATTACGATCCTGACGACGCTGGTGGTAACGCTTGGCGTGAAAAATCTGAATCTGTTCTTTGACGGATCGATCCGGGAAGTCAATGAAGCAGCTGAAAAGAATCAGGAGATCAGTCATCAGATTGTGAAGGCCGCAGCCAACATCGGTGATGGGGTTTCGGCAGCTGGCGAATCGATCGACATGATCGAAAAAGCAACGCAGGCGATGCATGAATCCCTGAAGGGAATTACGGGCGGTGTCAATGCCAATACAGAGGCGATCGTCAGTCAGACGGCGCAGACGCAGAACATTCAGGAGATCATTGAAGATACCGGCAGCAAGACGCGCCACATCATGGATACCACCAAAGAGACACAGGATATCGCAACGGAAGGTACCGGAGCGATGAAGATGCTTGAGAAAAATGTCAGCACAGCGATCGAATCCGGTGAGCGCATGAAGACATCGGCAGGTGCGCTGCAGGAGAAATCCGTGGAGGTTCGTCAGATCACGGATATGATCTTAAGCATTTCTTCACAGACCAACCTTTTGGCGCTGAATGCATCGATCGAGGCAGCCAGAGCTGGAGAAGCCGGAAAAGGCTTTGCGGTTGTTGCGGATGAGATCCGGAATCTGGCAGAACAGACCAAGACCGCTACGGAACATATCACGACAATCCTTGACGAACTGGCACTGGAAGCAAGTGAAGTCGCCAAGATGGTCGATGAGAATGTGGATATTTCCAATGCTGAAAAAGAAGTGGTGACGGATGCAAACCAAAAATTTGATCATATTGTGGTCAGCATCGAGAGTCTGTATACTTCCATGCAGGAAGTCACGGCGCTGATGGATGAGTTAAAAAATGCCAATTCGGGAATCGTGGATGGCGTCAATACGCTGTCGGCAAGCAGCGAGCAGATTTCCGCAAGTACGACAGAGGTGATGCAGCGTAGCGAAGATAATCTGAAAGAGGTGCAGGACTTCATGGAGGTCATGAAGCATATCAGCAGATCGATCGACGAATTACAGAAGGCATCTGAAAAGTAAAGCGTCAGACGGATCTAAAAAATCAAACATCGGGCCGGCCGCGAGAAATCTTGTGGCCGGCCTTTGCTAGACAAACGGAAATGTTTGGTCTAAGATGAGAGCGATGAGCCTTATGCAAAATCTAGAGATGGAGGAACTCGAAATGGAGAAAAAACAGTTAGACTGGGGAAATT
>JAILPR010000226.1 GCA_024699355.1 Lachnospiraceae bacterium
TCGGCACAAACATAAATTTGTGCACACCCGTTGAAAGGAGATCATGGTGATCAATGTCAAAAGAAATAGACTGTTATTCAACAAGCCTAAATATGCGCAGGATGATGCAAGAGCGGCATATCACGCCCAAACAGGTAAAGAAAGAGCTTGGACTGGAAAGCGTACAGGCCGTATATAAGTGGATGAGTACCACAAATTCTGCGCTGCCATCGATTGATAATCTGCTGCGGCTGTCATCCATGATGAATTGTACGATCGAAGATATCCTGATCACCTACGAGACGGACTAAAAGGAAAGGGGATAGCGAATTGGATCAATCAAATGATGATAAGAACTTCGAAGTAGAGGATATCTTCGATGAGAATTTCTGCCGCGAGGAGAGTGGCGATGCAGGAGGCATGTCAAAAAAGGCCGAAGAGTTGATCCGCAAGTTCATAGAGGGCTATGAGTACAAAAAAGACTTTGCGTACAGAGACCTCTCGCCACGGGAGATCACATCAGCGTTAGATCAGCACGTCATTGGTCAGGAGCATGCCAAAAAAGTTCTGGCAGTAGCGGTCAGAAATCACATCAAGCGGATCGCTGATCCGTCCGGCAGGATTCAGAAGAGTAACATTTTGCTCCTTGGTCCGTCAGGCTCCGGCAAGACGTTACTGGCAAAGTCTCTGGCGAAGATCCTGGATGTCCCGCTGGCAATCGCGGATGCAACGTCGCTAACCGAGGCCGGTTATGTCGGGGATGATGTGGAGTCGATCCTCACCAGGCTCCTGGATGCAGCTGACGGGAATGTCTGTAAAGCGGAGAGAGGGATTGTTTTTATCGATGAGATCGATAAGATCTCGCGGAAGGCAAGGAGCCGGAGTATTACCAGGGATGTCTCGGGAGAGGGCGTGCAGCATGCGCTGTTAAAAATCATCGAGGGCGCTGAGGTGTCGGTGCCGCTCGGTGGTGGACGAAAGCACCCCGGGGGTGGCAACGTGATGATCCATACGGAGAACATCTTGTTCATCTGCGGTGGAGCGTTTGAAGGGCTGGGGAGTCAACACCATACACCGAGAGTTCAAATTGGCTTTGGTATGCCGGTAAGGCAATGCAACTCGGGTATGCAGGAAACGACGAAAGGGAGTGATCCGGTATGCTGTGAAGAGAACTCACTTCGACATGCGGTAACTGCAGAGGATCTGATCCGGTATGGGATGACGCCGGAACTGATGGGGCGATTGCCGATCATCGTAGAATTGCATGCATTGGGGAAAGCGGATCTGGTGCGGATCCTGACAGAGCCGGTTCATTCGCTGATCGGAGAGTATCAGGCACTGCTTGAGACGGATGGTGTCGCGTTGGAATTTACCGATGAGGCTCTTGATGAGATCGCGTCAATCGCGATACAACGACAGATCGGTGCCAGAGGCTTACGAAGTATCCTCGAGGAGCTTATGCTGGATGTCATGTATTCGGCACCGGAGCATGTGGGCGAGAAGTGTCTGATCACGAGGGATACCGTGCAGCATAAGGGCATTACGTACACAAGGAAACAACAGATCGCATAGGATCGGAAGCATAACGCAGAGACGATCCGGAAAGGACAACGAATGAGGAGCGATAATATTGAAATTTTTAAGGATACCGCCAGACTCTGCCAGACTGACGATGTATTGGTAGATGCGGTAGAAAAAGCAACGGCCGCGCAGGAGCTGATTCTCGAGGGGAGTGACGTGCCGGTGCAGGAGAAGAAACGCTATCAGGAGAGTGCCAACGTGGTGATCTCCAAGAAGCGGACGCTGGAGGCTGCGGCAGGGTATCGCGGTCAGAAAGTTGCGGTGCTGAATTTCGCTTCAGCATCGCAACCGGGCGGCGGCGTAGTAACCGGGGCCAGCGCACAGGAAGAGTGTATCTGCAGGTGTTCGGGACTGTACTTTAGTCTGAATACCCAGGCGATGTGGGATGGCTTTTACCGGCCGCATCGAGAGGCGCATCAGATGCTTCATACGGATGATATCATCTACACTCCGCAGGTGAAGGTTTTTAAAACAGACAGCAGCGCTCCACAGTTGATGCCTAAGGAGCAGTGGTATGACGTGGATGTCATCACATGTGCTGCACCGAATCTTCGCCACGCAGAGGAGCGAAGACATACTGAAGCATCGAAGAGACGTAGCTGTGATGCGGCGCTGTTGGCACTTCATGAGAAGCGGCTGCGCAGGATTTTGGAAGTGGCAGTGTCCAAAGGGTGCGAGACGATCATCCTTGGCGCATTCGGGTGCGGGGCGTTTATGAACGATCCGGAGATTGTGGCACTAGCCAATCGCAATGTGCTTCGGGAATATGTATACGCATTTCAAAACATCGAGTATGCGGTGTATTGTACGCCGGAGCATGAGAGAAACTATCGGGTATTTCAGAGATTATTACAAATTTATCAGAAAGGAAGTAAATGAAGGATATAGAATCTACGAGAAAAGAGTTCCTGGAAAATTTAACATTAACAGAAGATCAGGGTGCGACGCTGTTTTCACTGTTCAGCGGTAAAAACATTTTTTTATCCGGAGAACCGGGAACCGGAAAAACGTTCCTTTTGGAGACGTATATCATGATGCAACGAGAGCTGGGCAGAGGCGTCGCAATCACAGCCACGACCGGAATCGCGGCAGTGAATCTGGATCCCTGTGCCAGGACAATTCATAGTTTGTTGAGGTTTATTCCGGATTTTAAAGGCGAATATGACTACGAGAAGTGCTGTAAAGAACTTACTGCGAATCATACGCTGATCATCGATGAAGTCAGTATGTTGACACCGGATATTGCATCTCATCTGGCAAAGTGTTTGCATACCATAGAACGGGAGCACTGGCCACAGATCGTGGTTTGCGGCGATTTCCATCAGCTGCCACCGGTCATTAAGGAGCCGCAAAAAAAGGTGTATGCCTTTGAGTTGCCTTTCTGGAAAGAACTTGACTTGCAACCGATGATCCTACATCAGGTGGTAAGACAACAGGATCCGGTATTTATCGATCATTTAAGAAGAATACGGAACGGGGATCCATTCGCAGTTCGGTATTTTAACGAATGCGCGAATAAAGAGTTCTTAGAGCAAGGGGTTATATTATGTACTAAAAATGTGACGGCCAGTAGGTACAATCGTAGGGCGATGGAGGCACTGCCGGGAGAAGAGAAATCTTATCGGTTAGAGAAGGAGATAGAGGGAATACCGAATCTGAAAGACTTTCCGTTCGATCCGGTGATCCGGCTTAAGGTTGGAATGAAGGTGATGACTCTGGTCAACAATTATGAGAAAGGATACCGTAACGGATCGATCGGTGTGGTGAAAGAGATGCATGATCGTATGATCGTCGTTGAGTTTTCAAATGGACTGTGTGTCGAGATAGAGCGTGTGAGTCAATCGGTTCAGAATATGGATCCAAAGAGTAAGAACGAAGTGATGATCGTCAATCAGTTCCCCCTGCGGGCAGCATATGCGATCACCATCCATAAGAGTCAGGGATTGACGTTTGAAAATGTCAATATCGATGCACCGGACTGCTGGGATTATGGACAGCTGTATGTGGCATTGTCCAGAGCAAAATCCATCAGTGGAATACATCTGATGGATCCAATCCGGCAGTCCTGTGTGCGGACCAGTCCGCGGGTACTCACATTTTATCAGACGCTGGAAAAACAAGTCGCTGCGTAGTGGTCTTATGGTATCATTTGAGTAGATGATATCATGCAAAGGAGATCACACGATGAACAACGACATCACAGAGCAGGAAAAGGATCAGTACAACAAGATCTTTGAAGGAATTAACGGGATCAAGAAGTATCTGGAGTCACATCCGGTGGTGGATGAATATGTTTACGTGCTGCTATGGCGTCCAGTAGAGTGGATCACTGACTTCTACGGGTATCAGGCAGCGGTAAAAGACGGCTGTGATGTCGGGGAATATTGGAAAGCACAAGCCGGGCGCGACGTCAATGCAAAAGTAAAAGCTTGTAAGGAACTGGTGTCGGAAGAGGTCTATAAAGCACTTCGTAAGCTTCGTGATTATCGAGACCGTTGCGTGCATCGTTATAGGCTTAAGGCAGAACCTAACGTCTTTGGGATGTTTGATCTGGTTTGTCATGATTTTTACCAAAAAACGGGTAAGAAGAGCCAGATCAACAAAAAGGCGGCAGCGTATCAGACGAAGATCGAGATCTCGCAGGGACTGGATGAGAGTGATGCGCCGGCGGGAGAGCGGGATCAGGAACTTGTAGGTCAATTGCTGGATGCGTTAGAGCAGGGCGATGAGGATCAAGTCGTGCTTGCCTGCAAGATGGAACTGCTGGCACAGCGCTATGCAAAGGAACTTCTGGAAGCGCACGGGCATACGTTCCGTTACAACAATACCGCCAGGAAAGGCGGGATCTATATAGACGATGATGAGAATAGCATTCTGACATACATCGACTATTATGTGAAGTATCATGCGACCAAGGCAGAGCGGCACACGCAGGAGGCCCTGGATGCAATCCGGCTGAATCGAAACGCCATTATTCATGAACTCAAATGTGATGAAAAGAATTTTCATGATATGTGTATGGTCTGGAATCGGTTGATGCAAGAATACTTTTGTGATCACAAAGAGGTGTGCAAGAGACTGAAAACGCTTGATCAGAGAGAGGTTTCGCTGGATGATCTGATCGAGCACGTCAATGCATATGCTGAGCAGGTGAATGAATTCACGCAAGCGGGCATTATGAAGGAAATCAACCGGGTGCTGGTAATTCTGCAGTGCATCATGAAGAAGTATGAAGATTTAAAAGACGAGTTTGATTCAAAGATCCGGCAGGCAAATTCCGAAGAGGAGCGGGAAAAACTTCAAAACGAGTATTGCATCAGGGTATCGGAAATCTACCAAACCTATCTTAAGCAAATTGCAGAATCTGAGATGGAAAAGTATGAGCGGGAAGTGGACGATAGTCTTGGGGAGTTGAAGGATGAGATCGAGAAAGAGACTAGGGGATTTCTGACCTGTGCTTGTCTTCTCGCGGACACGTTTGAGCAGAAGGCGCTTGGCAATCCGGATCTCGATTGTGGCGGCGCGTGTATCGAATTTACGAGGGCAGTTGAACTCTTTTTGTACAAGAAAATTTTTCGGGAGTATAAGACATACCGTGAGAAACAAGACCTTGGCATGATCCCGTTTTTCAGGGAAAATGATTATCAGAATGATCTCGTTACGCTTGGAAGTTATCAATATATCTTTGGTTTAAAAAAGAAGAATAACGGGGATATGGTTCAAACACCGGCGTTTTCGGAATATGTCGAGTTCTGTAGGGAGCAGCAGATCTACAAGGTGTCTGATAAAAATAAGCTCGAGCGGATGCTGCGGGAGGAATATCAGCAGATCGATCAGGTAAAGACAGCGTATCGTGATAAAACGGCGCATCGAGAGAAGATGGAAATCGAGACGTTGCGTGCATGCAAGGCCGACGTACTTGCTAGTTCCAATGCGCTGATCAAGAAGCTGATCAGTGACCTGAATCAGTGATGATACCGGCGTTTTTGGAAATTTGGCGTTTCAGTGATAAAATAGAATTGAAAGGAAAATTATCATGAATGAAATGCAAAATAAATCGGAAGAAAGAGGAGGAAGTGCTATAGAACAATCTATCGATTATATCACGGAAGAAATGAAGAAAAAAGATGATATCATTACGCAGATTCGTAAGCAGATTATGTATGCGGGTGTAGTTAGAATGGGAGAGGTCGCAACCTGGCTTAAGAGGCTTAAGACGGCGCAGCCGATCCTCAGCGCGATCATTTGCATTGCGTATTTTTGCATGATGACCGGGATGTTTCATTTTCATATAAGTGTGCCAACGGTTATCCTTGGTCTTGCGTTTGCACTTGCACTCACACCGATGACCTGGTTCGTACCATCGATCATGGAGCATCGAACGACCAGAGACATAGCGATTGCAGTAGTTTATATCGGAACTTGTGTCATTGTCCCGGCTGGCAGTTGCAGCTACGACTGCGGACTATCATTTGGCATCGTGATCGTCGCTCTATTGGTCGTAAATTTCGGAATCGTTATTTACTGTATGAGACTGATAGATAAGGTTGATTTCCTCGCGGATACGGTGGATCACGTTGATAAATTGGTGATCAATGATGAGATGCTTATTCATCTGATCAAATATAACACCATTCAAATCGATGTCATGGGAATTGGTATCATCCGTTTTGTATATAAAGAAGGAGCACAGAAAAAATAGCAATTGATAGAGGACGCTGTTCGATATGACAATCGCAAGAGAAAGGAAATGCTTTATGAGGGAAATGCCAAAAGAGTTGGAAGATTGGGCGAATGAACATGCAGCTGGTGAAGAACTCTTAGAGGCTGCAAATAGACATACATGCCGAGCAGTATTCGGCACACTGAAAACAAAATATCCGGATATCGTAGATAGTCCGGAACTCGCCGCAGAAGATGAAAGGAAGTATCATCTGTTAAGAGAACAGGCGGCGGCAAAAGACAAGACGCTTATGGGTCGCAGGATCAACGACTATTTAGATGAAGTGTGGCCGGAGATTGTCGCAGAGGCAGAAGCGGCAGCAGAAAAGCGTTTCAGAGAGGATCGCCTGCAGGAACATAACATGAGAATCGTAAAATGATGAACGTGAAAGTCTACCGTTGGCAAAAGCACGAATTCGCTCTGGCATTTGTTTTTTTATATGACAAGAAAATAAAGGAGCGCGTTATGAAAAATGTAAGAATAAAATATGATTTTTCCCATGGCCCAATATGGAAAGATGTGCTCGACTTAAGCACCGGAAAGTGGTCAACCGGCATAAGCGTAATAGACAATGATATGGCTTTATCTGTTTTGGACGAAAAAGCCGAAAAGGAATATACTTCCTCGTTTATATACACATAATATTTCGCTGTAAGCGAGGAAAGGAGTAGCATCAATGAAAGGAGCATATATGACTTGTCAAGTTTATGTAACAAAAGAAGAAAAGTTATATGTAGCAACTGATATTGCAAGCGGTGTCGCTTCACAAGGAACGACCATGGAAACGGCTTTGTCAAATTTAAAGGAAGCATTGGAACTTTATTATGAAGATGAAGATGCTGTTTGCAACAACAGCCCCGCGTTCTTTACTACTTTAGAGGTGTTAGCATAATGCCGTCAAAATATCCCGTTTTGAAACCCGAAGAAGTAGTAAAGCGCCTCGAAGCATTAGGCTTTATTTATGTAAGCCCAAAAGGAAGCCACCGAAAGATGTCTAACGGTACATTTAAGTGCATCATCCCGATGCATGATGAGGTTGCAAGGGGTACCGTTATAGATTATTATCAATACAGGAAAACACTTACGAAATGGAGGTATGTGACTATGATTAACTTAATCAAAAGAATCATATATCTTATTAGATTAGAGAAAAATTGGAGAGACAGAACGAGCGATGCGCCCAAGGCATTCAAAGTGTCTAAAAACG
>JAILPR010000020.1 GCA_024699355.1 Lachnospiraceae bacterium
TGAGGCGGCCGGGATGATGGAAAAAAGCAAAATGGGCAATTTGTATATGGAAACTTTGCCGGAAATTTTGTAACATTGTTATATTGTAGATCAATGGAGGATATTACTTATGAGCAAGGTTGCCGTGGTAACCGATACCAATGCAGGCATTATGTCTGAAGAAGCAGCGGCGATGGGATGCTTTGTGCTTCCGATGCCGTTTATGGTCGGCGAAGAGACATTTTATGAAAATATCGACCTTACCCAGAAGGATTTTTATGAACGATTAGAGCAGGGAACAGATTTTGTGACCAGCCAGCCGTCCCCGGAATCCGTGATGGGACTTTGGGATAACTTGTTAAAAGAATACGATGAGATCGTACATATCCCGATGAGTAGCGGATTATCCGGCTCGTATCAGAGTGCCAGCGTGTTTGCGCAGGATTATGATGGAAAAGTACAGGTCGTTAATAACCAGCGAATTTCCGTAACGATGAAAAGTTCGGTACGGGATGCTTTAGCGTTGGCAAATGCAGGTAAAACGGCAGCACAGATCAAAGAGATCCTTGAAGAAGATAAATTCAATTCCACCATCTATATCATGCTGGATACCCTGTATTATCTGAAAAAAGGCGGACGTATCACACCGGCAGCCGCAGCACTCGGGACACTGCTCCGGTTAAAACCGGTCCTGACCATTCAGGGCGAAAAACTGGATGCTTTTGCCAAAGCACGTACGGTCAATCAGGGAAAGACCCTGATGATCAATGCCATTCGAAATGATATCGTGACACGGTTCGGAAATGATTTTTCACCGGAAAACATCACCCTGGCAATGGCTTATACCAAAAACGATGACGCGGCGCTTGTCTTCAAAAAGGAGATTGAAGAGGCTTTCCCGGGATTGAAGATTCAGGATATGGATCCGCTGTCCTTATCTATCAGTTGCCATATCGGCCCGGGCGCACTTGCGGTAACTGCAGTGAAAAATTTGCACATCTCATAGAGAAGCACTGGCATCTGAGGAGCTGCAGGTCTGACTGCAACTCCTTTGCTTTTTGAAATGATGTTGTTGGAGAGTATATATGGCAATTGGTAATTGGTACAAATTGGATAATGCAGCCAAAATCGTGCCGTCGACGGCACACGGGGCAAATTCCAGAGTGTTTCGCATCAGCTGTGAACTCAAAGAGGAAGTGGATGCACATTCGCTGCAGCTTGCGCTTGAGCAGACACTTGATGAATTCCCGTTTTTTAACTGCGTCTTAAAGAAAGGATTGTTCTGGTACTATCTGGAAGAGCGTAATTTAAAGCCGGAAGTATATAAGGACAACAAAGCGGCATGTGCTCCGATCTATTTTCCGGGTAAGACCAATCTTTTATATCGGGTCAATTATTATCACAAACGGATCAACCTGGAGATGTTTCATGTGCTTGCAGACGGAACGGGTGCGTTTATGTTCTTTAAGCACCTGATTGCAAATTACCTTGTTTTGGTGCATCACCTCGAGCCGGTTGAGATCAAGGATGATATCTCTTCCGTGCAGGAGAAAAATGACGATGCCTTTAAGCAGTTCTACGAACGCACCAAAGGGTTGCAGCAGCTTAAATCCATGTCTGCCGTCAAAGCATATCAGCTGCGCGGAGAGCTGGACGATAATATGCTCAGCCATATGGTGGAAGGAACGGTTCCGGCAGGAGAGATGGTCAAACTTGCCAAAAGTTTTCAGACCACGGTCGGGATCCTGTGTGTCGCGATCTACGTTGCAGCCGCCATCGACGGGATGAGCAATGCCGAAAAAAAGTATCCGGTCTCGGTCAGTGTACCCGTGAATTTACGTCAGTATTTTCCATCCGATACGGCCAGAAACTTTTTCGGTGTCATCAACATCCGGTTTTATGCATCGGATTATGACGGGACCTTAGAGAGCGTGATCCCGAAGGTAAAAGAGTCTTTTGCAACACAGCTCTCTTATGACAATATCTTAAAGACCATGAATTCGTATTCCGCGCTGGAGCATAACCTGGCGATCAAATTTCTGCCGCTCGCACTCAAAGATATCGGGATCCACTTCTTTGACTCGCGTGCCAAGAGAGGCGTTACGACCAGCATTTCGAATCTGGGGCAGATCAAGATGCCGCAGTCTTTGACTCCGTATATTATGAAATTCTCCGCTTTTATGACGGCTCCGTCGCAGCAGATCTGCATCAGTTCCTTCGGAGATCAGATGGTCTTTGGGGAAGTTTCGCCTTATAAGACACACGGCGTCATGCTGAATTTCTATCGGAAACTGGTCTCTTTGGGGATCCCGGTGGTCATTTCCACCAACGATTACGATGAGGAGGTGAGCGAACATGCAACTGTGTCCAAGATGTAAAGTGCATATTCAGGGCAAGAAAAGTGCGTGTCCGTTATGTGGCGGCACCTTATCGGACGTGGATTTAAAAGAGTGCAGTCCCTGGGTACAGGAGAGTGCCGGTAATTCGCCGGAAGGCGCGTTCCCGATCATTCATCACAGTGCGCTGACGGTAACGATGTTTGTAAAGATCTGTATTTTTGCGTTCATTGTGCTGGAACTGATGTGCAACACATTACTGTATCTGTTTGGGGAATACCTGCCGTGGCTTGCCATTGTTGCGTTCTTTGCGATCTTTGCGATCCTGGATGTGCTGATCGCGACCTATTATCGCAACAACGTGATCAAACTGATCACGACACAGGCCATTGCCGCGATCATCATCGACTTTATCGTGGATTATAAATACGGTTTTTACGGCTGGTCGGTAGCATGGATGATCCCGATGACACTGATCGCACTGGCGATCATTACCCTGGCGATCGCACTTGCGCATCGCATGCGTTTCGTGGAATACATCCGCTATCTGCTCTTTGATATGCTGATCGCCCTCTGCCAGATCGTATTTTTAAAGCTCCATATGAATTATCAGGTGATCCCGGCGATTTTCTGCATGCTGTTTTATATCATCATCTTCGCGGGAGCCTTTATTTTCCGGTTCCGTGAATTAAAGAGTGCATCGGCACGCTATTTTAACATCTAACCGATACAATGAGGGGTGTATGGCGAAACACAATCTGCTGAAATTAAATCTTGAACACGGGCTTGCGTTTGCCTCCAAGGCAGGCGACTTTGTCGAGCAATCCATCGGCAATGCCATTGATAATTCGGCGCTGAAAGCACAGATCCTGCCGGAAGAGCCCAAAGATAAGACCTGGTACCGTGTCCCTTTGGCCAAAGGCCTCTCGGGAGATGGCTCTGAGTATTATATTTATGTCAAAATCGCGGATCCGGACAAACTTTGTATTTTTTTATCCGGTGGCGGCGTCGCCTGGAATGAATACACGGCAGCACGTCCGGTGACGGGCGGCGCTGTGGCGAGCAAGGCACCGAATTTTTACTGGAACAATCTGCGTCCGTTTACGCAGATCATGAACATCAATGTCGGGATTACGGATAATATTTCAAATGCCAATCCGTTTCGGGACTGGAGCTTTGTCGTGATCACGTATGCGACCGGTGATTTCCATGTCGGCAACAATGACTTTACCTATCAGGCCGAAGATGGTTCGGAGCAGGTATTGCATTTTCATGGCAAGGTCAATTTCGAAGAAAGCATGAAGATCGCCAGGAAACTTTTTGATCATCCAAAGCAGCTTTTGATTGCCGGAAATTCCGCCGGAGCCTTTGCGGTGCCGGCACTGACACCGGAAATCTTATCAACTTATTATCCGGACAATCATGACGTAACGCTCCTTTCCGACAGCGGGTTGTTGCTCTACAAAGGGTGGCACAAGTGTGCCAAAAAGATCTGGAATGCAGATGAACGCGTATATAAAGCGATCCATACCGATAACATCACGCTCGACTGGTACAAAGCCCTGATCAAAGACTATGGCGATCGGATCCGTCCGCTCTATGCCAGTTCGACCAGAGATTATCTCCTGAGTGCCTACTACAACGACATCATGAATCATAAATACGAGACGGATGCGGATGTGCAACAGCAGTTTTATGAACAGTTGTGTGTCATGGTGGAAGAGCTGCAGGCGCTGCACCCGGAGTTTCGGTTTTTTATCAATGACTGGAAACTTCCGCTGGTGACGCAGGGAGGTACGGTGCACACTTCGGTCCGGGAGTTTTATTTTACCGTGATGAAAATGAACGGGATCAGCATGGCGGAATGGTTACATGATGCGGTCATGCAAAAAAATTACAATGTGGGAATGTCACTCCTTACGTAGCTTCTGCGTAAGGAGTTTTTTCATGGATGGGATTCGAGGCTTTCTGATTTTTTGCAAAAGTTCAGACGATGCAAGATATAGATTTTTTTACTTTCTTACCCACAAAATGTATGATAAAATGTTGGATGGGGTAAAGGCGCTATCGGTAAGATAGACCGTTCCCGAAACTTTAGAAGAGATGTGAGAAAGATCATTATGGCAAACGCAAAAACAAATTACGATGCCGGAAATATTACGGTACTGGAAGGTCTTGAAGCAGTCCGGATGCGTCCCGGAATGTATATCGGTTCGACATCGACCAAGGGCCTCAATCACCTGATCTATGAGCTTGTCGACAACTCGGTGGATGAACATCTGCAGGGCGAATGCGATACCATCGACGTGATCCTGGAAGCCGACGGATCCGCAACGGTATTTGATAACGGTCGTGGTATCCCGGTCGGGATGCATGCCAAAGGTGTCAGCGCGGAACGTGTCGTTTTTACGACCCTGCATGCCGGCGGTAAATTTGATAATAATGCATATAAGACCAGCGGTGGTCTGCATGGTGTCGGATCCTCCGTTGTGAATGCGCTTTCTGCGCATATGACGGTTAAGGTCAAGAGAGATGGCGTGATCGTGCAGGATACTTATGAGAGAGGCATCCCGACCACGGAGCTGGAAAAGGGACTTTTGCCGGTCATCGGAAAGAGTCGTGAAACCGGTACCTGGATCAACTTTTTACCGGATGATACGATCTTTGAAAAGACACGGTTTAAAGAGGATGATATCAAGAGTCGTCTGCATGAGACCGCCTATTTAAATCCGAAACTGACGATCCGCTTTGAAGATCGCAGAAAAGAAGAGCCGGAGAAGCAGATCTTTCATGAGCCGGACGGGATCATCGGTTTTGTCCGTGATATGAATTCCAATGCGGAAGCGTTACATGATGTGGTCTATATCGAGGGAGAAGCCGAGAACATTCAGGTGCAGATCGCATTCCAGTATGTGAATGAATTTCATGAAGATGTTCTGGGCTTTTGCAATAACATATATAATTCCGAAGGCGGTACGCATCTGACGGGATTTAAAACCATGTTCACCACGGTGATCAATAACTATGCCCGTGAGCTTGGCACGCTGAAAGAAAAAGATGCGAATTTCACCGGCACCGATGTCAGAAACGGAATGACAGCTGTTGTATCCATCAAACATCCGGATCCCCGTTTCGAAGGGCAGACCAAGACCAAACTGGATAATCAGGATGCGGCCAAGATCGTTTCCAAGATCACGGGAGATGAGATCACCCGCTATTTTGACCGAAACCTAGAGACGTTAAAGTCCATTATCGGCTGCGCGGAAAAAGCAGCCAGAATCCGTAAATCCGAAGAAAAAGCCAAGACGAATATGCTGACCAAACAGAAATATTCGTTTGACTCCAACGGAAAGCTTGCCAATTGCGAATCCAAAGATCCGGAAAAATGTGAGATCTTTATCGTCGAAGGTGATTCTGCGGGCGGCTCTGCCAAAACTGCGAGAAATCGTATGTACCAGGCGATCCTGCCAATCCGCGGTAAGATCCTAAATGTCGAAAAGGCCAGCATGGATAAAGTGCTTGCCAATGCCGAGATCAAGACCATGATCTATGCTTTCGGCTGCGGTTTTTCCGAAGGCTACGGCAATGACTTTGATATCACCAAACTGCGCTATGACAAGATTATTATCATGGCCGATGCCGATGTCGACGGAGCACATATCGCAACGCTGCTGTTAACCCTGTTTTACCGGTTTATGCCGCAGCTGATCTTTGAAGGACATGTCTATATCGCGATGCCGCCGCTTTATAAAGTACTTCCGGCACGCGGCCAGGAAGAGTATCTCTATGATGATGCCGCGCTTGCCAAATACCGTAAAACGCACAAGGGCACCTTTACCCTGCAGCGTTACAAAGGTTTGGGTGAAATGGATGCCGAACAGCTCTGGGAGACCACGCTTGATCCTGAGCGCCGGATGCTCAAAAAGGTGGAGATCGAGGATGCGCGTATGGCGTCCGAAATGACACAGCTTCTGATGGGTACGGATGTACCGCCTCGTAAGACATTTATCTACGAGCATGCAACAGATGCTGAACTTGACGTATAAAGGGGTAAACTACAATGGCTAAAAATACGCCAATGATCGAAGAAAAAATCATCAAGACCGAGTATTCCGAGGTCATGCAAAAATCCTACATCGACTATGCGATGAGTGTCATCATCGCCCGTGCGCTGCCGGATGTCAGAGACGGCTTAAAGCCCGTACAGCGAAGAGTCTTATTTGATATGAACGAGCTGGGCATCCGCCATGATCGCCCGTACCGTAAGAGCGCCAGGATCGTCGGTGATACCATGGGTAAATATCATCCGCACGGCGACAGCTCCATTTACGATTCGCTTGTTGTCATGAGCCAGGAGTTCAAAAAAGGACTGCCGCTCGTAGACGGACATGGCAACTTCGGCAACATTGAAGGCGATGGTGCCGCGGCGATGCGATATACGGAAGCCCGTCTGCAAAAAGTCACGGAAGATGCGTTTTTATCCGACCTGGATAAAGATGTCGTGGATTTCATCCCGAACTTTGACGAGACCGAAAAAGAGCCGTCCGTCCTGCCGGTGCGGATCCCGAACCTTTTGATCAACGGTTCCGAAGGCATCGCAGTCGGTATGGCGACCAGTATTCCGCCGCATAATTTCGGAGAAGTGATCGATGCGATGAAAGCTTACATGCTCGATAACGAGATCACGACGAAAGAGTTGATGAAATATGTCAAAGGTCCGGATTTCCCGACCGGCGGCATTGTCATCAACAAAGATGAACTGCTTGAGATCTATGAGACCGGTGTCGGCAAGATCAAAGTACGCGGCAAGGTGGAAGTCGAGAAGGGCAAAGGCGGAAAGACCAATGTCGTCATTACAGAGATCCCGTATCCGATGATCGGTGCCAACATTTCCAAGTTCCTGATGGATGTGGCGCAGCTTGCCGAATCCAAAAAGACCACGGATGTCGTGGATATCATGAACCAGTCCTCCAAAGAAGGCATCCGTATTGTGTTTGAACTGCGCCGTGATGCAGATCCGGACCAGTTCATCAATATGCTGTATAAAAAGACCAGGCTGGAAGATACCTTTGGTGTCAATATGCTTGCAATCAGCCACGGACGTCCCGAAACGCTTGGCCTAAAAGCCATTTTAAAGGAATGCGCCGACTTCCAGTTTGAGATCGCGACACGAAAGTATACCACGCTCCTGAAAAAAGAACAGGACCGCAAAGAGATCCAGGAAGGTCTCATCAAGGCCTGCAACGTGATCGATCTGATCATCGAGATCCTGCGCGGATCCAACGATCGTGCCCAGGCCAAGGCATGTCTGGTGGAAGGAAAGACGGACGGCATCAAATTCCGTACCCCTGCTTCCAAAGCGATGGCAGCGCAGCTGATGTTTACCGAACGTCAGGCAGATGCCATTCTGGATATGCGGTTATATAAACTGATCGGCCTCGAACTGCAGGCACTGATCAAAGAACATGAAGATACCATGGCGAATATTTATCGCTACGAAGATATCCTGGAGCGTCGCGATTCCATGGCACAGGTCATCATCAACGATCTGGACCGCTATCGCAAGGAGTTTGCACATCCACGTCGTACCGTGATCGAGAATGGGGTAGAAGCGGTCTTTGAAGAAAAGAAGGTAGAAGAGATGGATGTCTACTTCTTTATGGATCGTTTCGGCTATTGCAAATCCGTGGATGTGGCGACGTATGAGCGTAACAAAGAAGCGGCCGATGCGGAGAACCGCTATGTGATCCGCTGCAAGAATACCGGAAAGATCTGTCTCTTTACCGAAGGCGGCATCATGCACACCATCAAGATGCTCGACGTTCCGTTCGGTAAGTTCCGTGACAAAGGGGTACCGGTAGACAATATCAGTAATTATAAGACGGAATCCGAAACCATCGTTCTGGCGGCAAGTCAGTCCGAATTAAATCTCTATCGTCTGATCTTCGTCACTATGCAGGGCATGTGCAAGATCGTGGATGGCGGTGAATTTGACGTGACCAGATACACGGTGGCTGCGACCAAGTTAAACGAGAAAGACCGTGTTGTATACGTTGGTATTTATACCGATCAGCAGGATATCATTTTAAAGACCAAAGACGGCTTCTTCCTGAAATTTGCGGTCAGCGATATTTCGGAGATGAAAAAGACCGCGGTCGGTGTCCACGGCATCAAACTTGGAGCAAAGGATGCGGTAGAGCATGTCTTCTTTACCGGTCCCGGCTATCCGGAAACCATGGATTATGATGATAAGTCGGTACCGATCAGTAAATTAAAGAATGCAGGACGCGCGACCAAAGGAACAAAGCTGCGCATCTGAAGCAATCGTGGATGCAGCGGTGAAGGCCCGGTGCATCCGATAAGGAGAATGTATGAGAGTAATTGCCGGAACATGCAGAAGCATGCCGTTAAAGACCCCGAAAGGGGAGGGAACCAGACCGACCACCGATCGGATCAAAGAAACCCTGTTTAATATCCTGATGCCATATCTCCCGGGGGCCGTCTTTATCGATGTGTTCTCCGGCAGTGGCGGGATCGGGATCGAGGCGCTCAGCAGAGGAGCCTCGCATGCCTATTTTGTTGAGAAAAATGCCGAAGCGGCGACCTGCATTACCGAGAATCTGAAATTTACGAAACTGACGGATGATGCAACGCTTTTAAAGCAGGATTTCGAGTCCGCCCTGATGGGGATCCATGAGAAGGAAGCCGACATTATTTTTGCCGATCCGCCGTACCGTGAAGGGTATGAGGAGAAACTTCTTGCAATTCTTTCCAAAATGAACTATGTTACGAATGATACGATGATCATTATCGAAGCGCAGCTGGATACAACGCTTGATTTTGCGGAAAGTTACGGTTTTGAGATCACTCGTGAGAAATGTTATAAGACCAACAAACATATCTTTTTGAGGAAGATGGAGGAATAACCGATGAAAAAAGCGGTTTATCCGGGAAGCTTTGATCCGGTAACCTACGGTCACATTGATGTGATCAAACGAAGTGCTGAAATCTTTGATGAACTGATCGTTGCGGTCGTCGACAATAAAATGAAGACTCCGTTGTTTTCTGTGGAAGAACGTGTTAAAATGCTTGAAGAGGTCGTCAAAGACTATCCGAATGTCAGGTTGGATTCTTTTAGCGGCCTTTTTACCGATTATACCAAAGCAAATAACATTCACGTTTCTGTACGTGGTCTTCGTGCGATCACCGATTTTGAATATGAATTGCAGATCGCGCAGACCAACAAAATCTTATCGGACGGTCAGCTCGAAACAATGTTTTTAACGACCAGTCTGCAGTATTCTTATCTGAGTTCTTCCGCGGTTCGCGAAATTGCCATGTACAACGGCGATCTATCCAAGTGCGTGCCTGATTTTGTGAAGGAGAACCTTGATCGGAAGTTTGGAAGACTTTAAGACGCATCCAATGCGAATTTTTATGATGAATTACCACACGGGGGAACTATGGCTAGCAGAATCGAAGAACTGATAGCGGCAATCGAAGAATATGTCAACAGCTGCAAATACAAAAGTTTTTCCAATACACAGATTATCGTTGATAAGAACGAGATCGATGAACTGATCCGGGATCTGAAGATCTCCACGCCGGATGAGATCAAACGCTGTCAGCGTATCGTTCAGAATAAGGAAGAGATCTTAAAGGATGCCAGAGATCGTGCCGACAAGCTGATCAACGATACCAAAGCGCAGACGACACAGCTCGTCAGTGAGCATGAGATCATGACACAGGCTTACGAACAGGCCAAAGATGTGATGACCTCTGCCAGCAACCAGGCATCTACCTATTTACAGACCAAGACCGAAGAAGCAAATAATCTGGTCACGAGCGCGGTACAGTATACCGATGATCTGTTGGCACACGTTCAGGAGATCATTGAGAATTCGATTCAGACCGCAACAACGAATTACCAGGATATGATCCGTGAATTGCAGAAATCCAATGATGCAATGATCCGCGAATTACAACAGTATCAAGATATCATCATTTCCAATCGCAATGAACTGCGTGGTGTTACAGATACCATGCAGGAATCCGCCGGAGTACCGGAGGATTCGTTACAGGGCAGCGATCCGGTAGATATCGAGATCATCTGATCGTGCAGTTTAGTGCGATACATACTTCAGTTTAAGATGATGAAAAGGAATGAGCCGGTTCTACGAACCGGCTCAACGTATCTCTATGCAACGTTTGGACAAAATTTTATGTGATCTGCAGATCGGCACCAGATCGGAAGTCAAAAAACTGATCACCAAAGGGCAGGTGCAGGTAAACGGAGAAGTGCTGCTTCGTCCGGAGACCAGGATCGATGAAACCTCGGCGCAGATCACCTGCTGCGGAAAGCCTTACCGGTTCCAAAAATATCAATATCTCATGCTGAACAAACCGGCAGGCGTTGTCTCCGCCAGAGAAGACCGTAAAGAACAGACCGTTTTAGATCTTATCGAATCACCGGTCAAAGATTTATCTCCGGTCGGACGTCTTGATAAAGATACCGTTGGGCTAATGCTGCTTACCAATGACGGTGCTTTATCGCATCGCCTCTTATCCCCGCGCCGCCATGTCGCAAAGACCTATGAAGTGACCCTGCAACAGCCGATCACAAAGGACCAGGTCAGTGTGCTGGAAACCGGCGTTGATATCGGTGATGAAGAGCTTACCATGCCGGCCCATGTGAAGATCCTGAACGATACCGTGATTGAACTTTCCATCCGGGAAGGACGGTTTCATCAGGTAAAACGCATGTTGGAAGCAGTCGGGAATCGTGTGATCCATCTAAAGCGCCTTCGCATGGGTGGACTTTATCTGGATGAGACTTTAGCAGAGGGGGCGTACCGAAACCTGACCGAAGAGGAGTTGCTCTCGTTACAGGAAGAGACACCTTCACTTGAAGGGATCGAAGCGGTGATCTTTGATGTCGACGGCTCTTTATGCGATTCCATGTGGCTTTGGAAACAGATCGACATTGATTATCTTGCCAAATTTGACCTTCCGCTGCCGGATTCATTGCAGAGCGAGATCGAAGGCATGAGTTTTTACCAGACTGCGGTCTATATGAAAGAACGTTTTGCGATCCCGGATTCCATCGAAGAGATGATGAAAGACTGGAATGAGATGGCAGGAACGTATTATCAAACACAGGTGGAGTTAAAACCGGGTGCCAAAGAATTTTTGGAACTTTGCAAAGACCGGGGAATCAAACTGGCGGTGGCAACCAGCAATTCCAGAGAACTGTTTTCTCATCTGATCGTGCATCACGGCCTGGATGCCTATTTATCCGTGATCAAGACCGGTTCTGAAGTTGTCAACGGTAAGCCGGCGCCGGACATTTATGTATCTGCAGCCAAAGACCTTGGCGTATCCCCTGAGAAGTGCCTGGTCTTTGAAGATATCATTCCCGGGATCAAGGCCGGAAAAGCGGCCGGGATGAAGGTATGCGCCGTGCGCGATCTGTATTCGATCGACCAGGACCTGGAAAAGCATCGCCTGGCAGATTATTACATCGAAGATTTTTATCAGATCACAGACCGCTATGGTGCATACGGCGATACGCCGGAAAGAAGGAACTATGTTTAAAAACCCCAAAGGCCAATTCGGCTATTTAGCAGCTGCAAGAAAGCGATCGATCCTGACGACGAGCCTGTTTTTTGCGATCGCGCTGATTTTATATATCATCGGTATCGTACAGTATGGCAGCAACCGGAACTTTTTTACCCTTGCGGCGATCCTGTTATGTCTTCCGGGCGGGAAAGCTGCGGTGCGCATGATCATGTGTCTGCGTGCCAAAGGCGCAACCGATGAGGAGCATACTGCGATCTGCGCAGCGATCGGGGACCTCCCTGGAAGTTACGATCTGTATCTGACATCCTACACACAAAATTTTGCGATCAGCCACATGGCGTACCGGAACAAAACACTGGTTGCGTATTCAGGTGACCCGGGCTGTCAGGAAGCCGACTTTCAAAAGCATATGACGCAGATGCTGAAAAATGATGACATTTCAGGGATCACGATTTCGTTATTTACGGATCTGGCCAAATATACAGAGCGGCTGAAGGAATTACAAAAAATGGAAGAGCGTGATCCTGCCTTTGGCGAGAAGGTATTACATGTCGCAGAGAGTGTCAGTTTATGATTGCATTTTCGATCACAAGAGCCGATGCGGGACAGCGCCTCGATAAATATCTGAAGCGCATCCTGCCGGAAGCAAACAGCAGCTTTATTTTTAAGATGCTGCGAAAGAAAAATATTGAACTGAATCATCACAAGGCGGAAGGAAAAGAACTCCTGCAGGAAGGCGATGAGGTCTTGCTGTTTTTTTCTGATGAGACGTATGCCAAATTTGCAAAAGCACCAAAGCCTTTGCCGCTGAATGAATACCAAAAAGCGCATACGATCCTTCGGGGAATCAACGTGCTGTATCTGGATGCGGACGTCTGCATTCTGGAAAAACCGGCCGGGATCTTATCACAAAAGAGTAAGCCACAGGATCTTTCCGCTAATGAATGGCTGATCGGAGAGTTGTTATCCCGTGAAAAGATCACGGCAGATTCCCTTTCGCATTTTAAGCCGTCGGTCTGCAACCGCCTCGATCGTAATACGAGCGGACTGCTGCTTTGCGGCATATCGCTTCCGGGGAGCCGTGTGTTGAGTGAACTTTTGCAGGATCGCAGTCTGCAAAAGTATTATCTGACCTATGTGCAGGGACGGATCTCGAAAGAAATGACCCTGGATGGGTATCTGCGGAAGGACGAAATACAAAACAAAGTGCAGATCAGTACGAAGGCCGTGAAGGATGCTGCTCGTATTCAAACAGCCTATCAGCCGATCGCTTATCATCCGGCACAGGATGTCACGTTGTTAAAGGTCCATTTGATCACCGGTAAAACGCATCAGATCCGTGCGCATTTATCCTCCATCGGCCATCCGCTGATCGGAGATGTCAAATACGGCGGGCCGCTGTTGCCCGGCTGGCCAAAGCATCAGCTGCTGCATGCCTATCAGGTAATCTTTCCGGAATTGGAGACGCTGCCCGCACTTTCGGGAAAAGAAGTGATCTCCATGCCTTCCGGTGTGATGAAACAACAGGGGGAGAAGTTATGCCAACATGGAACTCCAGAGGTCTTCGCGGATCTACCCTAGAAGACCTCATTAACCGCAGCATTGAAAAATATGCGGAATATCAGCTTGCACTGATCCAGAAAATTCCGACACCGATCACACCGATCAACATTGATAAGTCGACCAGACACATCACCCTTGCGTACTTTGATCAAAAAAGTACGGTCGACTATATCGGTGTCGTGCAGGGGATTCCGGTTTGTTTTGATGCCAAAGAATGCGCCAAAGATACATTCGCTCTGCAAAACATCCACCCGCATCAGGTGGAGTTTATGCGCCGTTTTGAACAACAGGACGGAGTATCATTTTTTCTGATCTATTTTACCCATCGAGAAGAATTTTATTATTTGACCTATCGCGATTTTTTGCCGTTCTGGGAGCGGGCACAAAACGGCGGCAGGAAAAGTTTCCGCTATGAAGAACTGGATCCGGCCTACGTATTCCAATCAAAACGTGAGGTCTTTGTTCCGTTCCTGGATCTGATCAACAAAGATTTGAAAGATCGTTCTTGACAATGCTTTTGCATTTTCATATACTTAGATTGTTTATTTTGCTAATACGGTAGCACGTTACCACGATAAAGCGTATGTGGTACAGATCCACACGTCGATACGTGAATACAGTACAGATGCATGCCACAGGAAAGCGAATGCACAGGAGATGCAGATGAATCAGAATTTATTACATACCCCTGAAGGCGTACGTGACATTTACGGCGCCGAATATGAAAAGAAACAGCAAACCTCCGCAGAGATGATGCGCGTGATCCGTTCTTACGGATTTCGGGAACTTTGTACGCCGACCTTTGAATTCTTTGATGTCTTTTCCAAAGAGATCGGAACGATCCCGTCAAAGGATCTGTACAAGTTTTTTGATAAAGAAGGCAATACCCTGGTCCTTCGCCCGGATTTTACGCCGTCGATGGCACGCTGTGCTGCAAAGTATTATATGGAAGAGGATGTGCCGATCCGGTTTTGCTATATGGGCAACACCTTCATCAACACCTCGAATCTCCAGGGAAAATTAAAAGAGACCACACAGCTCGGTGCGGAGCTGATCGGTGATGACAGTGTCGAAGCCGATGCGGAGATGTGCGCACTCCTGATCGAAAGCCTGTTATCCGCCGGCTTAACGGAATTTCAGGTCAGTATCGGACAGGTCGATTATTTCCGCGGTATCTGCGAGGCAGCGGGGATCGATCCGGAGGTGGAACTGGCGATCCGCGAAGCCATCAGCGAAAAGAATGTCTTTGGTGCGGAAGATTTGATCGCATCTCACGTTGTGAACGAATCTGCAGCCAAAGCATTGTTGCAGATTCCGGAACTGTTTGGCGGCGTGGATATGCTCTCGGAGGCACAGGCGGTCGTCTCCAATGAACGCTCGCTTGCAGCGATCCGCAGATTGCAGGATCTCTATGAACTGTTGAAACTCTACGGTGTGGATCGGTATGTATCCTTCGATCTGGGGCTGCTGAGCAAGTACAATTACTATACCGGGATTGTTGTCAAAGCCTATACCTACGGCGTCGGAGATGCACTGGTCAGCGGCGGCAGATATGATCATCTGCTCGAGAAGTTCGGAAAATGTGCTCCGGCGATCGGATTTGCGATCCAGGTCGACGATCTGATGACCGCGCTCGAAAGCCAGAAAATTCCTTTTGAGACGAAACCGGCAGGGTGCATGATCGCTTTTCAGACAGCGCGTTACAAAGAGGCGCTTGCCAAAGCAAAAGCGCTACGGGCAAAAGGCGTATCGGTCGAACTGTTTAACAATACCGGCATCATGATGACCAGAGAAGCACTTGCGGAAGTGGCGAGACATGCCGGCAGAGAACTTTTGGATTTCACAACGGAGTAAGCATGGAAGAGAGATATTTAACCTTTGCCCTCGGCAAGGGGCGACTTGCAAATACAACCCTGGATCTGTTCGAAAAACTCGGCATTACGATGACGGAGATGAAGGACAAATCCACCAGAAAACTGATCTTTGTCAATGAAGAGTTAAAATTAAAGTTCTTCCTTGCCAAAGGACCGGATGTGCCGACGTATGTCGAATACGGCGCGGCAGACATCGGGGTGGTCGGGAAAGATACCATCATGGAAGAAAACCGCAGAGTCTTCGAAGTCCTTGATCTGGGCTTTGGCAAATGCCGTATGTGCGTTTGCGGCCCTGCAAGCGCGAAAGAACTGTTACAGCACCATGAGCGGATACGCGTTGCCAGCAAATATCCGATGATCGCCAAGGATTATTTCTATAACAAAAAACATCAGACCGTCGACATCATCAAATTAAACGGCTCGGTGGAACTGGGGCCGATCGTCGGCTTAAGTGATGTCATCGTGGATATTGTGGAAACCGGCTCGACCTTAAAAGAAAACGGACTGGAAGTTCTGGAAGAAATCTGTCCGCTCTCTGCACGTATGATCGTTAATCAGGTCAGCATGAGAATGGAATACGACCGGATCAACAAACTGATCCATGACCTGAAAGGAGTCCTATGAGAATCGTA
>JAILPR010000269.1 GCA_024699355.1 Lachnospiraceae bacterium
ACGCTTTGATCATGGCGGCTTCGGTAATTGCCATGCTCCCGACATTGCTGTTGTTCTTCATGTTCCAGCGTGTGATCATTCAGTCTATCGCCATCAGCGGTATCAAATAATACCGCCCGATATGAATCAGGTGAAGATAAAAGGAGCGGGCACTTCTCGAAAGAGAGGTGCCCGTTCTGTTGTATCATAATTCCAGTGCTTTGATTCTTCCAAGAGCCTCTGCCAGTACGCTTCTCGGACAGGCGGTATTGATCCTTTGGAACCCTGCCCCCGTACTTCCGAAAATCCTTCCGCTGTCCAGCCAGAGTTTTGCCTTGTTGACGATCAGATCATCCAGCTCGTTTGCATCCACCCCGGTTTTGGTAAATCCGAGCCAGATCAGGTAGGTTCCTTCCGGCTTGACCAGTTGTACGCCCGGAATGTGTTCGGCTACATAGCTTACGGCATAGTCAATATTTTGCTCAATATAAGCCTTTACGGATGCATACCACATCTCCCCGTGCTCGTACGCTGCCTGCGTCGCTGCGATCCCGAGGAGGGACGGTTCATCATAGCCGGTTGCTCTCACCTCATGGATCAGTTTCCTTCTGATGGTCTCATCCGGAATAAAGAGATTTGCCTGCTGAAGTCCGGCAAGATTAAATGTCTTGCTTGCGCTCGTCGCGGTAATGGTAAACTCGCGAAAAGACTCCTCGACTTCCTGAAAGACATGATGATCGCCATTCCAGATGAAATCAAAATGGATCTCGTCACTAAAGACGATGACCCCTCTCTCCCTGCAGATCCTGCCGATCCTGCTCAGTTCCTCCCGGGTCCATACCCGTCCCACCGGATTGTGCGGATTGCATAAGATGAACAGTTTCACCTGATGCGCAACGATCACTCTCTCAAAATCTTCAAAATCGATCTGATAGTTGCCCTGTTCATCTCTTACAAGGTCACTGCTTACCGGCACTCTGCCATTGCTTTTGACCGCACCGGAAAAGGGATAATAAACGGGCTGTTGTATCAGTACCGCATCACCCGGATTTGTCAGTGCTCTGATCGCCATACATATTGCGAAGACTACCCCCGGGGTATGGACCAGCCATCTCTCCTGCGGCGTAAAGTCATGATGTTGTTGCATCCAGGCACAGACCGCATCAAAAAAACCGTCTCCGTGACGAATATTGGTATAACCGTAAATGTTATGTTCTACCGCTTTTTTGATCGCTTCTTCCACATAAGAAGAAGTCCGAAAGTCCATGTCCGCAACCCACAGCGGAAGCACGTCTTTCGGATAACCCCTTTTCTCCGCAAAATCATATTTTAAACATTTGGTATTCGTCCTGTTGATGATCGTATCAAAATCAAGATTTGTTTCTGTCATAGGTTCTTCTTTCAGCTCTCAAATGCCGCTCTGAGATCTTCGATAATATCCTTCGGATTTTCGATCCCGACCGACAATCTCAGTAGTTTATCCGTGATTCCGAGTTTTTCTTTCACATGATCCGGCACATCGGGATGTGTCTGTATGATCGGATAGGTTAGCAGGGACTCAGTCCCGCCCAGGCTTTCCGCGAATGTGATCAGTTTGATATTCTTCAAAATTTTTTGCGCAAGGTCTGACGAGTTCACAGAGAAGGTAAGCATTCCGCTCCCTGCATATCGAACTTCCTCGACATCATTTCTTTCGGAAAGAAAATCCCGAACTGCAATCGCATTACTTTTGTGGCGCTCCATTCGAAGAGCCAAGGTCTTAAGTCCCCGCAGACAAAGCCAGGCCTCAAACGGGCCGAGCGTTGCTCCCGTTGTTTTGGACAAGAGCCGGATTCTTTCTGCAAGCTGCGCATTCGATGCACACAAAAAACCGCAAATGGTATCGTTATGGCCGCTGATATATTTTGTTCCGGAATGGACGACCAGGTCCGCCCCCTCCGGAATCGGATTTTGGAAATATGGGGACATCAATGTATTATCCACAATGACCAGCGCACCATGCGCATGCGCGATTTCGGCGATCGCCCTAATATCGGTCACATGCATCATCGGATTGGTCGGTGTTTCAAAATAAACCGCTCTGGTCTGTTTCGTGAATTTTTCTTTGACGCAATTGATATCCGAGGTATCCACGTATTCGGTATGATAGCCGTTCTTGGTACTGACCTGTGTGATAAATCGTACCACTCCTCCGTAAAGATCTTCTCCCAGAAGAATGTGATCTCCCGGTGCAAATAATTCAAATGCGGTTGCGATCGCAGCCATTCCGGATGCAAATGCCACCGTATCATACGCCTGTTCCAGAGAACTGACCGTCTCTTCGAGATAGGTTCTCGTCGGATTGGATTCTCTGGAATAGTCAAATCCCGAAGGGTTATGACCCGGCGTCAAATGTGAAAAAGAAGCCGTCTGATAGATCGGATAACTGAGTGCACAATTCGCGTCCTGATGTTTGTGTCTCTCTCCATGTATACACTTTGTGTCGATTTCCAAATTCATATGATACTCCTCCGTTGGGCAGCCTTTGTCCCGGAAGTACCGGCAGGCTTTTTTCATTGTCCGATCAATATTCATCGATATATCGATATCCCTTCGGCAAATAAAATCCCCGCTTGACTTCCGGCGGCATATCGGGATGTGCCGGATAGAGAAAAGCATTTTTATTTCTTCGAAATCCCGTTCTGTTATAAAACCCCACACCGCCCGGATGTGTGTTTAAAAAGATATTCTCGCCCTGCATTTGTGCAGAAAGTCTTGAGATAATTTCCATGCCCAAATGATGTCCCTGATAAGCCGGATCAACCGCCACATTTAAGATCAGCCCCTGACGGACACCATCGGATTCGGCTCTTGCACAGCCGATCAGCCGATCCCGGTCAAACGCAAACTGTACAAATCTGCTGCCTTCAAATACCGTTCTGATGATCCCGGAATCTTTCTTCGAATGCTGAAATGCGTTTGCTAAGAGTTCTGCAACTTCTTCATAGTCGATTCCATCCCGCGAATCCGTATAGCGGAGCTGTATATCTTCTTTCTGCTCGCTGACCGCATGGGACGGGAATCCTTTCGGAACCTTCTCATACTCATGTTCAAAGCGATATCCCAGCGGGAGGAAATTGGCTTCCTTCCCCGCTCTCACCTCCAGATTCCCTACTTCACCGGAAACGGTAAAAGAATTCTTGGACCTGAAAAAACCTTGCGCCTCCAGCAGATCGTAATATGCGCTGTCTGCATAGGTAAAGATCTCCTGCCCTTTAAAGCGCTCAATAAACATCCGTAAGAGCGTTCCGGTCACCTCTTCCCGGTCTGTCTGGTCCGAAACAGCCAGATCCGACACAAGCGTCCACTCCAGGTCATCGGAAAGTGCTCTGCAGACGCCAACGACCTCGTCCCGGTCGATGGCATATACGGCATATGCGCTATCGAGAAATGCGCGCATCACTTGATGTACTTCGTTTGTTTCTTCGCCCCCAAAGGTGTTTAGCAGGTTTGTCACCTTGCAAAAATCAATTTGGTTCGAATCATCGGTATATTGAATTGACATCTTATTCGTATAAATCCCCTGAAAGATAATGATCACCGCTGTCAGGGATCATGACAACGATCGTTTTCCCGGCATTTTCCGGTCGTTTCGCCACCTGTGTTGCAGCATACAGTGCAGCTGCCGCGGAAATGCCGATCGACAATCCCTCGACTTTCGGAACAAGTCGTGCCGTCTCATAGGCATCTTCATCCGTTACATCAATGACTTCATCAAACAGACTGACATCTGTCACGGGCGGTGTCGGACCTCCGCCGATGCCCTGAATCTTGTGATATCCCGGCTCGCCACCGGTCAGGACCGCATTGCCGGTCGGTTCCACGGCAACAATTCTGATCTCCGGATTTTGCTCCTTCAAATACTTTCCGGTCCCTGAGATGGTTCCGCCGGTCCCGGTTGCGGCAACGAAAATATCAATCTTTCCATCCGTATCTTCCCAGATTTCCGGTCCGGTCGTCCGGTAATGCGCTTCCGGGTTTTTCGGGTTTGCCCCCTGCCCTAGGATGACTGCATTTTCGGTTTGGGCAAGGATCGCGGCCGCGGTCGCTCCGGCCCCGCCCATCTTATCCGCACCCGGGGTGAGGATTACCTCACCCCCGTATGATGCGATCAGTTTTCTTCGCTCGACGGAAACATCATCCGGCATGCAGATTTTCACCTGATATCCTCTGGCGGCACCGATCGCAGCAATCGCGATTCCCGTATTTCCGGAAGTGCCTTCGATGATCGTTCCTCCGGATCTGATCTCTCCCGCCTCTTCCTTTGCGATGATCATTTGAAGTGCAGCTCTGTCCTTGACCGAACCTGCCGGATTATAGGACTCCAGCTTCACGATCACATTTGCCCCAAGCCCCAACTTCTTTGCATATCGATTCAGCGCAACAAGCGGTGTATGGCCAACAAGATCTTCTATGCCCTGATATATTTTTCCCATCGTATGATCCTCTGATTATTTTGAGTACTTGATAATTTCATCCGCGGTCGGTGCATAATCACCGCCCAAAAACTGATTGCTGATCTGTGTCGCAATTCCTTCCTGCGTTACCTCAAGAAGCGCTCTGTCGATATCCTCCGCAAGTTTTTCGTTTCCTTTACCGACGATAAAGTAGCTGTAGAAATCATCTCCACCGATATCGGAAAGAACCGCATTCTGAAGATCATAGCCAAACTCCGGCTGATAATAACCGTAATACATCGGTGCATCGACGATCAGGAAATAATCCTCCTGCTCGGCAACCAGATTCAGCTGAAGTGCCAGATCCGATTCGTTGTATTCAATGATGATATCCTGATCACTGCTTTCGTTATACTGCTCTGTCCAGATGGTGTAAGCCAGCGTCGGACTTCCGATATAGGTCTTCCCGGCCAGATCTTCAAAGGATACCTGGTCGGAGAGTTCAATGCTGTCATTTGCCACAACGATCAGTTCGTTTTTAAACATGGGTGCCGTAAAGAGATATTTCTCTCCACGCTCTTCGTTCCAGCTCAGATTATTTACACCGATCTGATACTTATCGGAATCAATTCCCGCAAAAATGGACGGAAAATCCGGAGCAACTTCCCAAACCAGTTCATATTCCGGCAGTTTTTCAAAAATAGCATTCAGCAGTTCCACATTCTGACCGGTCAGATTGTTGTTGTCATCGTAATAGGTAAACGGTCTCGGAGATGCACCCGTTGCTGCTACAACCACGGTTTTCTCCGTTGCATCGGCACTTTCCGCCGCTTCCCCGGTGGACTCCTGCGTCTGCTCAGTCTGTACGCTTTCCGCGCTCTGTGCTGCTTCCGTTTCCTGCGCTGCCTGTACCTCCTTTGCAGTCTGCGCGCTTTGTCCGCATCCTGTAAGTACAAATGATGCCGTCAGTGTTACTCCGATCAGTTTCAATAGATTGTTTTTCATAATAGTGACTCCTTTTTTTGAATTATTTCTTCGCAAGACGTAATGCCTGCGCAAGATCTGCGATCAGTTCCTCTGTATCCTCAATGCCGGGCGATACTCTGATCAGAAGATCGCTGATGCCAAACTTTGCTCTGTCTTCTTCCGGTATGCCACGATGAGAGGTTGTTGCGGGATGTCCGATCAGCGATTCCACGCCGCCAAGACTTGCCCCGAGTGTAAAAATATGAAGCGAATCCAAAAACTTTGCCGGACAATATTGGTCATCCAGTTCAAAAGAAAGCATTGCTCCGGCACTGTCCGCCTGACTTCTTTGAAGTTCATATCCCGGATCGCTCTCAAGTCCGGGATAGTGAACGATTTTCACAGCCGGATCTGTTTCCAGATATTTTGCGATTTCATAGGCATTATGCGTCTGCTGACGAACGCGAACCCCAAGGGTTTTGATGCTTCGTATCAGCTGATAGGCATCAAACGGCTGAAGGATTCCCCCCTGCAGCGCCTGGATCATATGCAGACGCTCGCCGAGCTGTTCATCGTTGACCGCTGCGATGCCTGCAATGATATCGCTATGTCCTCCAAGATATTTGGTTGCACTTTCGACGACCACGTCCACACCAAGTTCCAGGGGCCGCTGTGCAAAAGGCGACATAAACGTATTATCCACAATGGTCAGAAGGGAGTGTTCTTTTGCGATCTTTACAATCCCCCTGATGTCATTCACTTTCAGTGTCGGATTGACCGGTGTCTCAAAAAAGATTCCTTTGACATCCTCCGTAATATGCGGAACAAGATCTTCGGCCCGGTCGAGCTCCACCAGTTCAAAGCGAAGGCCAAATCCTGCGAACACGCTCTTGAGTACTCCGTACGTTCCGCCATAGACCATGCCGGCCACCAGGACCTTATCCCCGGCGGAAAAAAGACTGAGCGCCGCACTTGTGGCTGCCATCCCGGAGGCAAAGGCAAAGGCTCTCTTTCCTCCCTCCAGTTCTTTGATCAAATATTCAAGGCTCTCCCGTGTGGGATTATTTCCTCTGGCATATCCGTATCCGGTATGATCTTCAAAACTTTTCTGTTCAAATGTCGCCGTAAGATAGATGGGGACATTCACTTCTCTTGCATACGAGACCTTATCATTTGCCCCGTGCACAAGAAGCGTATCCAACTTGCTCATTTCCGCCTCCTTAAATGCTGTAATCATCTGCCGTCTGCAGCATATTGATATTTCTGAGAAACAGCTGCAGTCTTTCATTGGTCGGATTTTCAAAGATTTCCTTCGGGCTTCCGTTTGCTACGATCCTGCCGTTTTCAAGGAAAATGATCCTGTTTGCAACACTTTTGACAAAGTCCATCTCATGTGTGACCAGAAGGATCGTAAAGCCCTCCTTTGCAGCCTTCTTGATCGTTACAAGGACTTCCCCCACCAGTTCCGGATCCAATGCCGATGTCGGCTCATCCATCAGGAGCAGTTTGGGCTTTAACGCAAGTGCTCGTGCCAGAGCGACTCTTTGCTGCTGCCCCCCGGACAGATGTCTCGGATAATGACTGAGTCTGTCACCAAGGCCCACCTTATCAAGTTCCTCAAGTGCGATCTTTTTTGCTTCTTCCTTCTTCAGTTTCTTGACAACAACCAGACCTTCCATCACGTTTTCCAGTGCAGTCCGGTTTTTAAAAAGATGAAACTGCTGGAAGACCATTTCTGTCTGCTTTCTGAGTTCCAGTACCTCTTTTGCGGATTTGGTCGTCAGCTGAAAGTTCTTCCCATCGATCGTCACGCTTCCCGCTTCCGGCTTTTCCAGCAGATTGATGCTTCTTAAAAGTGTCGATTTTCCTGTTCCGGAGGGTCCGATGATCGCAACGACCTCCCCTTCTTCGATATCCAGATCCACACCGTCAAGAACGGTATTATTTCCGAAGGATTTTCGTAAACCCCTGATCTCTATAAAGCTCATTCGGTTGCCTCCTTTCGGGCCTGACGTTTATGGTCTTCTTCCGCCGGCTGCTCCGGAATCGCGATGTTCTTTTCCGTAACAGCAAGCAGCCTCTCCAAAAGGAAGGTGATCACCCAATAGATGATGGCCAGTGAGCAGTACACTTCAAAGTACCTGTAATTCCTTCCTGCCAGGATCTTACCGGCTGCCGTCAGTTCGATCACCGAGCAGGTAAATGCAAGTGAGGTTCCTTTGATCAGGGCGATAAACGAATTTCCCAAAGGCAGCAGTGCCACCGAAGCCGCCTGCGGAAGGATGACTCTTCTCAGCACCTGCGCGGAACTCATCCCCATGGATTTGGCTGCTTCGATCTGTCCTTTGTCTACGGACTGGATCGATGATCTTATGGTCTCGGAATCAAATGCCGACTGGTTCAATCCCAACGCGACCATCGCAAAGAGAATTCCCGGGATCCCGTTTACATTGAAATTCGTTCCATGATAATAATTGAAATATTTCAATGCGATGGGAATCCCAAAATAGGTAATGTAAAGCTGAACAATGATCGGCGTGCCTCGTATGATCGATACAAATGCGATCGCCAGCTGGTTGAGTACCGGTACCTTATTCATTCTGATGAGTGCGATCACCAGACCTACGATCAGGCCAAATACCAATGCCACAAGTGTCAGATATATGGTTGTGGGCAGATATACCAACAGATCCGGTATCTCCGATATGACAAGTTTTCCATCAAATAATTTGGCCATGAGCCGATTCCTTTCCGTCCGTTTGATGATGTTGTTTTTTACAGTAATTTAATCTCTCAGTTTGGATTGGATCGGATTGATCGAAGCATCCTGCGAGAGTGTTCTCTCAAACGGATTCCTTCTTGCGGGATCCTGCAGGTTCCACTTGGATGCGCTGATCACCGTCTGATAATCATCCGCGGTTTCTCCTTCCGGATGTTTTTTGTAAATGTGATCCGGATCCTTGGATAATGCTTTTCTTGATCCATCGCTTTTCCAGAGTTCCTCATACGGAACCTGTGATGCGATTCTGGATGCGTAGCTTGCAAAAATCCCTGGCTGCTTTTCCGGAAATTCAAAAAATGTATACTTTCTGAATTCCGGCACACCGAAGAGTTCCTTGACATATCCCCAGAGATTCCTATACTCGGTGATTCTCTTCTTGATCGGGCCGACATTGTGATAGTAGCTTGTCTCCCATCTGACCAGCGTCACATACAGTCTGATATCTGCATCGGTAATATAATCACCGAACAGGAAGCGATTGGTCTCAAGCCGTTTGTCTATTTTCTCAATGGATTCAAAGAAATCATCATAGCTTTCCTGATATGCCTCATAGCTCTGGCAAAAAGCCATACGATAGTGACCATTGTTGATGGTCGGGAACAGCCAGTCATTGAATTCATCAATTTCTTTTCGATATTTGACCGGATAAAGATCCGGCGCATCGACCGGTTGGAACTTTCTGAACTGTACTTCAATATAATTGGTCAGTCTGTGGTAATCGTTATTGACCGCGGTCTTTTCTTTCACATCCACAAGTGTCGGTGTGGTTGCTCTTCCCTGAAAATCCGGATTTGCTCTTTTATAAAATTCGCTGAGAAAATATGCGCCCAGAATGGGATCTTTGTGATCCGGACTGTCACCGAATCCATGCCCATAGAGATTGCTTTCGCCGCTGTGGGTGGTATGTGCATCTGCGATCACATCCGTCAGTCCCAAAATGTCGCGAACGATAACCGGTCTGTTGGACCAATGGCACCCGTGTGCCCAGTAGATCGCGTATCTGTTGGCCTCTGCCTTCAGATCATGCTCTCCGTCGCCAAAGGGACGGATAAAGGCATTTGCCTGTCTGATGAACGCACCCCGCTCATCGATCTCGCTCTTTACTTCCTGCGGTCTCGGATCTGCCCCTACCTCCAGGGCGTATCTTTCGGCATCTTCATCCGTGTAGGGTCTGTTTGTAGTTCTTCTGATTGAGCATGCATTTGCCATTTTGTTTTCCTCCTGTTACTCAATTGATGTCTTGAATGAATCCTGTATGGTCATTAGTTGAAACGTAAGTTCTGCGGATCTTACCAGATCCTTGATGTAGGTATACTCTCCGGTCGAATGAACTCTCTCCATCCCGCAGGCAGTGACGATGGTTGCAATCCCCGCCTCATTGAACCTGTTGGCATCGCTGCCGCCGAATGTCGTCACAGTTGCTTCCCTGATCGATGCTTTTCTGCAGGCTCTTTTGAAGCGTTCTGTGACCGCATCTTTCGGGGAAATTTGATAAGCTTTGATGTGTTCGGTGACATCGTATTTCAGTTCGACTTTTGATTTTACCGTATAGTCCGTGAGAATCTTTCCGATTTCTCTTGCCTTCATCAATGCCCGTTCATGATCCGTGCTTCGGATCTCTCCGGTCAGTGTGACCAGATCCGGAACAATGTTATTCGCGGTTCCTCCAACGATCGTTCCGATATTCACCGTGGTATGTGAATCTATCCTTCCGGTCTTGATATGTGTTATCGCATCCGCTGCTGCCTTCAATGCGTTGATCCCCTCCTCGGGGGCAAAGCCTGCATGCGATGCTTTTCCGCAAACAACTGCCTTAAATGTGAGAATGGCCGGTGCTCTGAGCGCCGCAGTTCCGATCTCCCCGGTCAGATCAAGGACATATCCGATATCCGCATGGAGCAGATCATAGTTGAAATAGTGCGATCCTTCGCAAAAAGGCTCTTCCGAAACCGTAAACAAAATCTCAAGGTCCGGGTGCTGCGCCTTGCTTTCCCTGATCATGCTCAGTGCTTCGATGATCGCCACCAAACCGGAGATGTCATCCGCCCCCAAAACCGTATCCCCTTCGGAGGTAATGAATCCGTCCCGGGTAATGCGCGCCTTTTTGCCCTGTCCCGGTGAAACCGTATCCAGGTGTGCCGAAAACAGAATCGTTCCCGGAAGCGTTCCCTTAAGGCATGCATAAATATTGGGATAGGAGTCCGGGTGGGATTTCAGATAAGCCTTTTCTGTTGTGTGTCTGATATCCACCTGCAGTCCGAGCGCTTTCAGTTTTGCTGTCAGATAACTTCCGATTTCCTGTTCGTGATAGGATTCACTGTCAAAAGAAACCAGCTTCAAAAACAGATCGGTTATCCGCTTTTCATTGGCCATGTTCAACCCCCACTTCAGAACGTTGTCTCCGTGTTAGGGTAATCGTATCATCCCCTTGCCGGTCTGAAAATTTGATTAAAATGATCGCCTGTGATAAATAGCACTTATCGCAGGCGATCAGATCTGTACTCAAACAGCACACAAAAAGGGCTACCGTATCCGGTGATGATCATTCATCACCGGATACGGTAGCCCCGTATTCTCTTTCTTATGCCTCCAGCGGGCTATATGCCATCTTTACATTGATGTCCTGGTTGTAATTGCCAAATCCTTTTCCAAAGATCGTCAATCCCCCGACATGTTCCGCATTCTCCGGAACTTCCAGTTTTAATCTCAGATTGCTCTTGGAGGTCAGTTTGAACTGATCGATCCCCACATCCGAGATCTGCAACCCGTCAATGAAGGTTCCCTTATGATTGATGACCAGCATCTTTAAGAGTCCGTACTGATTCCAGTTCGGGAACCACCAGTCCGGTGTAAAGATGCCTTTTACATCGCCGAAATCTCCGGGTGAAGTCCAGGTGCCCAAAAGCACATCGTTTAAATAAAAGTAAATATCCGACGGCCAGACATTGTTGATGCCCGGTGCTTCGGAACTTAATTCCGCGGAAATACAGATCTCATCGATCTTCTGGTTATACGGTACGAAATTCGGGATCGCATACTCCACATAACCTTTGGTAAACCACAGGATATCCGCTTCATAACGATCGGGATGCGCAAAGTATCTGGTATCGTCCACTTCTCCGATCAGTCGATCGTTGGATGCCAGACCGCAGGTCGGATATACGGAATATCCGGAGAACAGGCCGACTTTAATATCCGTAGTATAGATATTTTCATTCTTCGGCTTATCCTGCAGTTCGATCAGGATCTTATCCAGATGTACCGAGCAGACCTTCTGATTGCCGTGTCCGGCAGTCTCCGAAGAGACCGTTACGACGCCGCACTCTTCCAGTTTCTTGATGTGGCTTGTCAGTGCACCGTTTGTAATGTTTAAGCGTCCCGCAAGCTCATTCATATTCATTGAATTTTCACTGAGCAGGATCTTGATGATCTCCACTCTGACGTCTGAGCCAAGCGCTTTAAACAGTGCCAGCCCTTCGTCCAATGACTTGATATGTAACATAACCCCTAAACCTTTCCCCTTTATCTAACTCTAAAATACTTTTCTATTATATGATTATTTTAGATAAATCTCAATATTTTAGATCAGATCATTGCAAATAATGAACACCCCAGATGGCATGATTGTTTTCACCAACCGCTGTGATGTTAAAGGTGGAATTGCCGGCTTCATCCGTCATTTGGATCAGCACGCCCTTATAGGTGACACCGTCCACATTCAATGTGATAAAATTGGTCCCCCCGGTCACTTCATAAGTGCCGCTCACTGCGCCGCTGATCTTGCCATCCGCAAAGGTTGCCGCCGCAGCTTCGTTCACCAGGTTATTGATTTCCAGACCGTGATCCAGGACATAGAATGTACCGCTGAGATCTTTGGTCTCATAGCCTTCTTCGGACAAGCTCTCACCGCAGGTCGCAAACGGGAAAATACACGGCCAGCCATCCTCATTCATGGCCATCTGATGGACACGAACCGCGTGGAACTCACCCATATTTTTGAACCTCTGGTGGTAAACCACATACAGCTTTCCGTCCCGGTCTTCAAACGTGGACTGTCCGCCCGGTGCCATATAAGTGACATTTAAGCTTGGCAGCGTGTAATTGCCCATGAGCTTGACGCCGTAATTTGCGAAATTGTCCAGATCATCCGTCAGTCCAAGCGTAGCGCCCGTTGCATCGGTATACGGACCATCCGGCGCCTCAGATCGGAACACTCTGATCTGATAGCCACCATCCGTCTGTAAATTGCCGTAAGAGAGAAACAGATAATAATATCCGCTCTCTGCATGGTACTGAATATAAGGTCCTTCGATCGGATTGTGAAAACCGCCGACGAGGCGCTTGCCAAAGTAGGCGTCCGTCTGCGTTTCGTCATCGGTTTGCGGCCGGATCGGCTCACCCGTCTCCGGATCCAGTTCCAGAAGAAAGATTCCGCCGGACCAGGAGCCGTAAACCATCCAGAGTCTTTGATCTTCATCATAAAACATCGCCGGATCGATGGCATTGGGCCAGAGCTGATTGTTATAGGCTCCACCGGACACATAGCGGTTTCTGGTCTGTACATCATCGCCCATCAGTTCATAGAAGTTGGTCTGCTCCAGATCCGATTTTGTAAATCCGGAATATACGATCGTCTTTTCATAATGATAAGGACCGCCGATATCATCCGAAGTTGCAAAGACGATATTGGACTTGATATACGACGAGGTCGTGCAAAAATACATCATGTACTTGCCCGTCGTCTGATTGTAAATCACACTCGGTGCCCACACCGAATAACCGCTCTCGGTATTTTTCCCGACAAACGAAAATGCATCAAACGGCTCTGTCAGCAGATTATCATAGATCGGATTGGAGCCGTTTACACCATCCGCCCAGCTCTTCCAGGAACTTAGATCCGTAGAAGTCGCCGCTGTCATATGCGTTCCGTAACAATAATATGTCCCATCCTCCGCGATGATGACCTGCGGATCGTGGAGTGATGCCCCGGAATTAACACTTCCGGTCTCGATCTCTTCGATCGGTTTTTCCGCCGGAAGCGATGAAGCTGCTTCCCCGCAGCCGCTCCCTGTCAGCGCAAGGCAGACACCCATCCCTGCCGTTGCACATTTGATCAAATTCTTATCCATCGTACCTTCTCCTCTGACAGCTGTTATTGTTCCTTAGGTAAATGCAAATACCGGTCTGCCGGATGCATCCCACTTGATCCGCATCAGCATGGCATGCCGGTTCGGATTGTACAGCGGATTGCCTTCGATCGTCTCTTCCCCTCTTGCATGGAAGACACAAATATCGTTGCCATCCTCATCCACGGTAAAGCTGTTGTGTCCCGGTCCATAGATCTGTTTTGCCGGATCGGACTGAAGTACCGGATAACGCTCTTTTTCCCAGGATTTCGGATCCAGCAGATCTGCATCTTCATCCGCAGTCAGCATTCCCATACAATATGGTTTTCCGGTCTCGCTGGCAGAGTAGGTCAAAAAGATCTTTCCGCCACGTTTGATCACTGCCGGACCTTCGTTGACCCAGAATCCGACACGCTCCCAATCATAATCCGGTGTCGTCAGCATCACCTGTACGGTAGCCAGCTTCCATGGTGTCTCCATGCGGCCAATGTACAGATTACTGATCTGTCTGCCGACGCCGACCTTTTCCGCCCAGACATAATACCAGCTGCCATGATTTTCAAATACCGTTGCATCAAGTGAAAACGCACGGAAAGAAAAGACATCTTCATCCGCACACTGCATCTTGCCAAGCTCTTTCCAGGTCCCCGTCACAGGATCTTCGTCCGTGCACTGCAATACATACGGACGGATCTTCCAGATATCTTCCTGTTCTCCGCCTGCAAAATAGATGTACCATGCACCGTCGATATAATGCAGTTCCGGCGCCCAGATATGCTCACTCATCGGACCACTCCTGTGGCGATGCCAGATCTCGTGTTCCTCAGCCTCTGCCAGCTGCGAAAGCGATTGCGCTTTTCGCAAAATAATCCGGTCGTATTCCGGTACGGATGCCGTAAAATAATAGGTTCCGTCCGTATGTCTGTACACATAGGGATCCGCCCTCTGCATGATCCACGGTTCATTAAACTTCAAACTCTTTTCCTGACTCATGAAAGCACCCTCTTCATCTAAAAAATGCCATAAAACATCAATTCTTCTACCCTAAATTTTAAATTCCGTATATTTAGAAGTCAATGTATATTTTAGATTTATTTGAACTAATTTAGATTTTTGTAAGTTTTGTCCAAGTTCTTCTTTCCTTTCCCGTCAGATTGATGCATCAAAAAAGGAACCCCGCAGGGTTCCTCCATTGCTTTACGTTATGATCCGCGCGTAAGCCTTGATCATTCTTTTTCGCCGAATACTTCGCGCATAGTCCTCCATCCGAGGACCGCACATTTGACACGGGACGGCATGTGTGAAATATCGCGCAGCGCTCCCGCCTCCTCCAGGGCATCGATCTCCTCTTCGCTGGCTTCTCCTTTGATCATCTTCAGAAACATCTGCGCCATCTGTAGCGCCTCATCCTTCTGTTTCCCGATGATCAGATCCAGCATCATATCACAGGAAGCCTGCGAAACCGCGCAGCCTTCGCCCTCGAATCCGCCATCCACGATGATTCCGTCTTCCACCTTCAGCTGCAGGGTGATCTCATCGCCGCAGCTCGGATTGACCCCTTCCAGGATCATGTTGGCGTCCGGAATGTGCTTCTTATGCCCCGGATACATATTGTGATCGATCAGGATCTCATTATAAAACGTCTTACTGTTATCCATATCATTTACTCCGGATATCCCATCATCGGCCGGATCTTTGCGACCGCATCCAGGAATCTCTTTACATCTGTTTCATCGTTATAAAATGCCAAAGATACTCTCGCCGTACTGCGTACGCCCAGGAACTTTAACAACGGCTGTGCACAATGATGTCCCGCGCGTACCGCCACATGCGCATCGCTTAAGATCGT
>JAILPR010000048.1 GCA_024699355.1 Lachnospiraceae bacterium
TTCACATCCGTATCACAGGTTGCATTCACGATGATCTTGCCAAAGTCCCTGACCTGAAGCAGCTTCTTTGTGATCCCATCAATGTCAATTGCCCGCAGCATCTGAAGCGAAATCGAGGTGACGCTTTCTGCGCGAAAGGCGCCTCCCGTCTTTTCTTCGATGTATTCCGCCAGGTTGCTAGCATGATACCCGAAGGTCTCATCCTTCGCGAACTCGGTATCTGCTGCCGGGATCAGTTCTTCTCCGTATTTCACATAGTGCACATCCCCGAGGGTAAAGCGCCCGCCCTCTTTGAAGTACGGGCAGAGGATCTCTCCGTCGATCAGGATCTTCCCGCCGCTTTCCTTGCAGATCGTATCCCGCAGGACCTGTGTCTCGAGTGGGAAATGACCACGCAATGTCGAATCAGAGCGCGAGATGATCATATACGGTTTACGACACTCTGCCGCGACCTGCGATACACGCTCTGCGATCTCGGTATGTGCCGCTCTCGTCTGTGCCTCGGTAAATCCGCGGCTGTTGGTCAGGATGAAAAAGAGTGCGTTTTCTTCCGCAAAGCCTCTGCGAATGCTCTCCACACTCCAGTCTGTATACACATGAACGTCATGCACAGTCTGCACGCCGGTCGGATCATCATCAAGGACGATGATCTTGCGCGCACTCTGCGCAGTTTCTTCGTTTAATAACTGCGCGATCTGTGCCTTTTCCATGTCGCTGTAAGAGTCCATCACCAGGGATGCACTCTGAATCTGCTCATTCATAGTTCTCCTTACGCACCTTCCTCTTTTAAAATCTTTCTAAGGAACACATAGTGATTCTCCACCACCTGTGTGACACGCGACGCATCGCAGCTATCGATCACGTCGATGATCTCACGATGCAATCTGATAAACTCCGCCTGTTTGCCAAGTTCGATCCACTTTTCCACAGCTCTCGTACGGGCCGGGATCGTCATTCGTGTGATGTAATCGGTCAGGATGTCAACCTGCGGATTGCCGATGATCGCCGCGATCGCTTTATGGAAGCGCAGATCACGATCCAGGATCTCCTCAGGCGAGGGCTCTTCTTTCCGGAACTCCGCCTCGATCTCAGCCAGTAACCGATTCAAGGTCGGGATCACTTCTTTGGCCTTGGGACGAAGCAGTGCCACCTGCAATGTACCGATCTCAATGACCGAGCGCAGCTGCGCCAGATCTTCCTGGTCTTCATTATCAAAGATCAGGTTATACAGCAGAGGATCGAGCATCTTACCCTGGAAACTGTCCACCAGATATGTGCCGTCCGCACGCTTGATATAAAGTACGCCATAGGCCTGCAACTGTTTGATCGCTTCCCGCACAGAATTGCGGCCGACACCGTATTTCAGTGCCAGATCCGGCTCCGGAGAGAGACGCTCTCCCGGTCGTAATTCTCCGCGAATGATCTCATCTGTAATGGCTGATACGACCTGGTCTACTGCCGAAGGCAATTTTTCTTTGTTTTTGCGCACGTTACTCCTCCTATTTACAGTACCCCTTTCTCCTCCAGTGCCTTCTTTAATGCGACAGCGCCAAAGCGTGGGCTGCCCAGCACAGGTTTTCCGTACTTACTGCTTAAGGACGGCTCCGCATACGCCATTGACCCCTGCGCTAAAACGATCACATCGACCTTGTCGATGATCGTAGCCGCATGCTCATCCATCATCTTCAGGAACTGCTCCTGATTGATGTTAAAAGCTCCCTCTACCAGGCACTCTGTGATCTCCACCTGACGGTTCATCTCACGCGCCAGGCGTCTGATCGTATTCGCTGTCGGTGTCAGCGTCGAACTGAGCGTCCCCATAACGCCGATGCGCTTGCCTGTCTTGACTGCCGTGCGGCACATTTCTTCATCGACACGTACGATCGGCACCCCGAGATATTTTGCCAGCGGCTGCACCGCATCTGCGACTTCGCCGACGCTCGAGCAAAGATTTAAGATCGCATCCACACCGTCCTGCGCCGCCTGCATATAACTTGCCACCAGACGTGCTGCCGGCGCTGTCGTGACATAGCCGATCGAAGATACTTCCTTGATGATCGAGGGATCCGCATAGCTGAGCATCTCAACCTCTTCTCCCAACTGTTTCTTTACTTCCCGCTCCACATCTGCCTTTAATTCATCTGTGACGCCGGTATATACCAATCCGATTTTCATAGAGATTCTCCTTTCATGTACCAACATAGGATGTTCAACATCCTATGTTAGGATAACCCCTTTTGTTGCCTGCGTAAATGCGGTTTTTTCACCAATTTCAGAAGCAATATTTGGCAATAATCACCATGCCGTTATTTCCGAAATGTCAAGGTAATCTCCCGGCTTTATGGATTTTTCAGACTTTCTTCGCCTTTTTTTCATAGACTCGGCTCAAATATAAGATTCGGTTAATTGTATGCAATTATATGCAGTTTTATAATTTTCCTTGATAGTACTTTTGATGCGAAGATCAAAAATCATTATGAGAGGTGGTTTCATGAAAATCAAAAAATTATACATTCGAATCACACTGTTTGTCGTTATCGCTACGGCAATCGCTATCCTGGCACTGAGTATCATCTCATCCGGTAACATCTACAACATCATGAAGAAAAGTGCTGAAAATACGATGTCTTCTACCGTATCCTCCAGCATGGATCTGTTGAATCAGTATGTAGATACGCAGTTTGCTTATCTGGATAGTTACATGGCATCCGAGGCATTAACCAATCTGATGGCCAAAGGCTCCTCCGACGCAGCAGCTGTTGCGGCAGCACAGGCGCAGACAGAATTGTTTGCAGGCTCTGTTGAAAACCTCGACAGTATCTGTTTCACCGACTACGGCGGAACTGCAGTGGTGCATACCATGCCGGCTCTGATCGGTTATCGAAACGATGAAGAGACCATCGAGATGCTCAACACCAATTATTACAACGACACCCAGACTCCGGTCAGTGCAGCAGTTGCACTGGTATCACCGGCCACTGGTGACATCTCCTTCCTGATCATGAAATCAGGCTATACTTCCGCAGGTGATCCGTCCGGATATGTAGCGTTTACCGTTACTTCCGCAGGAATGAACGAGATTCTCTCCCAGATCAACCTTTGCACCAATCAGGAAATTTACCTGTTCGGCGCAAGTGATGCATCCATCATTTATTCCAACAATGCAGACCTGATCACCACAACTTACGAAGGCGCTGCCTTCACAGATCTCCTTGCACAGGTTGCCGAAAGTGGTGAACTGACCAGCGGAAACTTTACCTACAACAGTGATGCAACCGGCGAAAAGATGCTTGGTTCTTATATCACCAATCCGGCGCTCGGATGGGTTCTGGTCGTTGGTGCAGATCAGGATGAACTGTACGGCGATGCTGCAGGTGCACAGCGTCAGATCATTTTGATCGGTATCCTGATCCTGATCGTCATCTCCATTATCCTGGCCCTGATCATCAAAGGTATGACCAATCCGATCACCGCGATCCAGAAGACCCTGACACGTGTTTCCAAACGCGACTTAAAGCCGGCGAAAGAAATTGCCGCATATCAGAAGCGTGCGGATGAAATCGGTGAACTGTCCCGTGCAACAGATGACGTGATCAACATGTTCTCCGAAGTGGTCGATGTCTTAAAGAGCTGCAGTAATTCGCTGAATGAAAACACGCTGAATCTGGATGAAACTTCCAAGCAGCTGGTTTCCGTAACCACAGAAAATGCGAGCGTTGCGGATAAACTTTCCGGCAGTATCGAACGCACCGGTTCTTCTCTGTCTGCAGTGAATGATGAGATCGATAAGATCGTCTCCTACCTGGATGAAGTATCACAAAAAGTGGATTCCGGTATGAAGCAGTCCGAAGACATCATCCGCTCTTCGGCAGCCACAAACGAGAAGATCAGCGATGTGATCCAGACCAATACGACATCGCTTGATGAAACGATGAACAACATGCAGTCTGCTTTAGAGAGTCTGAAAGCAGTTGAAAAGATCAATGAGCTGGCAGATGCCATCATGGACATCACCTCTCAGACCAACCTGTTGTCCTTAAATGCATCCATCGAAGCAGCAAGAGCCGGCGAATCCGGACGTGGCTTCGCAGTTGTTGCCGGCGAGATCGGACAGCTGGCAAATCAGTCCCGTGATACCGCGATGAACATCCAGAGTATCGTAGATGAAAGTAATCGCTCCGTTGCAAACGTACGCGATCAGGTCATCCATCTGATGGATTATGTAAAGACCGAATTAATCGGCAGCTTTACCTTATTCGAAGATCAGAGCAAGCAGTATGATGAAAGTATTTCCGAGATCCGCGATGCAGTACGCGCGATCGGTGATGCGGTGAATGAGCTGAGTCACTCTGTAGACGGTATTGCCAAAGAAATCAACGAGATCAACAACGCATCCAGCGATAACAACAGCGGCGTTGATGAGATCGTAAACAAGAATGAAGAAACCTCTAACGTAACCAAGGATATTGAACATCTGGCAGTGACCAGCCGCGAAAGCGCAGACAGTCTGGTCAATGTAGTCAACCAATTCCACGTATAGTGTGTCACCCAAAAAGTCCCTCGTTATGGAGTATTCCATAGCGAGGGGCTTTTTTTGTCCTGATTTGATTTTAAAAAAACCTATTTCAGCAAATCTTTATTTTAACAGGCCTTTGTATCTCTCATACGCCTCTGTCCAGGCCGCATCATCTGCAGGCTCATACATGGCGATCGGCTCGGATGCCGCGATGACTCTTCGCACTTCCTGAATGTCTTTGATCTCGCCAAGCGCCAATAACTGCAACGCAATGTTGCCATAGGCCGTTGCTTCGATCGGACCGGCACAGACGCGTCTCTTGCAGGCACTTGCGGTCAACGCACAGAGCATCTTGCTCTGGATCCCGCCGCCGAGCATATAGATCACCGGATAGTGCTTCCCGGTACATGCCTCGATCTCCTCGATCGTCGCACGATACTTTAATGCCAGTGACTCGTTGATGCAACGTACAATCTCACCTTCGGTCTGCGGCACATACTGCCCTGTCTTTTCACAGTACTCTCTGATCCGTCTCGGGATGTTTCCTGCCGGAACGAATTCCGGTGCATCCGTATCGATAAAGCACTGCAACGGCTTTGCTGCCTGTGCCATCTTTTCAAGTTCTCCGAAGCTGTACTCTTTCCCTTCACGGATCCACTGACGTCTGCTTTCCTGGATCAGCCACAATGCGATGATGTTCTTTAAAAAGCTTGCCTTCGGACCATAGCCGCCTTCATTGGTGATGTTGAGCCTTACCGAGTTCTCATTGATGAGCGGCTCATCAAGCTCCGTTCCAAACAGCGACCAAGTACCGCAGCTGATAAAGATAAAGTCTTTGTCCTGTGTCGGCACGCTCGCCATCGCACACTGTGTATCATGTCCCGCTACCGCAACCACCTGCGGCGCATTCGGCAGACCGAGCTCTTCGACAATGGCCGGCTGCACCACACCTACCGGTGTTGCCGTCGGTACGATCGGCGGGAAGATGCTTTCCGGGATCCCAAGTGCCTCAAGCACCTCCTTCGACCAGGTACGTGCCCTGGCATCGAGGAGCTGCGTCGTCGATGCGATCGAGTACTCCGCATGCTTTTCTCCGGTGAGGAAATAGTCAAACAGATCCGGTGTCAGCAGGATCTTGTCCACGCGGGATAAGACCTCCGGGCGCTGCATCTTTAACGATAAAAGCTGGAACGCTGTATTGATATCCATAAACTGGATGCCGGTGATCTCATAGAAGCGCTCTTTGTCGATGAGTTTGAAGCTCTCTTCCGTCAGACCGTTTGTACGTGCATCACGATAGTGGACCTGACTCTCCATGAGTCTGCCCTGTGCATCGAGCATCCCGAAGTCCACACCCCAGGTATCGATGCCGATGCTGTCAAATCCTCCTGCCAGCTTCGCCTTCACCATGCCCTGTTTCATTTCAAACAGCAGGCGCAGCGTATCCCAGTACATGGTCTCCCCCACCATCACAGGATCATTGGAGAAACGGTGTACCTCTTCCAGAACGATCTTTTCGCCATCGTATGTGCCGATGATCGCACGTCCCGATGATGCGCCAAAATCTATTGCCAAAGCTCTTTTTTTCTCACTCATACTCTTCTCCGTAAAAGACACGCCAAATGTTTCCATCCGGCGTGTCTGATGTTTTTCCAAATATGCTGCTTAGCGAATGGTCTTGTAAAGCGGGCCGTATGCAGCACAAGCTCTGTAGTCCTGACCTTCCTTATCGGTTCCGAATGCATTCCATGCTGCCGGACGGAAGATATCCTTGGTCGGTACGTTATGCATGCAAACCGGGATTCTCAGCATGGAAGCCATGGTGATGATATCCGCGCCGATGTGGCCGTAGGAGATCGCACCGTGGTTTGCACCCCAGTTGTTCATCACATCATATGCTGTGCAGAACGGGCTGCCTTCGATGCCGTCTACTCTCGGTGTGAACCATGTGCAAGGCCATGTGTAATCGGTTCTCTTCCACAGCGTATCGGATACCTTCACCGGAAGCGCTACGGTCCAGCCTTCTGCGATCTGCAGGACCGGTCCCAGGTTCTTTACGAGATTCAAGCGGATCATGGTTGCCGGCATTTCTACCTTGGTCTCAAATCTTGAGGAGAAGCCGCCGCCTCTGAAGTAACCGTTATCGGCTGAGCACCACTCGGTTGCTTCCATGATCTTCTTCTGATCTTCTTCTGTTACTTCATACCACGGCTTGATGCAAGGATTGCCGTCTTTGTCCTTTGCGACACCGCTTGCATCCAGACAGCACGCACCGGAGTTGATCAGGTGGATAAAGCCGTTGGCATCTTTTGCATGACCTTCGATATCATAGCCTGTAACTCTCTTTACTGCAGAGCCGCTCCAGTAGGTACGAACATCTGCGAACATCTGCGGTCTGTTGGTGAGCAGCTTCATGAACAGCATACCCAGACCGTTCAATGCATCATTCTCTGTTGCCAGAACGAAGGTCTCACGTGCACCGTTCCAGTCGAAGGAGGTATTTAAGATTGCTTCCGGGAAATCGCAGTTTGGCCAATGATCGGTCCACTGTCTCTGGCCCTGGAAACCGCCGACGATCGCATTGTGACCGACAGCTTCCTCTTCGCAGCCTTCCGGCAGGTTCGGATTGCCCTGATACAGATCTTCGATGATGACTGCCATCTTTGCGATGAACTCCCAGTCAGCATCCTTCTGCTCTCTGGTCTTCTTGATAAAGTCAGGATTCTTATCCAGACCTTCTTTGCAGTTTGCTTTGATCCACTTTAAGCACTTCTGATATTCCTCTTCGTTGTAGATGTGCTCATCGATTCGACGGATGACTTCCACCTCATCGATGGATTCAACACGCATGCCGAGATATTCTTCCACGAAGCTCTGATCCATGATGGAACCGCCGATACCCATCGTTACGGAACCGATCTGCAAATAAGACTTATCTCTCATGGATGCTGCAGCAACTGCGGCACGACCGAAACGAAGCAACTTCTCTGTTACATCACACGGGATGTTCATATCATCCGCATCGAGAACTTCATGTCCGTAGATACCGAATGCCGGCAGACCTTTCTGTGCATGTGTTGCCAGAACGGAAGCCAGGTAAACAGCACCCGGTCTCTCTGTTGCATTGAAGCCCCATACACCCTTAATGGTCAACGGGTTCATATCCATGGTCTCGGATCCGTAACACCAGCAAGGAGTTACGGTCAGAGTGATCGCTACGCCTTCCTTACGGAATTTTGCTTCGCATGCTGCAGACTCTGCAACACGACCGATCGTTGTATCGGCGATGACAACCTTTACCGGTTCGCCATTCGAATATTTCAGATTTTCCTCAAATAACTTCTTTGCAGCCTTCGCCATACCCATGGTCTGGTCTTCCAAAGATTCTCTGACACCCAATTTGCCTCGACGGCCATCAATGGTCGGTCTGATACCGATTACCGGATATTCGCCGATGTATCTGTTCTTTGCCATATGCTTTCCCTCCAATTTTTGATACATTTTCTTTCCTGAGGCGCTTTCTCCACAGAGCGAACACGCCCGAACAATTAAAGTATACAATACTAATTCAAATAATTGTTGGTTTTTTATATTATCATATAGACATATTTTGTGATTTTTATAGACTTCACGTTTTTATTCGTCTATAATGTACATCGTAGCATGTATTTAGAGGGGTGACATAGGCATTTTAAACAATTCCATTGGGAGGGATATTGAACAATGAAGGCATTTCACGAGGTACGTGAATACCCGTCGGATCTGATGGTATGGCACAAATCCTACGATAACATCAGCTTTATCGCACATTGGCATCGTGAGATCGAACTGCTCTATATCAGACGCGGTTCCATCAAAATGCAGGTGACCAACCATTCCTTCACTGCACACGAAGGAGACCTTGTGGTCTGCGATTCCGGCGATATTCACTACAGTAACTCCTATGAAAAAGGCTCCTGTCTGGACTTTTTGATCTTTGATACCAGTCTGATCAGCAGCCACTATCAGTACCACGGATTCTTATCTCCCGTCATCCCTGCACAGGAGATGAAACGGTACGGTCTGGATCAACTGCTTCTTTCGACCGAAAAGATCGTAGACCAAGAATTGTCCACCCATGAAGAATACTATCAGGAGGTCATCCGGGCAAACCTTCGCAATCTCTGGTATCACCTGCTGCGAGCCATGCCGGTTGCGGACGATCCGGGCACGATGCAGAACCGTCGTAACTCCATGCTCAATGATTTCCAGACTCTCCTCTCCTACATGGAGGAGCATACGCAAAACATCTCCTTAGAGGAAGCGGCCGATATGATGCACTTCTCTCCGAGCCACTTCTCCAAGGTCTTCAAGCAGCTCACCGGGATCAACTTCGTGCGGTATATGAACATCATCCGCATCACCCAGGCCTCCGAATCGTTAAAGGATCCGGAAATGAACATCGCTCAGGTAGCTTTTAGCTGCGGCTTCCAGAATATCCGCACCTTCAACCGCGTCTTCCGCGAGATCACCGGACTGACTCCGAGCGAGTATAAGGCGCTCCCGTCCAGGGAGCCGGTAAACTTTACCTACTACAAGTCCAGCTCCAACATCATGAGCTATGCCGAAAAAGATCCTGTCACCATCGCCAAAGCCGAATAGCCGGCCGCGGCCGTGGCGCCGCGATGACCGGTTTACGGCAGCCGGGCGCGGCGAGGGCAGATCCACGCACTTAAAAAAGGCGACCCGCGAGTTTCCTCGCAGGCCGCCTTCGTTGTTCTTTCCTCTTTGTTCTTTCTGCTGACAGCAGATCTGTCACAGGTTTAGTGATTTGCCATCCGGTAAATTTCCACAAAATCCTTCTCATACAGCACTTTCGCCGCACCAAGCGATCCGCCTACTGCCGCAGAGCACCGCTTTGCCATCTCCAGGATCTGTGCATCACTCGGGCTGATCCCCAGTTCGCTAAAGCAGGTCGGCATCCCGACACTGCGATAAAATGCTTCCTGTGCTTCAATGCCCTTCATCGCCGTCTCTTCATCGGTTGCGCCGGGTGTCACACCGTGAACCGTTACCGCGAACTTCACAAATCTATGCAGACAGTCACGATAGACATATCTCGCCCAGCTGCCCCAGATCGCTGCAAGTCCGGCACCATGCGTCACATTAAACATACCGCCCATCTCATGCTCGAGTCTGTGCGATGCGAAGTCATTTCCGCCATTGCCGCACCCCGTTAAACCGCTGTGTGCCAGTGACCCGGCCCACATCACTTCGGCACGTGCTTCATAGTTGGCCGGATCCTCATGCAGGATCTTTGCATAGGTCATGACCGTACGCATCAGTGCTTCCGCCATGCTGTCCGTGATCTCTAAATTGCCCTGATTGGTAAAATAGCGCTCCATCGTATGCATCTGCATATCCGCGCAGCCGCTCTGCGTCTGATAATCCGGCAGCGTCATCGTCAGTTCCGGATTCATGATCGCAAACTTCGGCCGGCAAAGATCATCATTGTAGCCACGCTTCTCACCGTTGTTTTCATTTGTAATGACGCTGCTGTCGCTCGTCTCGGAACCGGCTGCCGCGATCGTCAGCACTGCACCGAGCGGAAGTGAGCCACTCGCTTTTCTGGTATGTTCGTACAGATCCCACACATCTTTATCCGGCTCTGCAAGCGCGTACGCGATCGCCTTGGCGGTATCAATAACACTTCCGCCGCCGACCGGAAGCAGGAAATCGACCTGTTCTTTCTTTGCCAGTTCAATGCCTTCATACACCTTGGAGAGCAGCGGATTCGGCACGACACCACCGATCTTTGCAAACGCTACGCCGCCCTTTGTCAAATAGTCCTCGATCTTTTGAAGCAGTCCGCTCTTTACCGCAGACTGGCCGCCGTAGACGATCAGTACCTTGCTGCCGCCGTACTTTTTGACCAGCTCTGCTACCTGACTCTCGGTCCCTTTGCCAAAGATAACTTCGGTCGGTACATAGTACTTAAAATTGTTAGACATACGAATCCTCCTTTGCCTGTGTAATACCTTCCATCTGTTTCTCATTCTTTCCGGTAAATCCGGATATATCTCCCATCCGTCACGGATGTATAGCCAAAATCCTGTTCAATATAGTGCATGATGAAGCTCTCCGGATCCGTCATCAGATTCCCGTACCAGCAATCCACGATGATCACATTCGGCGCCTTCTCCGGATACATTTTCCAATACGCCAAAAGCCGCTCATCATACGCGGTCGGGTTGACGATGGAATAGTGCGAGATCGTCACGTCTTTGAACAGATACTGTGTGGTATCGAGGTTCATGACCTGATCCACCACGATGAGCACCCGGTCACCGTCCCGAAGGTTTGCTT
>JAILPR010000061.1 GCA_024699355.1 Lachnospiraceae bacterium
TCCAGCGTTTGGAGCGGAAGAAGCAGAGCATGGTGATCATACCGCAGACGAAGCTGACGGAGATGCCGGCCATGCAATAGGTACCGTCAAAGAAGAAGGCGATCAGGTACGAGGTCGGGATACGGATCGCCCAGAGCATGAGTAGATTCGAAACCGTCGAATATCTGACAGCGCCGACACCGTTGGCAATGTTCAGGATCGTATTTAATACTGCAAAGCACCAGTAGAACGGCAGGACCACATTGATATAACGGACGGACATCGCGATGACCGCCGGATCGGAGTTGAACAGTCCGGAGAGCTGCGCACCGAAGATCGTACAAAGCGCTCCGCCGACCATGGCAAAGAGGCCGTTGAAGAAGGTGATGCGATACGCCCCTTTTCGCAACCGGTCAAACGTACCGGCACCGAAGTTCTGTCCGGCGAAGGTCGAGGCGGATGCGGAAAAGCCGTTGACAGCCATTGTTGCAAGCGCATTGATCTTGGTTGCAATGGCGCAGCCTGCCATAAAGACGGAACCCTGCGCATTGATGACCGCCTGCAGAAGGACGTGGCCGATGCAGTAGATGGAATTGTTCAGACCAAGCGGAACACCGATCTTTAAGATCTCGGTCAGCGTACGTGCATCGTACACACGCGGGAAGAAGGTAAAGTCGAGCTCCGGATATTTGCGTCTGATATACAGAATGCTGGAAATCCAGGAAAAGAACATCGCGATGATGGTCGCAAGCGCGACACCGCCGACATCCATTCCGAGGATTGCCACGAATAAATAGTCCAGTACAATATTGATCACGCTGGAGATCAAAAGGAAGATCAGTGATGCGGTGCTGTCACCGATCCCGCGCAGGATGCCTGCATTCATATTATAACCCATACTGCCCAAAGAACCTAAAAAAACAATGCGGGTATAGAGGGTGGCAAGCGCCATCGTATCGGAAGGCACCTGCATCAGGGTCAGGATACCGGGGGTTAATAAAATGCCCAGCAGTGTCAGCGGGATCGCAGTGATGTAAATAAAGGTAATGGCGCTGGTGACAACGCGCATCTGGTCGTACTCGCTTTTCTTGCCGGTATACATGGCGATCAGGATCGAGACACCGTTGCCGATGCCCATAAAGACGCCCATGAAAATCTCGACCGGCTGGGACGAGGTACCGACTGCCGCCAGGGCGATCGATCCACAGAAATTACCGATGATCAGGGTATCTACCGTGCTGTAGAGCTGCTGCAGGACGTTGCCGAAGCAGAGCGGAAGCGCGAACAGGATCACGGCCTTCATGATCGAGCCGGTGGTCATATCTATTTTACTGCGGCTATGCATGTGAAATCTCCTTGAGATACGCACTTGAAATACATTGCGTACTACTTTTATTCTAACAGTTTTACGGGCAGATGCACTATTTAATTTTTATAGATGTCGATATGCAATTTACTCGAAATCGGTTATACTATAATCGTGTATCAAAGGAGCAAGCGTATGGGACTGTTTGACAGATTTCGAAAAACGGGGGTAGCCGATCCGATCGCGGAAGCGATGGAGGAGGCGATCAGTTCCGAGCAGAGTGCCAAAGAGCGATTAAAAGAGATCGGAGCATCCCTGGCAGTGCTGAAAGCACATGAGCAGGATGCGGCCGGAAAATTGCAGGCGGCACAGGAAGAAATACAGAAACTGACCGGTTATATCGAGAAACGGGTGGCCGAAGGGGATGAAGAGACCGCCAAAGATCTGATCCGACAGAAACTGCAATTGGAAGAGCAGCTGCCGCAGCTTCAGAAGCGTGCTGAGGAAACCGCTGCGAATCTAAAGACATTATTGGAAACACAGGATGAGATACGGAGGGAATATGGGACTATTCAGTAAGCAGTTATTAAATGTAGTAGAGTGGACACAGGCCGGCGAAGGCGATCTGTTATGGAAGTGGGACAATGAGGAGATCAAGAAGGGCTCCGCATTGATGATCCGTCCGGGACAGGATGCCATTTTTATGTACAACGGCCAGATCGAAGGAATCTTCGAGAACGAAGGAAAGTATGATATCGAGTCGGAGATCATTCCGTTTTTATCAAGTTTAAAGAGCTTTGCATTCGGCTTTAACACACCGTTGCGCGCAGAGGTACTGTTCATCAATACCACCGAGCAGCTGGTAAAGTGGGGGACCAAGAATGCCATCAGCCTGCCGGCGGAAAAATTAAACCTGCCGGGCGGTATGCCGATCAGAGCATTCGGCACCTTTGCCTGCAAGATCTGTGACGTGACCACCTTTATCAATAAGGTTGCCGGCGTCCAGAAGCAGTACAATGTAGAAGATGTCAAAGAGCGTATCCTGGCGTCTCTCGATCAGCTTTTGATGTCCTGGATCGGCAAAGAAGGCAAGGACATGTTTAACCTGCAGGCCAACGCACGCGAGATCGCCAAGGGCATCTGCGATGAACTGGATCTGGAGATGCGTAAGATCGGTATCACCGTTACCGATTTCAAGATCGAGAACTTCAATTATCCGGAAGAAATCCGCAAGATGCAGGAAAAGGCGGCAGCGCAGTCTATGGTCGGTGATGTCGGCAAGTATCAGCAGATCGCTGCAGCAGATGCAATGGAGAACGGCCATGGCGGTTCCGTGGCATCCGATATGGTACAGATGCAGATGGGGATGGTAATGGGCCAGCAGATGGTGAACCAGATGAACGGCCAGAATGCAGCAGGCGCAGCAAATCAGGGCGCTCCTGTCGCAGGTGCCTATCCGAAGTTCTGCCCATCCTGCGGTACGGCAACCACAGGAAGCAAGTTCTGCGGCAACTGCGGTGCACAGCTTGGCTAACTACCCGCATGGGAAGGTGGCAGCGCACCGGCAAGGCGGCACAAAGCGCCAAACGATCCTGTAGCAGGATCGAACAGAATAACAGAAAGGCAAGAACTGCCCGGTACCATGGGCAGTTCTTTTTACATCTATGAGCATTTACGATAGTTTAAACGACAGACAAAAAGAGGCGGTATTTCAGACCGAGGGACCGGTCCTGATCCTGGCGGGAGCAGGTTCCGGCAAGACGCGTGTGATCATTCACAGGATCGCGTACCTGATGGAGCAGTGCAACGTCAATCCGTACAACATCATGGCGATCACCTTTACCAATAAGGCCGCGGGCGAGATGCGCGAGCGTGTCAATCAGATGGTGGGCTTTGGGGCCGAGAGCATCTGGGTATCGACGTTCCACAGCAGCTGTGTGCGGATCCTGCGCCGCTATATCGATCGCCTCGGTTTCTCCGACCACTTCACGATCTATGACAGCGATGATTCCAAAGCGGTCATGAAGGAAGTCTGCAAAAAGTTGAAGATCGACACCAAGCAGGTCAAGGAGAAGACCATCCTGAACGCGATCTCGGCGGCCAAGAACGAGTTGATCGGACCGACGGAATTCGCGATGAAGGCGATTTCCGACTTTTCCCAGAAGCGGATCTCGGACGCCTATATCGAGTATCAGGATATGTTAAAGAAGAGCAACGCCCTGGATTTTGATGATCTGATCGTCAAGACCGTGGAGCTGTTCCGCTCCTGTCCGGATGTCCTGGAGGGGTATCAGAAGCGCTTCCGGTACATCATGGTCGATGAGTATCAGGATACCAATACGGCGCAGTTCGAGCTGATCCGTCTCTTATCGGGCGGCAGCAGAAATCTGTGCGTCGTGGGTGATGATGACCAGTCCATTTACAAATTCCGTGGAGCCAACATCCGCAATATTCTGGATTTTGAAAAGGTCTTTTCGGATGCAAAAGTCATCAAGCTCGAGCAGAATTACCGCTCAACGCAAAACATCCTGGATGCAGCCAATGCCGTCATCGCACACAACAGTGCCAGAAAGAGCAAGGCACTCTGGACCGATGCGGGTGAAGGCAATCCGATCCACTTTAAGACGTTTGAAACGGCCAAAGAAGAAGCACAGTTTATCGTGGAAGACATCAATCGCAGATGCCGCAATGACCGGCAGGACTATGGCGATTTTGCCATTTTGTATCGTACCAATGCGCAGGCGCGTCTCTTAGAGGAGAGCTTTGTCCTGGACGGGACGCCGTATGAAGTCGTAGGCGGTACGAACTTCTATGCCAGACGTGAGATCAAGGATATGCTGGCGTATTTAAAGACCATCGACAACGGTATGGACGATCTGGCCTGCCGCAGGATTATTAACGTTCCGCGTCGCGGGATTGGCGCAACGACGATCGAGCGCGTACAGGAATATGCAATCGCGCACGGGATGAGTTTTTATGATGCGCTCCTTGGCGCTTCCGGGATTCCGGGGCTGGGGAGAAGTGCGGCAAAGCTCGATTCTTTTGTCACGCTCATCCAGGGATTCCGCGGAAAGATGGAATATTACAGCTTAAAAGAGCTCATGCAGGACATCATCGATATGACAGGCTACGTGGATGAACTGCGCGCCTCCGAGGATGAAGAAGATGAGGATCGAATCGAGAACATCGAAGAGCTCATCAGTAAGATCACGACCTATGAAGAAAGTGCGGAGGAGCCGACGTTAAACGGCTTTCTCGAAGAGGTGGCACTGGTCGCGGATATCGATTCGCTGAAAGAAGATGACAATCATGTCGTTTTAATGACCCTGCACTCCGCCAAAGGTCTGGAGTTTAAGAATGTCTATCTGGCCGGTATGGAAGATGGCGTCTTCCCGAGCTATATGTCGATCACATCCAATGATCCGACGGATGTCGAAGAAGAGCGCCGTCTGGCGTATGTCGGGATCACCCGTGCCAAAGAGGATCTGACGCTGTGCTATGCAAAGATGCGGATGATCCGTGGCGAGACGCAGATGAATCCGGTCAGCCGCTATGTGCGCGAGATCCCGGAAAAACTGATCGATGGACGGGTGCCGCCGGCCGGCAGAAGAGTCTATGACGACGATGATGACTACTCCGACAGCTACAGCGCGCGCAGCAGTGCGTACGGCAGCGGCTCCTACGGCAGCAGTGCGTACGGCGGTGGCAGCAGTGCGTACGGCGGAGGCTATGAGCCGGCGGGCGGCCGGAATCTTCGCCAGGTATCGTATAAGAGTCTGGGCACTTCACCGATGCAGAATGCGCCGTATGGCGGCAGTTACAGCACCGGATCCTCCGGCAGCAGTACATCCGGCACGGGACGCAGCGCCTACGGGTTCCGGGGACTGCCGATCACGCGTCCGCAGCGTACACCGGATGAGAAGAAGCCGTTTATCGCACAGAATGCCAAACCGTTATCTTCGATTCAGGGACTCTCCAAAGGCATGCCAAAACTGCAGATGCTTGACAGTTTGTCCTATGAGGTCGGAGACCGCGTAACACATGCCAAATTCGGCGAAGGTCTGGTCAAAGAGATCGTTAAAGACCCGCGGGATTATAAGGTGACTGTGGAATTTGACACCGCCGGGGTACGTGTCATGTACGCAAGTTTTGCCAGACTCGAAAAGGTCGAAGAATCCTAAGGCACAGGCGTGCAGCTGTTTCTTAAAAGTTTATAACATTATGGAATTTCAGACCTGTTCGTGGTACTCTTTAATCAGAGGGATTCATTGACAGGAGGCGTTCATCATGGGAGAAAATATCAAAGAAGCGTATATGTTTATGAGTGAACAGATGAATAAGGGGAAAAAGATGGCAAAGAAGGTTCCGGACTGGGTAAAAGCAGTGATCGTGGTCCTCATGGTGATCGCAGTGATCGCCGGTATTTGCTATGCCGTTTATTCTTATTTCAATAAGAAATATCTGGATGAATTCAACGAGAGCATGGATGATGATGATTTCGAGCCGGATGAATTTGATGAAGAGGATGAAGCGCTCGACACAGAATTCGATGACGAATTCCAATAATTGATCAGGATCAGAGGAGGGTGTGTCATTTGACACGCCCTTTTTTCGTTGCGCGCCGGATTTTTGCAGGCGAAATTCTTTCTTGTGGGCAGGGGCGGCGTCGACGATGAAATAAAGACAGGAGTAGGAGCAAACATGAAAAAAGGACAGATTTTGGAAGGCGTTGTAACGCGCCTGGATTTTCCGAATAAAGGGATCGTGGAAACCGAGGAAGGGACACTGGTGGTAAAGCGTGTCCTGCCGGGACAGAGAGTGCGTGCGGCAGTGCAGAAGAATCGGGAAAAGAAGGCGGAAGCCAGATTGCTGGAAGTGGTAGCGCCTGCAGCAAATGAAGTGAAGCCGCCATGTCCTCATTTCGGGATCTGTGGCGGCTGCGCGTATTTACCGCTTCCTTATGAAGAGGAATGCAAGCTCAAAGAAACTCAGGTGAAGAAACTGCTGGATACGGCACTTGCCGGGCAGGAAGAGCCGTGGACATTTGAGGGGATCAAGCAGAGCCCGCAGATGTTTGGCTATCGCAATAAGATGGAATTAACCTTCGGAGATGAAGTCAAGGACGGACCGCTTACCCTGGGAATGCATAAGCAGGGCAGCTTTTATGATGTCGTTTCCGTTCCGGACTGTATGATCATGGACGAGGACTATCGCACGATTTCCCGTGCGGTGCTGGCGTATTATACCGGGAAAGGCCTGCCGTTCTATCACAAGATGCAGCGACAGGGCTATCTTCGTCACCTCCTGATCCGCAAAGCCAAAGCAACCGGTGAGATCATGGTGGCACTGGTCACGACCTCTCAGATCAAAGAGGATCTGACACCGTTTGTGGAGCTGCTGCGCGGGCTTTCCCTGCAGGGAGAGCTGGTCAGTATCTTGCATACGATCAATGATTCTGCGGCAGATGTCGTTCAAAGCGATGAGACAATCGTTCTCTATGGACGGGATTATATTACCGAAGAACTGTTGGGGCTATCCTTTAAGATCACGGAGTTTAGCTTTTTCCAGACCAATTCCTACGGCGCGGAAGTGCTCTATGAGACAGCCAGGGATTATATCCGTCAAACCGGGATTTTTGGTGGAACCATTTACGATCTCTATTCCGGTACCGGCACGATCGCACAGTTGATGGCACCGGTCGGAAAGGAAGTCATCGGTGTGGAGATCGTCGAAGAAGCAGTGGAGGCAGCCAAAGAAAATGCGGCAAAGAACGGACTGTCCAATTGCAGATTCCTGGCGGGGGATGTGCTGAAAGTGTTGGATGAGATCGAAGAGAAGCCGGACTTTATTTTGCTCGATCCGCCGCGTGACGGCGTGCATCCCAAGGCACTGAAAAAGATCCTGGCGTATGGCGTGGAGTATATGGTGTATATCTCCTGTAAGCCAACGAGCCTGGCACGCGATCTGGAAGCTTTTTTAGAGGCCGGATATCGTGTGCGGAAGGCGGTATGTGTCGACCAGTT
>JAILPR010000063.1 GCA_024699355.1 Lachnospiraceae bacterium
CAAGTCAGTTTATGCCAAAAAACGACAGTTTATGACATCTTAAAAATTAATTAAGTTTGATTTGATAGAGTTGACTTATCAAGAGATGGCACGGAATAATGGAATTGGAAACTGTATTTTGCAAAATTTGTTTGCACAAAAGAAACATGCAAACAAGTGAGGAAACGGTAACCGGGAAGTTGGACGTGTCGACGGCAACAAAAGTTGTCCGAAAGACTAACCATGGAGGGAAGAAGTTATGCTAAAAATCAATCTGAGTGACGTTGTAAGCGTACTCACAACGCTTCGACCGTACCTGATCGGTATCGGCATCGCGTTGGTAGCAGCGATCATCATTACGATTGCTGTCAAAGGCTTAAAGAAGCCTACGAAGTTTATCGTCAGAAGATCAGCATGGGTTGCTGCGCTTTTGGCAATTATTGTATTGATCAATACCATCTGCCTGGTGCCGATGGAATCCATGATCACACTGGCAACCGGTGGCGGTCAGATCTCTGAGGAGACCAGTGCCGCAGCGACCGATCTGGTAGAAACGATCGCGGAGGAAGGTATCGTACTGTTAAAGAACGATGGTATCCTGCCGGTTGTTACCGAAGGCTCCAAGCTGAATGTATTCGGCTGGGCATCTACCAATCCGTGCTACGGTGGTACCGGATCCGGTTCGTTATCCGATGCTTATGAAACCGTAACCCTGCTTCAGGGTCTGGAGAATGCAGGCTTTAGCCTGAATACCGAATTATCCGATTTCTATACCGCATATCGTGCGGACAGACCGGAAGTTGGTATGTGGGCACAGGACTGGACACTGCCGGAACCGACAGCAGCTTCCTACAGTGATGAACTGATGAGCAATGCCAAGGCATTCTCTGATACCGCAGTATTTGTTGTAACCAGAGTTGGCGGTGAAGGTGCAGACCTTCCGACAGATGTCAGCCAGGTAACTTATACCGACAATTCCACAGACTACAAAGATTTCGAAGCAGGTGAGCATTATCTGCAGCTGAGCCAGACAGAGAAAGATGTTCTGGATCTGGTTTGTGAGAACTTCGATAACGTTATTGTTGTTTATAACGGCGCAAATGCGATGGAGCTTGGCTTCGTCAATGAATATGATCAGATCAAAGGTGCACTGTGGTGCCCGGGTACCGGTCAGTCCGGCTTTAACGCACTTGGTGAAGTACTCAGCGGTGAAGTGAATCCGTCCGGTAAGACGGCAGATACCTTTGTTGCAGATCTGACAGCAACACAGACATGGAACAACTTTGGCGCGTTTGCGTATGACAATGTGGATGAGTTTGCTGTAACAGTAACTGATTTCACGGGTGGCAGCGCAGACTATACACCGACTTTCATCAACTATGTGGAAGGTATTTATGTAGGCTATCGTTTCTATGAGACGGCAGCGGCAGAAGGCCTGATCGATTATGACGAGGCAGTGGTTTATCCGTTCGGCTATGGTCTTTCCTACACGACCTTTACACAGGAAATGAGTGCCATCACGGTAACCGATGGTGTTGTAAGCTTTGATGTAACCGTAACCAATACCGGTTCTGTAGCAGGTAAGGATGTTGTAGAAGTTTATTACAACCCGCCTTATACCAACGGTGGTATTGAAAAAGCAACCGCAAACCTGATCGCACTGGATAAAACCGCAGTTCTTGAGCCGGGTGCATCTGAAGTGGTAGCGATCAGCTTTAACCTGGAAGATATGGCTTCTTACGATTATGCAAACGAAGAAGCATATGTTCTTGAGGCAGGTGACTATGTCATCTCTGTCAACAGCGACTCTCATACGATCCTGGCACAGGATGTTGTGACAGTGGCAGATACCGTTGTTTATGATGAAAACAACTCCAGATCTACGGATGCAGAGCCTGTATCCAACCAGTTTGACTATGCAGAGGGTGATGTGACCTACCTCTCCAGAGCAGACGGATTTGCAAACTATGCGGAAGCAACTGCTGCACCGGCATCCTATGCGATGAGCGATGAAGCAAAGGCAACCTTCTATAACAACGGAAATTATAATCCGGAAGACTTTAACAATGATGCAGATGTAATGCCGACCACAGGCGCCTCCAACGGGCTGACCCTGGCTGATCTTCGCGGCGCAGACTACGATGATGAGAGATGGGAAACCTTACTGGATCAGATGACCGTATCCGAGATGGATACCCTGATCGCACTGGGCGGTTATCAGACCAACGCGGTTGCAAGTGTCGGCAAGGTAGGTACGATCGATTGCGACGGACCGGCATCCATCAACAATAACTTTACCGGCGTCGGTTCTGTCGGATTCCCGTCCGCAGTCATGATCGCCAATACCTGGAATACAGATCTTGCTTATGAGTTCGGTGAAAGCATCGGTACCATGGCAGATGAAATGGATGTATCCGGCTGGTATGCGCCGGCAATGAACATTCACAGATCCGCATTTGCGGGACGTAACTTCGAGTATTATTCCGAAGACGGTGTCCTCTCCGGTAAGATGGCCGCAAATGCGATCATCGGTGCAGAGACACAGGGCGTTTACGCTTATATCAAGCACTTTGCAATGAACGATCAGGAGACCAACAGAACCAACATGCTCTGCACATGGTCGAATGAGCAGGCAATCCGTGAGATTTACTTAAAGCCGTTCGAAATCGCTGTGAAAGAAGGCGGTGCAAAGGCAGTCATGAGTGCATTTAACTATATCGGAACCATCTATGCTGGTTCCAACAGCTATCTGCTCAACAACGTACTTCGTGGTGAGTGGGGCTTCAGAGGCTTTGTACTGACTGACTACTTTGGTGTATACGGTTATCAGGATGCCGACAGAGCGATCCGTAACGGTAACGATATGATGCTGGTTGCTTATGATACAGAGACCAATCATCTGACCGATACTACAAGTGCAACCTCTGTCATCGCGATGAGACAGGCTGCAAAGAATGCAATGTACACGGTAGTGAACAGCCGTGCTTATGCAGAAGAGAACTTAAATCCGGCAATGCCGACCTGGAAGATCGTATTGATCGTGGTTGATGTCCTTCTGGCAGCACTTCTGATCTGCATGCTCGTAACCGGCTGCAAGAAATATCGCAAGCTGAAAACAGAAGAACCTGTAGAAGCGGCAGAATAATCAAGCAACGCAAGATGCGTTAAAAGCAGGCCTGTGGAGCAATACCATGGGCCTGTTTTAGCAAAAAAGGATTATATATAAGAGAAACATAGATAAGACGGCGAAGAGCCGAATGGAGAATGCGCGTGAAACATCAAGATATCATCGATCAAATGAGCAAGGAGCAGAAGGCTGCGTTCCTGTCGGGAAAGGGAGAGTGGGAGACCAGAGATTTTCAATCGCTCGGGATTCCATCCATGTTTTGTTCCGATGGCCCTCACGGACTGCGTAAGCAGGCCGGTGCGGGAGATCATCTGGGCTTAAACGGATCTCTTCCGGCAACCTGTTTTCCGACAGCGGCAACCATTGCCAACAGTTGGAGCACCGAACTTGGAGAAGAACTCGGAGAGGCGCTTGGAAATGAAGCAGCCGCTTTGGGCGTTCATGTCCTTTTGGGGCCGGGCTTAAATATCAAGCGCAGCCCGCTTTGCGGTCGTAATTTTGAATATTTTGCCGAGGATCCAATCCTTGCCGGAAAAATGGCGGCGTCCTATGTCAAAGGAATCCAGTCGCAGGGCGTCTATTCCTGCCCGAAACATTTTGCGGTCAACAGCCAGGAACTGCGTCGTATGGCAATGAATGCGGTATTGGATGAGCGGACCTTGCGTGAGATTTATCTGACAGGCTTTGAGATCGCAGTCAAAGAAGGCGGCGCCAAAGCCATCATGTCCAGTTATAACGAAGTCAACGGTACCTATGCAAATGAGAATCGGCATCTCTTAAAAGACATCCTGCGTGATGAGTGGGGCTTTGATGGCATTGTGATCACCGACTGGGGTGCATCCAACGACCATGCCCTGGGCGTTGCGGCAGGCTCCGATCTGGAGATGCCCAATCCCGGTCTTGCTAGTGCACGTGAACTGCTTGCGGCAGTAGAGAGCGGTAAGATCAGTCAGGCAGATGTGGATGAGAGAGTTGATGAACTGCTGGATGCGGTGCTGACTACGACCAGGGTGACGTCCACCGGAACATTTGATGTGGAAGCACATCATGCCCTGGCGAGAAAAGCAGCCGAGGAAAGCAGTGTGCTTTTGAAGAATATGGATAAGATCCTGCCGCTTGCGCCAAAGACCAAAGTGGCGATCATCGGTGATTTTGCTTTTACTCCGAGATACCAGGGGGCGGGTTCGTCTCTGGTCAATCCGACCAAGGTGGAAAGCATCGAAAGTATCATCGGGAATTACGATCTTCAGGTGCTTGGCATGGCCAAGGGCTATCAGAGAAACGGTGAAGAAAGTGCGGAGATGATCAAGGAAGCAGTCGATCTGGCGGCAAAGGCAGATGTGGTATTATTCTTCTTTGGCTTAAACGAGATTTCCGAGTCGGAGGGCCTGGATCGTACGCATATGCGGATTCCGCAGAATCAGATCCTGCTGTTGCAGGAACTTGGGCAGGTCAATCCGAACCTGGTCGGCGTGATCAGCGCCGGTTCCGCGATCGAAATGCCGTGGCATCATTATTTTAAAGCATTGTTATCCTGCTATTTAAACGGGCAGGCAGGTGCCAGTGCGGTGATGAACATCCTTACCGGAAAGGTGAATCCGTCCGGCAAGTTAAATGAGACGATGCCGAGAAGATATGAAGATACGCCGGCATTCCGGTATTATCCGAGCCAGCAGCGCAATACCCAGCATCGCGAAAGCATTTATGTGGGATATCGGTATTACCGTACCGCAAAGATCCCGGTATTGTATCCGTTTGGATTCGGTCTCTCCTACACGACCTTTGCGTATGAAAATCTGAAGGTTTCAAAAGACGGTGTATCCTTTACGATCAAAAATACAGGGACTATGGATGGTGCCGAAGTTGCACAGCTCTACGTCTCCCTTCCGGAAGCAAAAGTCTTCCGTGCGGAACGCGAATTAAAGGGCTTTACCAAGGTCTTTTTAAAGGCCGGCGAAAGTAAAGAAGTGCAGATCCCGTTTGATGATAAGACCTTCCGGTATTGGAATGTGAAGACCAACCGTTGGGAGATCGAAGGCGGCACCTATCAGATCATGATCGGTACGAATCTGCTGGATATCCGTTTGGAAGAATCCTTTGCAGTAGAGGGTACGACACAGGAATATCCGTATCATACCGATAAGCTGCCGCATTACTATAGTGGCGAGATCCAGGAAGTGGGCGATGCAGAGTATGCGGAATTGCTCGGACATTCCATTCCGGATGGCAGCTGGAGCGGTAACCTGGGCATGAATGATGCGTTCTGTCAGATGTACTATGCAAAGAGCGGACTTGCGCGATTTATTTACAAGCGTCTGACTGCCATGAAGAAAAAATCCGATGACAGCGGTATTCCGGATCTGAACATTTTGTTCATTTACAACATGCCATTCCGGGCGATGGCCAAGATGACCGGCGGTGCAGTGGATATGAAGATGGCAGAAGCGATGGTGCGTCTGGTCAACGGGAAGTTCTTTAGCGGACTCGGCGGGATCATCAGTGGATTTTTCAGAAATCGCAGTGCCAATAAGGCATTTGAGAAAAAGTTATAAGAATGGCGTCTGTCGCCTTCGATCCTTAGGAGGATGAAGTAACATGAATATGTGGATAAAGTTTGCGGAGAAACATCCGGCTGCGGCAAAGTGGATCCGTGAAGGTGGTCTCTTTGTGATCATCAGTAACCTGGTCACGGTGCTGAAGTATGTGCTGTTACAGTTTTTGCCGGCTGCATTTCAGTCCCTGCCGATGGTCGATTTTGGCTGGCCGGGAATTCCGGTCACATTGTTCGGAGAGACCTTTAAGTGGAATATTCTGGGATATGATGTGGCACACGGCGGATTGCCGTACTTCGCAGCCTATATGGTTGCAATGGTGATCGGAGAAGTGATCAACTTCCCGCTGCAGAGAAATGTGGTATTCCGCAGTAAGGGAAATGTGGCATATCAGATCATGTGGTATGTGATCGCATTCTGTATCATCACCTGTATCGTTAATTCCATCAACTGCATCTGGGTTGCGGTTGCAGGGCTGCTTGTTCCCGATTTTATTTACAACATCGGAACAACGGTACTCAACGGTGGTATTTCCATGGTGATCTTCTTCTTTGTGAACAAGATCATTTTCCCGGAAGCGAAAGAAGCATAAGAATTATCAAAAATCAAAATTTCGGCGGCTGCAATGATTGCAGCCGCTGTTTTTGTATCCGGCGATCGCATCAGTTGCGATCGCTTTTTTGCACCGGTGGCGGTTGTACCTTCGCTGTTTACAAGGTAGAATAGGTTGACAAGAATACAAAGAGAGAAACAGCGATGAAATATAATGCATTTATCAGTTACCGTCATACAGAACCGGACATGGAGATCGCCAAAACCCTGCACCGGGCACTGGAGACGTTTCATGTCCCGGGGAAGGTACGCAAAGAAACAGGAATGCGCAGGATCGAGCGTGTCTTTCGAGACCAGGAGGAGCTTCCGATCGGAAGCGATCTGGGAGATAACATCCGTGCGGCGCTGCAGGAAAGTGAATTTCTGATCGTCATCTGTTCTCCTCGAACACTGCAGTCTGACTGGGTGCTTCGGGAGATCGATACCTTTTTATCGATGCATGACCGGGAACATATCCTGGCGGTGCTGATCGAGGGAGAACCGAATGAATCCTTCCCGCCGGCACTGCTGCGTGATGAGGAAGGCAATCCGGTAGAGCCACTGGCGGCCGATGTCAGAGGAGCGACCAGGAGCGAGCGGAGAAAAAAACTACGGACAGAATTTTTACGTCTGGCAGCGCCGCTGTTGCATTGCAGTTATGATGACCTCAGACAGCGTCACAGAGAACGTAAATTAAAACGTGGCATGGCGATCATCGCGGCAGCCGGTGCGCTGATGGCAATGTTTGCCGCGTACAGTACCTATACGGCACTGCAGATCCGTGAAAATTATCAGCAAAAACAGGTAAACCAATCCAAGTACCTGGCAGATACCGCCATTTCGTTAAATGCCGACGGTGATCGTGTG
>JAILPR010000072.1 GCA_024699355.1 Lachnospiraceae bacterium
ATTTCCGAAGAACCGGATGACCATGGTCGTGGTCAGGGAAGATGCAGCGATGTTAACGATATTGTTGCCGATCAGAATGGTGGTCAGCATCTTGCTGTATTTATCGTGAATTTTCTGTACGCGCATCGCGCTGCGATTCCCTCCGTCGGCAAGAGAGCGGATGCGCACTTTATTTGCGCAGGTCAACGCAGTCTCCGCAGAGGAAAAGAATGCGGAAAGAATGATCAGAATCAGTAGAATGATCGATTGTATGACACCTATGGTATCCAAAATAACTCCTTTCATTAAAAGCTTTGCGTTTTTTCCTGAAACGGCAGGAAAAGCTTTGGGTTGTATATTGTTCTATTTTACTGAAAAGTAGAGAAACTGACAACTATTGTCTATGTTTAAACTGCTGAAATGCCGTAAAATGGGAGAAACGACGGATTTTGATTGACTGGAAGTTTAAAAGGGTTTAAAATGTTGAAAAACATGGGACGTTTTGCGAGGTGATACGATGGTCGTAAAGGCAGTGGATATCGCCAGAGAACTCGGCTTATCAAAAGCGACGGTTTCTCTGGCCTTAAATGATAAGCCGGGAGTCAATGAACATACCAAAGAACTGGTGCTGGAGTGTAAGAGACGCCTGGAGCGCGGGGAAGCGGGAGAGCAGCGAACGCTTTCGAATGGCCGGGCTGATATCATCAAGCTGATCATCATGAGCCATTCGTATCGGATCGTGATCGAAGCGGAACTGGATCTGTGGACCGATGAAAAGGCCGTCTTTACAAGGATCGCCAACAGTTGGGGCTGTAAGCTCGATATCGTGTATTTCGATGTGGACCGGGATTCCCCGGAGAGCCTTATTCAGACCTGCAATCGCGATGATGTCCTTGGCGTGATCATTGACGGAACAGAGATCATTACTGCGGACAGCAGGCTGGTCAACCGGATCCATAAGCCACTGGTATTATATGATGTCGATCTGTATAATCAGCGTCACAGCTGTGTGATGATGGATAACCGTGGCGGGATCTATGATGCAATGGATGCCCTGACCGGAGCCGGGAGCAAGAACATCGTCTATCTTGCCATGGATTATGAAATCTATAATTTTACCAGCAGAAGAGCGTCCTTTGTCCGTTATATGAGAGAGCATAATCTGGATGATCATGCGCAGGATCGGATGGTGCGTGTCGGCAAGTCCATTGCGGAGGTCTATACGAAGTTCGGCCATTATCTGGACAAAAATCCGCTGCCGGATGCGTTTATCGCAGAGAGCTATCATATCTCCATTTCGGCACTGCGACTGTTTCGTGAACGCGGGATCAGGCTGCCGGAGGATGTGAGCTTTACCGGTGTGGATGAGCTGCCGGACTTTTTGACCGGAGAGTACGCACTCTCTACGGTCAAGATCCCGATGACGGAGCGTGCCAAACTGACAATGGCAATGTTAAAGCATGAGATCGAAGAGCCCTGCGAGCTGAAAACCAAGCTATATACGGCGTGCAATTTCATTCACGGCAATACCATTCGTTGAGAACCGAAGCCGGAGTTTAAAAAATTTAAAAGAGCCAACATTTTCACCAAACCAAAGGGAGGAGAACGTGTTGGCTCTTTTCTATATTTGTTTAATCTGACGAAAAACAGGCGTTTCGTTTTACAGTTATTGAATTATTTAAACAGTTGGTTTAGAATTTAAACATCAACAACCACAAACGTTTAAATCGTTTAAAGGAGGAAGGGTATGAAAAAGGTTTTCAAAAAATCAATTGCAGTGGCAATGGCCGGCACGATGATGCTTGGTATGCTGGCAGGATGCGGATCCGGCAGTGAACCGGCAGCTGAGGCTGAACCTGCAGCGGAAGCAGCAGCGAGCACAGATGGCGCGGGCGATACTGCTGCAGCTGATAGTGCAAGTGACGACGGACTTGCAGCGGCTGCCGCAACCTATGGCGCAGAGTATACCGGTGATGCGGTAGAGCTTTCATTCTGGTATCTCTCCGGCAGACAGGACGGTACGGACGCTCTGGTAGAGATCTGGAACGAAGCAAACCCGAATGCCAAAGTCACCGTTTCTTATTATGATACAGACGGTATCAAGGATGCCTGCAAGACCGCAGCGCAGTCCGGTTCCATGCCATCGATGTGGTTTAACTGGGGCGGTGCACTTGGTCAGTACTATGTAGACAATGGCGTAACCTATGATCTGACAGATTATGCAGCTTCCCATGACTGGGCGAACGAAGTCAACGGCGGTGCGCTGGATCTGGTAAAACTCGGCGGTCAGGTATCGGGCTATCCGACATCCTTCAATGTGATCGGTATGTATTACAGAACGGATATCTTTGAAGAGTGCGGTCTGGAAGTACCGACGACCATCGAAGAGTTTGATCAGGTGTGTGCGACCTTAAAGGAAAAAGGCTATACACCGGTATCCACAGCAGGCTTAAACGGCTGGCATGTCATGAGAATGATCGAGCAGTTCATCGAGGCGGAAGCAGGTGTGGATGCACACAACGAGCTGCAGGCACTGACCGGCGACTGGAACTGTGATGCAGTCATCAAGGGGCTGGAGAGATATCAGACCTATTGTGACAACGGATATTTCCCGGATGGTTTTGTAACCGCAAATCCGGATGATACCTATATGGCATTTGCACAGGGCGCAGCGGCAATGGATATCCAGGGCCAGTGGTATGATTCCACACTGCAGAACAACGGCATGACCTTAGAGAATGTTTCCTGGTTCCCGTTCCCGAACGGCACCGGTCGTATGTCCGCATTTGCCGAGATGACACAGTTCTCTGCAAAGCTGACCGAAGACGAACTGAATGCGGCAATGGCATTTAATCACTTCCTGTACAGCAACGAAGCAGCAGCGGTTTATCCGACCTATTATAACCTGCCGCTTCCGTACACCAATGCAGATCCGGTAGATGCAACCGTCAGCCCGAATGTACAGGGCATGCTCGATACGGCATCTTCCAACGGTACGTTCACCATTACGGACCAGGCATTCCCGGCAGAAGTAGCGGATGTACTCTTCAGCTATCAGGATGCGATCGCCAACGGACAGTCGACACCGGCTGAGGCGGCAGAAGCAATCCAGGCGGCCATTGAATCTTATAAGAGCAAATAATTGCGATAGCGAAAAGTGCGGTGCAGACATTGCACCGATCATCAGGAGGCATGTTTCATGCCTCCTGATTTTGAAAGAACAAACTAGGGAGAAGCTCAGACGTATGAAAGCAAAACACGTAGATAAAACACCGTATTTATTTATGTTGCCGGCGTTTGTGATATACATCTCGGTCATCATATTTCCGGTGTTCTATTCTTTGTATATCTCATTTCACAGCGGCAGCGGCATTGGCACCATGGAGTTCGTGGGGATCCAAAATTATGTGACGATGGTACACGATCCGGTCTTTTGGACGTCGCTTTGGCACACCCTGATCTGGCTGGTGCTGACGGTCGGCGTGACGATGACCGTGGCGCTTGCACTGGCAGTGCTGTTAAACAACAAATTTGCCGGCAGGACATTTTTCAGAGGTCTGTTCTATTTCCCGAGCGTTGTGGCAGCGGTTGCGGTCGGTATCATCTGGCGCTGGATCTACAATCCGCAGATGGGCTTTATCAATCAGTTTGCAAAACTGATCGGAAGCTCGTTCAAACAGACCTGGATCTCCGATGCACATGCAGCGCTCTTTGCCCTGTTTGCGGCATCGCTCTGGCAGGCCATCGGTCAACCGATGATCCTGTTCATCGCAGGACTGCAGACGGTTTCGCCGGATGTGCTTGAAGCTGCGGACATCGATGGGGCAAGCCCGATCCAGAAGTTTTTCCGGATTACGGTGCCGCTCATGAGAGATACGTTTATCATGGTCATTTCCACACTGCTGATCTCCGGCATGAAGGTCTATGATATCGTCAAATCCCTGACGGACGGCGGTCCGAACAATGCGACGCAGGTGCTTGCTTCCTATA
>JAILPR010000187.1 GCA_024699355.1 Lachnospiraceae bacterium
TGTTTGACATAATATTCTATAAAAATTTTATAAATTCTTCTCTTTTTTTTGATTTTTTTTATACTTTTTCAATAAAAAGCGGTGTTCCCTTTCGGAAACACCGCTTTGATCTTCATTTTCCTGATGTATCAAATATGTCGCTTACGCTTCGGCTTCTGTCGTTGTTGCTGTTTCGTTCTGCTGATAGAACTCTTCAAACAATGCATTGGTTGCTTCCAGCGTCTGTTTGGAGATCTCCGGAAGTTCTCCGCCCCAGGTCTTCTCCGCCTGCTTGTAGCCTTTTTCCACTGCATTCTGCAGCTCTTTCATCTTGTCCACGTCTCCGCCGCTCAATGCCAGTGCGAACTGGAACATCCGCTCCGAAGTCTGGCTGACGCCGTAATATCCGTCCTCGGAAATCGCTTCCTGCGCCTGTGCTTTGGTCTGTGCATCTACCGTGAAGTTCCCGGATGCCAGGAATTTCCACATATCCGCGGAAGCGGTATTACCGCCTGCCTGTTTGGTAAACAGATCCTGCACCAGCGAGATCAGCTTGCTCTGATAAGACTCCTGATCTGCCTTTAACTGATCGATCAGTGCTGCTCTGTCTTCTTCCGACATCTTCTTTGCATTGGATGTCATTGTCGCTACCTTTTCAGATGTCGAGGTCTTTTCGGTTACCTTGCCATCACTTAAGGCTTCTTTTCCGGCAGATGAGATTTCTACCGTTGCCGCACTTTCCGGTGCGTTCTTCTTTGCGCTATCTTCCGGTGCTTTACGCCCCTCCGGTTTTTTCACGCTCTGCGCGCCGGCTGTCTGATATGCATTGACAGCTGTATTGATTGAAATACCCATAGTGTTGCCTCCTTGCATTTCCCATGAATCCGTTCACAATAGATCTCACTATCTATATCGGCATCACGGATTCATTAGATAACCCCCAACATGTTTTTTATGCAATGGCGTCCATCGCTTCTCTGACATTGGCGACGCCGATGAGTGTAACCCCCTTAGGTGCATCCAGTTTCACTGCATTGCTTTTCGGTAAAATAACGGTGGTAAAGCCAAGCTTTGCCGCTTCCGCCACTCTCTGCTGCGCAAGGCTGACGGCTCTGACTTCACCGGAGAGTCCCACTTCGCCAAACACTGTGATCTTCTCACCAACCACACTGTTCTTAAAGCTCGAGACGATGGCCAGCACAATGCCCAGATCCATCGCAGGTTCCTGGATCCGAAGACCGCCAGCGAGGTTGACATAAGCATCACAGTCTCCGATCTGCAGACCGACTCGTTTCTCAAGGACCGCCATCAGGAGATTGACACGGTTGTAATCCGTTCCGATGGCAGATCGCTTCGGAAAACCAAAGTTGGTCCTGGTCACCAGAGCCTGGATCTCTGTCAGGATCGGTCTGGTCCCTTCCATGGAGCAGGCCACGATACTTCCGCTGGACTGTTCTGCTCTGCCGTTTAACATAAATTCCGAAGGATTCTCCACCTCACAAAGTCCTTCCTGACGCATCTCAAACACACCGATCTCATTGGTCGATCCAAAGCGGTTCTTCACGCTGCGCAGGATCCTGTACGAGGCAAAGCGATCACCTTCAAAATAAAGCACCGTATCCACCATATGCTCTAAGACTCTCGGACCCGCAACGGTTCCTTCTTTCGTCACATGGCCGACGATAAATACGGCAATATTGTTCCCTTTGGCAAGCTGCAAAAGCCTGCCGGTCGCCTCACGCACCTGCGATACCGATCCCGGTGCCGCAGAGACTTCTTCATGAAACATCGTCTGAATGGAATCGATGATCACCACTTCCGGTTTCATCTGCTCCACCGCTGACTCAATGGTCTCCAGATTCGTTTCGCACAGAAGGGATAAGTCCTCTCCCTGCACCTTCAGGCGATCTGCCCGAAGCTTGATCTGATGAAGCGACTCTTCTCCGGAAACATACAGCACCGAATGATGCGCATCGCTCAAATGCTTACATACCTGCAGCAGGAGCGTTGACTTGCCGATGCCCGGATCTCCGCCGACCAG
>JAILPR010000210.1 GCA_024699355.1 Lachnospiraceae bacterium
GATCCGGGCGATCCATGAAGAGTGCTTTGATCAGAGAGATCAGTTCTTTTACTCGGTCGATGTCGATGTGGAGACGCGGAACTATGACTGGTTCCATCAGGGGCTGGGGGTATTCTGGAAGTCGCTTCCGATCCGCATCCAGGTCTGGTCCGGATTTTTGCCGTTGTGCGAGGGCTTTGCGACAAAGCAGGAAGCGGAGGCCATGCGTCAGCATCTTCACGATGAAGCGGCTTTTGGCAGTAACTATGGCATCCCGACACTGGCGAAGAATGAAAAGATGTTTAATTTAGAAGCAACCAACAATCCGTCGAACTGGCTGGGACCGATCTGGCTGGTTGCCAATTACTGTGTCTTCCGTGGCATGCTCAATTACGGCTTTGTGGAGGAGGCAACGAAGATGTATGAGATGAGTGCTTCGCTCCTGACCAGGGACCTGGAAGAGAGCGGAAGCCTTCACGAATATTACGACCCGTTTACCGGCAAGCCCGTGATGAACGGCGGCTTTATCAACTGGAATATCCTGGTGATCAATATGGAACAGGAATTAGAAGCATACAAAGGAGAACACGATGCTGACTGATACAACCGGATCTACCTATGCAAAAGTACACCCCCTCCCGTTTGGCGATGCGACATGGGAGAGCGGCCTGATGAAAGAGCGTACCGAGACCTGTATGACGTCCACGGTGCCGCAGTTGCGGCGGATGTTTGATTCCGCATCGATCAGCCATATCGTTGAAAACTTTAAGATCTGTGCGGGGCAGGCGCAGGGCAGTTTTGACGGTACGGTCTTTGGCGACGGCGATTTTTACAAATGGCTGGAAGCGGCGGTATATACAGCGTATACCATGAATGATACCGCACTGCAGGAGGACATCGAATCCTATATCGAGCTGATCGGCAAGGCGCAGCAGCCGGATGGATATCTCTCTACCAAGCAGATCATCGGTGAACAGGATGGCACGGCCCGCAGAGGCGGTGACATCAATGATTTTGAAGTCTATAACATGGGGCATCTGTTTACGTCGGCGTGTCTGCATAAGCGCATCACCGGCAGGGACAATTTTCTCAGGATCGCGATCAAGGCAGCGTCCTATCTGCAGGATCTCTATGATGAATCCGAGCGCACGGGAGAGGTGCGGACAGCGGTTTGTCCATCGCATTATATGGGACTGATCGAGCTGTACCGGACGACCGGAGAGCAGAAGTATCTGGATCTGGCGGCGCAGGCGATCCGTCTGCGCGATTCGGTAAAAGAAGGGCTGGATGATAATCAGGATAAGCTTCCGCTTAAGAAACATCGCAAGATCATCGGTCATGCGGTCAGAGCCAACTATCTCTATGCCGGTCTGGCAGATCTGTATCTGGAAAACGGGGATGCCGAATATCGTGAAGTGCTGGAAAGTGTATGGCACAGCCTGGTCACGAAGAAGATCTACATCACAGGCGGGTGCGGCGCACTTTATAACGGCGCATCACCCTATGGATACTTTTTTGATCATCAGCTGGTACATCAGGCCTATGGCTACGAATATCAGTTGCCCAATTACACGGCCTATAATGAGACCTGCGCATCGGTCGGCCTCGTGATGTGGGCGTACCGGATGTTCCAAATGGACCCGAAGGCCGAATACTTCGATATGATCGAGCGTGCCTTCCTGAATGTGAATATGGCATCGATTTCTCTGGATGGTAAGAAGTTCTTTTACGAGAATATGCTGCGCCGCACCAAGGGATTGGATTTTGAACTGATCTGGCCGCTGACCAGAACCGAATATATCACGAGTTATTGCTGTCCGCCGAACATCGCCAGAATGCTTTCGCAAAGTGCGGAATACGCCTATAGCTGCGATGCGGAGGGTAATCTCTATGCCGGTCTTTACGGGGCAAACAGCGCCACAGTGCACGATGCTGCGGGACATGCGGTTCATATCTCCCAGCAGACCGATTATCCGTATGACGGTGTGATCAAATTTTGCGTGCAAGGTGTTCAAAATCCGGGTAAGCTGTATCTGAGGATTCCGGCATGGTGCGAGAGTGGCAGGATCCTGCGTCCGGATGGCACGGTACGTCCGATCAACCTGGCAGATGCCGGAAGCTATGTGGCGGTTGAACTTCCGGTGGAAGAGAGCAGTTTTTGCCTGACATTGGATATGCCGGCAGTTTGTATGGCAGCCAATCCGATGGTCGAGGAAGATATCAATCAGGTCGCTGTGATGAGAGGACCGCTCGTATATTGCGTGGAGAGCCCGGATAC
>JAILPR010000238.1 GCA_024699355.1 Lachnospiraceae bacterium
GCGTCGTCGTGTCAATGCCTTAGAGCATGTCATGATCCCGGATATGGAGGAGAAGATCAAATTCATCTCCATGAAACTGGATGAGAATGAGCGAAGCTCTCAGGTGCGACTGATGAAGGTCAAAGATATGATGCTCGAAGATGCGCATCACTACAAGGAAAAAGCAGCGGCGAAAGCAAACGTCGGCTAATAGAGACAAAAGCGCGCAGGATCCCGGGCGGGGTCCTGCGCGCTTTTGTGTTTGTAGCGAGCATCCTGCGGCACATGTATCTTTCGGAATTTATCCAATTGGCGCAATTTTATAGACTTTTAGGGCACAAAAAGAATATAATAATAGAATGACAACAACGGGATATTTCTATTGAGGGGTAGAACGCACCGATGAGTAAGATGGATGTAGGGCAGAACAAAGAGGGCAGAGGAGCGCGACGGTCAGTGATCGTGGCGCTTGCTGCCCTTTGTCTTGCCCTTTTGCTTTCTTTTTTGACAATTTTGCTGTTGCTGAATCAAGGCGGCGAAGTTTCCGCCTTTGCGGAAGCAAAGCTTGCGGGGGCGGCGATCAAGCCATTAACAAATGTTCCTTTGGATGAGGAGCCATCCGACAGCAGCGCCATCGTGACCGATCCGGAGGAACTGGCAGAAAAGCTCCTGCACCAGGCACGTGTCCTGTTTATCTCTTCCTACGCACTGGACTGGGATTCGGTACCGAAGCAGATCGACGGCCTGAGAGCAAGTCTTGGCGAGGAAGCCAAGATCGACTATCTGTTTATGGATGCCAAGGACCTGGATCCGTTTAAGGCAGAAGTGCAGCTGATCTCACGACTGCAGGAGAAGATCCGGGATAAGAATACCTATGATCTGGTCATTCTGGGCGATGACGCTGCCCTGGAGTTTGCCTTAAAGTATCATACGGTGTTTTTCGAAGAGATGCCGATCGTCTATGAGGGGATCAACAGCCTGGCGCTGGCAGAACGTGCCAAAGAGGAACTGCCGAATTCGACCGGTATCCTGGAAAAGTTCCCATTAAAAGAGACCATTGATGTCGCCCTATCACTGCAACCGTATGCTTCCAAAGTGATCGCCATCTCGGATGACAGTCAGACCGGACAGGGGAGCTATGGGCAGTTCGAGGCGATCCGAGATGAATATCCGGACCTGACCTTTGGGCGGGTCAATCCATCGGAGATGACGGTGGATGAATTGGAAAATACGCTGGCGGAATTTAACGATGATACGGTCCTGCTCTATCTGATGATGGAAGAGGATATCGAAGGAAATCACTATTCGGTGGCGCAGGGTGCAAGTATCGTCACCGCCAAGAGCGTGGTGCCGGTTTATCGTGCCAATGAGAGCGGCTTAGAGTACGGCCTGATGGGCGGCTGCATCATCAACTTTACCGAGATGGGCAGGCGCGCCGGTGAGATGGCGCTGGAACTCTTGCAGGGCAAGACCGTGGAAGAGATGCCGGTAGAGATGATGGAAGGCGCCTATGTCTTTAACGGACTGGTCATGAAACGCTTCCAGGTCGCGAAGGCAGATCTGCCGGACGGGTCTACCTTCATCAATTATGAGGAGTCCTACTTTGATCAAAACAGGCGGCTGATCACGCTGATCGTGGTCGTCGCGCTGATCTCTGTCGGGATCATCGCGATCTTGACGTACCAGAATATCAGACGGCAGCGGCTCCTGGAGATCATTCGCCGTCAGGAGGAAGAAAGCACCCGCCTGATCAATTCGATCCCGACCGGTATCACGATCTATAACGTGCACGATGCCAAGGAGAAGCAGATCTTTGTCAACGACGGTTTCTTCTCCGTCATGGGGACGACCAGAGAAGAATGGATCAAGAGCTACGGCACGGATGAAGATATTTTACTGGCGCTGTATGAGGCGGACAGGCAGAGTGTGGACGGGGTCCTCGTCGCACTGGATAACGGAGAGAATTTCTTCTCCATCGAGTTACGATTCCTGCAGCCGGGGCAGCTGACTTATAAGTGGATCGGTGTCACCGGTCAGGTCTATGAGCGTAATGCGGGCGGCATCATCATGTACTGTACCTATGCAGATACCGATGAGATCGAGCGCAGTAAACAGCTCGTCGAAGATGCGCGTGCATCGATGGAGATCGCCATCGAAAATGCGAACATGACTTATATGGAGTACTATCCGTTCGAGCACATGGCGATCTTTGGCAACGGGCGAGAGCGCTGGCAGCTCCCGCGCTATCTGGAAGAATTCCCGCAGAGCTTTATCGAGCGGGATATCGTCAATCCGCAGGATGCGACGGCGTTTTGCAGGGCATTCGAAGAAGTCGATGCCGGCAAGGAAAATGTCACGATCGATCTGCGCGAACGGGCCTATTACGGCTCACGCATCTATGAGTGGGTGCGCTTAAAGATGGTCTCCGTCGTCGATGAAGACGGCAGACGGAGCAAGGTCATCTGCATGTTTACCAGCATCAATGAGCAGAAAAAGGCCGAGGCCAAGTACCAGAGCCATCTGGATTCGCTGCTGGGCTTAAACCCGAATGCGGTTACGAGCTTCCGTCTAAACCTGACGCGGAATACGTGCGAGACCGGACACAGTAACTCCGCGGAGATCATGCGTTTTACCTTGGATGGTGACATGACGTCGGAGGGCTTTATCAAACATATCGCGCAGCTGATCATGGATCCGATGGAGCGTGCGGCGTTTACGGATATTTTTGACCGCAAACACCTGATCAAGGTCTATGAAGACGGTGATCGCCGAAAGAGCTATGAGCACCATTTGCAGCTTGAGAACCGGAAGAATGACTGGATGGTCACGAGCGTCGAACTGATCCAGAATCCGGAGACCAAGGACATCGAGGCGATCCTCTATGAACTGAATATCAACAACAAGCGACGCAAAGAGCAGATCATCCAGGAGATCACGAAGTACGACTACGATGCGCTCTACTTCATCGACGTCGTGACGCAGGAATACGTCGAATACATCGACGATCGGACCCTGGCGAGCTCTGCGGAGCAGAAGGAACACTTCTCACATGATTTCCACATGCGCCTGATGAAGATGGCGGCAGATGAGGCATCGGAGAAGACGATTTCTGCGCTAACCTGGGATGTGATCTTAAAGAATCTGGAAGAGAAAGATGACTTTAGTGTCTATGTCTCCCTGAAAGCATCCGAAAAAGGCCGGATCGAGCGCAAGCTGATCCGCTTTACCAATATCGATCGCGATAATGAAAAGATCTTTGTCATGATCCATGATGTGACCGAGATCTATGAGATGGAAGAGCAGCAGAAGCGGAACCTGGCGGCTGCATTGGAAGCGGCGGAGCAGGCAAATCGTGTCAAGTCGGATTTCTTTGCACGGATGAGCCACGATATCCGTACGCCAATGAATGGCATCCTGGGAATGACGGAGCTTGCCAAAAACGAGCGCAAGACCGCGCAGGTCAGAGAATATCTAAAGAAGATCGAGTATTCCGGACAGTATCTGCTCAGCCTCATCAATGATGTTCTGGATATGTCCAAGATCGAGAGCGGGCATATGATCCTACATCCGGAACCGTATTCGGGAGAGGAATTCATCCGCTATCTGGATGCGGTCATCCGGCCGAACTGCGAGAGTGCCGGTATTGAGTTCATCTGCAAGATGGATCCGAAGGAAAATCGTGTCCTGATCGTCGACAGATTGCGCTATAATCAGATCTTTATGAACCTTCTGTCGAATGCGACCAAGTTTACCAAACAGGGGGGCAGTGTCGAACTGAAAGTTGAATGGGGGAAAGATGACGGCGAGTCGATCGTGCAGAAGGTCTATGTGCGGGATACCGGTATCGGTATGAGCAGAGAATTCATGAAGACAATGTTTGATCCATTCACGCAGGAAGAAGCCAAGCGTACCAGCGGTATGATCGGTACGGGATTGGGACTGTCGATCGTGCACCAGCTCGTTACCATGATGGATGGTACGATCATCGCGGAAAGTACACCGTATAATCCGGAGCATCCGGAGCTGCCGCACGGAACGACCTTTATCGTCACACTGCGTCTGCCGTATGTGAAGCAGGAAGAGGTCGGAGAAGCGCCGGAGATCCGTAAGATTTCCGGGGAAGAGATCATGAACTATGACTTTGCCGGATATAATCTGCTCCTCTGCGAGGACAACGA
>JAILPR010000261.1 GCA_024699355.1 Lachnospiraceae bacterium
CGTCTCTTTGGATGTGTCTTCCATACTATCCCCCATCTCTGTGCTGTCTCTAAAAAAGCGGAAACCACGTTCTTGTGATTCCCGCCTTATGCAACTCGATATTACTTTCTACCGCAGCACTTCTTATATTTCTTACCGCTACCGCACGGACACGGATCGTTCGGATAAACCTTCGGTCCTTTGTGAACGGTGGTCGAAGATTTCTGCTCTTTGTAGAGCTCTTTCTGCTTCTCTTCGTCGAAGATCGCATTCCATTCCGGAAGCTTGTAAAGCCAGTCAGCTTCAGCCGCTACCATGTTCTTATACAGCAGTTCTTTATCAAACCCAAGTTGAACTTCGGTATCCTCTTCCATCTCTTCAATCGGATTCGGCGTTTTTAAACTGTCGTTGATACCATCTAAGAAACCGACCATGATCTCCAGCGCAACGTTATACTTCTCAGCCAGCTCTTTTACCGTACCCTTGACAACGTCATCCGGATTTGCAAGAAGCTGTGCGTAAATCTCTTTTTCCTGCAGAAAATAATTCTGCCATAATCTCTGCAGATCTCCCTTATTTGCGGTCTCTGAATATGCTTTATCTCTCCACTGCTTTAATAATGCCATTGTTTTTCCACCTTATCTTTTGTTCTCAGCGCAATGCGCTTACCGTAACCCAAAATATATCACAAAACCGTGCCCTGCGCAACTCCCCGCAGGCAGGCAGATGCCCCCGGCGACATGCCCGTGCATGGGATCCCGGCTGCATATCCGCCGGGATCCGCTGTGCCTCCACGTAAAAAGGCTGTAGCCTTCGCTACAGCCTTTCGGGAGATTTATCTTTGTACTTAATAACCAAATTCCTGAGCCCAATACCAATTACCGGCCTCGGTCTGATATACCGCGATACCGATGGTCTCATAATCGGCTTTCATGATGTTGGCCTGATGTGTCGGAGATGCCATCCATGCATCTACAACCGCTGAAGATGTATTATAATTCTTCGCCAGGTTCTCACCATACATTACGGTACTGTCTACCGTCCACCACTCGGATCCGTCCGGTCTGGTGTGTGAGAATGTACCAACAATTTCCTGTGCTCTAACATATGCAGCATCTGCTAACTGGCCGTTCCACTCAAGCTCGCCCAGGCCGCTCTCGGAACGGATCTCATTTACTTCCGTTACCGCTTCCTGTGCTGCCGCAAGTAATGCTTCATTACTACCTGCCAGCTCCCCGGCAAGTGCTACCGCTTCTTCATCGAAGTATACAACAGAAGTGTCCGCATCTTCGATCGATCTGCTCGCTGCATCCGATGGTAACTCTCCTGCTGCCTTACCGCATGCTGTCAAACTCATCGCACATGTCACTGCCAATACAAGTGCAAGTACTTTTCTCTTCATGTCGTATAACCTCCTTTCCCCCGTAATCAAAAAGCCGAGTTCAGATCATCCTTAATCCAAGCCCAGCTGTCATTGTTATTCATGCAACTGGCTGCCTTGTGCATTGCACGTTAGGCCCTCTAGCTTTGCGTCGCTACCTTTCGATAGTTTTGCCCAATATCTTTAGTTACTACTAAAGTACACCACTTTGAAATAAAATTCAAGCCATTTTTGATATTTTTTTCAAAAACCTTGATACTATTTATGATTCGCTGCCGGATTTTTCTTCCTGCTCCGGTGTCTCCTGCTCTTCCAAATCCGCGTTCTGCAAAATATCGAGGTCTGCGATCGTATGCTTTTTCGCATACACACCGTAAATATAGATGAAGATCCAGGCCAGGATCGGCACTGCGATCGTCAACAGGAGCGAGAACTGAAACCATCTTCCGCTCGCCGAAGAGTCTGTGATCGCCAGGATCAGTGTGATCAGATACATCGCGACCAGGATCACGATGGCACCCATGGCAACGATCTGTTTGATTGTCGGTTTTTGCTTCTGCTTCATTGTTCTCTCCCACGATACATCCGCCTGTCTGCAGATGCGTATGCTGCCCGCATCTGCCTTGTGCTTTGGCGATGCGCATGCTTATTTTATCGGGTTTCCAGGATTAAGTCTACCAGATTTTGTGCGGCAACAGAAAGCGCCGTGTTTTTCAGCGATACCAGGCTAAAGTGTCGCTTGGGGATCAACTGGTTAAAGCGCAGCGCAAAAAGTGTGCCTTCCTTTAACTGCTGCTCCGCAAAATCCCGTGCCACACATCCCACGCCGAGATTTCGCTCCGCAAACTGTACGATCATGTTGCTGCCTGCCAGTTCAAATTCCGGCTGGATGGTGACGCCGTTTTCCGACAGGAACTGATCCATATACCTGCGGCTGCTCGTATTTTGTTCCAAAGAAATGATCGGCAGATGCTCCAGTTCTTTTAAATCCAGGGTCTTATTCTTATAAGGTAAGAACCGGCGACCGCACACAAAGACATCTTCCACTTCACGCACCGGGATCGCCCGGATATGCGGATCGTCCACATCCGGCGAACTGACCAGACCGAAGTCGATCTTGCCGGCAGTTAAATACTGCAGGGTTTCCGGGGTCGGCCCGTTGGTGACCAGGACCTTAATCTCCGGATGATGCTCATGAAACCGCTCCAGATACGGCAGTAAAAAGAACTCCAGGGTCATGTCGCTGGCACCGATCCGGACCTCGCCGACCTCCATGTTCTTTCGCCGCATCAGTTCCGCTTCTCCGTGCAGGAGCTGTTCTAAGCCGGACTGGACATATGAAGAAAGCAACTCGCCCTCCGGTGTGAGGTGTACTCCTCTCGATGCTCTGACAAAGAGCACCGTATCCAGCTGGGTCTCGAGTTGCTTTAATGCCTGCGACACGGCCGGCTGCGAGATGTGTAATTCTCTCGCAGCCTTCGTGAGGCTTCCTTCTTTGGCTACTGTATAAAAGACTTTATAGTATTCCAAATTTGAAATCATGCAAATTTACTTTCACGATATATGATGTCATCACGGCTCGGGCCGTTGCTGACCATAGTGATCGGGTAACCAATCTGTTCTTCAATGAATTCGATGTACTTGCGGCAGTTCTCCGGCAGATCTTCGTATTTCTTAATGCCTCTGATATCGCACTTCCAGCCCGGCAGAGTCTTCAGCACCGGTTTGCTCTTCTCTAAGAGTCTGGTCACCGGGAAGTCCGTCGTCTGCTCTCCATCGATATCATAAGCCACGCAAACCGGGATCTCATCCAGATATCCCAGAACATCCAAAACAGTGAAGGCAACATCTGTGGTGCCCTGCATTCTGCAACCATACTTGGATGCGACGCAGTCAAACCATCCCATACGTCTCGGACGACCTGTGGTCGCGCCGTATTCACCGCCGTCACCACCGCGTCTTCTCAGCTCATCCGCTTCCTCCCCAAAGATCTCGGAAACAAAGGCGCCTGCACCGACTGCGGAAGAATATGCCTTGCAAACCGTCACCACCTGCTTGATCTCATACGGCGGAAGACCTGCACCGATCGCACCGTACGCAGCAAGTGTGGAGGAAGAAGTAACCATCGGATAAATACCGTGATCCGGATCCTTTAAGGTACCGAGCTGGCCTTCGAGCAGCACGGTCTTTCCGTCTTTTAACGCTTTATTCAGAAACAGGGAAACATCGCAAACATACGGTGCCACCATATCTCTGTACTCATGCATGGTCGTCAGCAGTTCAGCCGGATCCAGTAACGGCTTGTGATATAAGTGCTCTAAGAGCACATTTTTCATTTCACAGACTTTGGCCAGTTTGGTCTTGAGCAGCTCATCGTCAAACAGTTCGTTGACCTGGAAACCGATCTTTGCATACTTGTCCGAATAGAACGGTGCAATCCCGGACTTGGTCGAACCGAACGACGCTTTTCCGAGACGCTCTTCTTCGTACTGGTCAAATAAAATATGATAAGGCATCACGATCTGTGCTCTGTCGGATACCAGGATCTTCGGCATCGGTACATTGCGATCCACGATCGACTGAATCTCTTTGAATAATACCGGAATGTTTAATGCAACACCGTTACCGATAATGCTTGTGGTGTGATCGTAAAATACACCGGACGGCAAGGTATGCAATGCAAATTTGCCATACTGATTAACGATCGTATGACCTGCATTGGCACCGCCCTGAAAACGAACGATGATATCGGCATTTTCTGCCATCATATCGGTGATCTTTCCTTTTCCCTCATCACCCCAGTTAGCTCCAACAACTGCTTTGACCATGACTTATCCTCTCCTTACAACAAAAATCCGGAATCGCCCCATGGCAGATTCCGGATTCAGTATAACAAAGATCAAAATATAACTCAAATCAATATATTTTATGCTTGCTATAAGTTTATATTATATCATGCAGTACGATCATATCTTCCGATCAGACATTGATCTCTACTTCGACACCCAGAAGTGCTTTGTTTTCTTCCAGGATCGGTGCGATCACATTCTTCAGGAACTGCTCTACCTGATAAGGAGCACGGCCCACATAACGCTTCGGATCCATGCATGCCTTCAGTTCATCCAGGCTTAAGTTAAAGCTCGGATCATTGGCGATACGCTCGAGCAGATCATTGTCCTTACCTTCGACTTTGACCGTTTTACCGGCTTCCATGGACAGGACACGGATCTTCTCATGCAGTTCCTGGCGATCGCCGCCTGCTTTAACGGCATCCATCATGATATTCTCGGTTGCCATAAACGGCAGCTCGCTCATAAGGCGCTTCTCGATGACCTTCGGATAAACTACCAGACCGTCTACGACGTTCAGGCACAGATCCAGGACACCGTCGATTGCCAGAAAGCCTTCCGGAATGGACAGTCTCTTGTTGGCAGAGTCATCCAGAGTTCTCTCAAACCACTGTGTCGCGGATGTGATGGCCGGATTGAGCGCATCGATCATCACATACCGGGATAAGGAAGCGATACGCTCACTGCGCATCGGATTTCTCTTATACGCCATTGCGGAGGATCCGATCTGTGTCTTTTCAAACGGCTCTTCCACTTCTTTGAGGTGCTGCAGCAGACGGATATCGTTGCTCATCTTATGTGCGGATGCAGCGATCCCTGCCAGTACATTGGCAACACGGGTATCGATCTTACGGGAATAGGTCTGACCGGATACCGGGAAGCAGGCTTCAAAGCCCATCTTCTTTGCGATCATCGGATCGATCTTATCGCAGGTCTCCTGATCTCCGTTAAACAGCTCCAGGAAGGATGCCTGGGTGCCTGTGGTTCCTTTGGATCCCAACAGTTTCATATGATCCAGGACAAAATCAAGCTCCTCCAGATCCAGGCAGAACTCCTGTGTCCAAAGGGTTGCTCTCTTACCGACGGTCGTCGGCTGTGCCGGCTGGAAATGCGTAAATGCCAGCGTCGGCTGATCCTTATATTCCTCAGCAAATTTGGCCAGTTCCGCGATCACGTTCACCAGCTTTTTCTTGACCAGCTTCAGTGCTTCCGTCATGACGATGATATCGGTATTGTCCCCGACATAACAGCTGGTCGCACCCAGATGGATGATGCCCTTTGCTTTCGGGCACTGCTGACCAAATGCATATACATGGCTCATTACATCATGGCGCACGATGCGCTCACGCTCGCGTGCAACGTCATAGTTGATCTCTTCCGCATGTGCCTTCATTTCATCGATCTGTTCCTGTGTAATGTCCAGGCCCAGTTCTTTTTCGGTCTCTGCAAGTGCGATCCAGAGTCTTCTCCAGGTACGAAACTTCATATCCTCGGAAAAGATGAACTGCATTTCCTTGCTGGCATACCGCTCGGACAGCGGACTGATGTAACGATTTGTTTCCATGATTACCTCCGTTTGTAAACTATGATTGTTCCCAACTTAGATCTTACCATATCCTGCCATGGTTTTTCAGGCGTCAAACTCGCCGCGGATATCTTCCGTCGGCGGATCCATCGGATACTTTCCGGTAAAGCAGCCTTCACAGATGCCAAGGCCACCGACCATTTCTTTGAGCCGCTCGATCTTCAGATAGCCGAGGCTGTCCGCCCCGATGATCTTACGGATCTCTTCCACGGATCTGTTGTAAGCGATCAGCTGCTCTCTGGCCGGTACATCCGTGCCAAAATAACACGGCCACAAAAACGGCGGTGAGCTGAC
>JAILPR010000265.1 GCA_024699355.1 Lachnospiraceae bacterium
GCGAAGACGCAGGAGAGGATACCGCTATGAAAAAAAATCTGACCGCATGGCTGTGTCTGCTTCCGGCCGTGGCGTTTCTGGGTGTGTTTATGGTCTATCCGCTCGTGGATGTGTTCGTGTATTCCCTGGAAGAGGGATACAATTTCGCATCGCAGAGCTTTTTTGGCGTAGGAGGCTATAACTATGCCTACGTGCTGCATGATCCGTTTTTTATCCAGGCACTGAAAAATACAGTTATCATTGTCATCATCACCGTTCCGCTCTCCACGGGGATCGCGCTGCTGATCTCGCTTGGACTCAGTTCCATTCGTGTGCTGCGGGACTTTTTTCAGACGGTGTATTTCCTGCCGTATGTGACCAATACGCTGGCAGTGGGCCTGGTGTTTATGATCCTGTTTAAAAAGACCGCGTATTCGGATGGGCTGATCTCTCTGCTAATCCAGCTCTTTGGCGGGCCTTCGGTGGACTTTATCGACGGACCGTACTGGGCGAAGATGTTCGCGATGTGTCTCTATACCATCTGGATCGTCATGCCGTTTAAGATCCTGATCCTGACCAGCGCGCTATCTTCGGTCAATCCGATGTATTACAAGGCGGCCAAAGTGGATGCGACGCCGAAGTGGCGCGTCTTTACGAAAATCACGCTGCCGATGATCTCGCCCATGATCTTTTATCTGGTGATCACAGGTTTTATCGGCGCTTTCAAAGCCTACAGCGATGAAGTGGCGCTCTTTGGTACCGATTTAAATGCAGCCGGGATGAATACGATCGTCGGCTATGTCTATGACATGCTCTATGGCAACAGCGGCGGCTATCCGTCCTATGCATCGGCCGCGGCGCTGATCCTGTTTGCGATTGTATTTACGATCACCGTCATCAACCTGATGGTGAGCAGAAAGACGGTATTTTATCAATGAAAAGAAGCAAAGCAACTTACCTGATCTACGGATTGCTCGGGCTTTGGGCGATCATTGTGCTGTTTCCGTTTTACTGGATGATCTTAACGTCCTTAAAGGGGTACGGCGCCTATAATGCGGAGTACGTGCCGGCCTTTATCACGCTTCATCCGACGCTGGAGAATTATGTGACGGCCTTTACCTCGGTCCCGCTGGCGCGGTATTTTTTCAACACCTTTGTCTTTACCGTGATCACGACCGCTATCATGATGATCGTTGTGGTGCTTGCGGCATTCGCGTTTTCGAGACTGGAATTTCGTGGAAAGAACGTGGTATTTGCGCTGTTTCTTTCCCTGATGATGATCCCGAACGAGCTTGTGATCATCACCAATTATGTGACGATCACCAACCTGGATCTGCGCAATACCTTCACCGGGCTGATCCTGCCGTCGGTGACGTCGGTCTTCTATATTTATCTGCTCAAAGAGACGTTTGAACAGATCCCGGACAATCTCTACAAGGCGGCAAAGGTGGATGGCACATCGGATCTGAGATATCTCCGGAAGGTCATGCTTCCGATCGCCAGACCGACGATCGTGACGATCACAATCCTGAAGGTGATCGAGTGCTGGAACGCCTACGTATGGCCGCGTCTGATCACCGATGATCAGGATTATTTCCTTGTCTCCAACGGAATCCAGGAGATCCGCGAGAACGGATTCGGCCGTGAAAATGTGCCGGCCATGATGGCTGCGGTTGTCGTCATTTCCATTCCGCTGGTGGTGCTGTTTTTGATCTTCCGTCATAAGATCATGGCAGGCGTTGCCAGAGGCGGAACCAAAGGCTAAGAAGGAGCAGCAAATGAAAAGAAGAACAGGAGCGGTACTTGGTCTGCTCATGGCGATAAGCCTGCTGACAGGGTGCCACGGACGGCAGTTTGAAGATACCTTTACGATGCCGGCGCAGTTTGATGAGAGCCGGCAGATCGAGCTGACCTTTTGGGCAAAGAATGATACCAATAAGACGCAGCGGGAGATCTATGATCGGGCGATCGAGGGATTTGAAGCGCTTTATCCCAATGTGACCGTCACAATGCGTCTGTATAACGACTACGGAAAAATCTATAACGATGTCATCACCAACATTTCCACGGGGACGACGCCGAATGTCTGCATCACCTATCCGGATCATATCGCAACGTATCTGACCGGCAGCGGAACGGTTATGCCGCTCGATGAACTGATGGAAGATGCCGATTACGGTCTGGGCGGGGCGGCACTGCGATACGATGCGCCGACAACGGCGCAGATCATTCCGGAATATCTGGAAGAAGGAAAGATCGGCGAGCACTATTATGCATTGCCGTTTATGAGATCCTCGGAAGCCTGTTACGTGAACAAAACCTATGTCGAGGCTCTGGGGTATACGCTTCCCGAGACGTTGACCTGGGACTTTGTCTGGGAAGTGTCTGAGAAGGCGATGGCAAAAAATCCGGACGGGACCTTTCAGATCAACGGGCAGCAGGTCATGATCCCGTTCATCTATAAGTCCACGGACAATATGATGATCCAGAGTCTTGCACAGCTGAATGCACCGTATTCGGAAGCGGATGGCACCGTATCTCTGTTTCAGGAGGAGACGACGGGAGTACTTACGAGCGTTGCGGAGCATGCGAAAAGCGGCGCTTTTTCGACCTTTAAGATCTCCGGCTATCCGGCGAACTTTTTAAATGCCGGGCAGTGCATTTTTGCCGTGGATTCCACGGCCGGTTCCACCTGGATGGGGAGCGATGCGCCGCTCGTGGATATCGCGGAAGAAAAGATCGTGGACTTTGAAACCGCGGTCATGACGGTGCCGCAGTATGATCCGGCAGATCCGAAGATGATCTCGCAGGGGCCGTCGGTCTGCATCTTTCGCAAATCCGATCCGCAGGAGGTTCTGGCTTCATGGTTATTTGTCCAATATCTGCTGACCGATGAGATCCAGATCGCCTATTCGGAGACGGAAGGATACGTGCCGGTGACGAGCAAGGCACGGGAAACGGATGAATATCAGGAGTATCTTTCTTTGGCCGGGAGCGATGGAGATGCGCACTACCGGGTCAAGATCGATGCGGTAAAACTGCTGATGGAGCACACCGCGGATACGTTTGTGACACCGGTCTTTAACGGATCGGCATCGCTTCGTGATGCGGCGGGACAGCTCATCGAGAATGTCACCAAAGCGGTGCGTCGCAATAAAACCGTGGATGAAGCCTTCATCCGGGATCTGTATGAAGAAGTGCAGGCGCTCTATCACCTGGATCAGAGCGGACTTGGCGCCTCCGGACAGGAGCAGGAACTGGGAGAACTTCCGAACGAATCCGTGGGACTGATCGTGCTGCTTTTGGGTGCCTGGTGCGTGATCGCAGCAGTTGCGATTCGGGATTGGCTCAAAAAACGAAAGGAATGACGATTGTAATTACGGACGTTTTTAGTATAATGATTGAGGATTATTCCAGTTCACGTGCCGAAAAGGGCACACACAGTAGGAGGCATATTATGAAAAAAGCACTGGCACTTATGTTGACAATGGGCTTGGCGCTTTCTCTGGCAGCTTGCGGCAGCAAGGCTGACGGGAATGCAAAGTCCGAAGGCGTGATGACCTACGCAGAGTACGCTGCTGCAGATTTAGATGCAGAAGTTGTCATTGAAGCGTATGTTCAGGCAAAGCAGTCCTGGTGGGACAACAAGGCAACCATTTACACCCAGGATCAGGACGGCGCGTATTTCATCTATGAGATGGCTTGCTCGGAAGATGAGTATGAAAAACTGACCACAGGTACCAAGATCAAGGTTAGCGGTGTAAAGGCCGAGTGGTCCGGCGAAGTAGAGATCGCAGAGGCAACATTTGAAATCGAAGACGGTAACTATGTTGCTACCGCTGTGGATGCAACAGATCTGCTTGGCAAAGACGAACTGATCGATCTGCAGAACCAGCTGGTATCCTTTACAGATATGACGGTAGAAGCAATCGCTTATAAGAATGATGAGCCCGGCGATGATATCTATGTGACCTTATCCAAGGATGGCAACAACTATGAGTTCTGTCTGGAGTATTACTTAAACGGCAGTGATGAGGAGTTCTACAACCTGGTAGGTTCTTTGGAAGCAGGTCAGGTCGTTGATGTGGAAGGTTTCTTATACTGGTATGAAGGTATGAACCCGCACATCACCAAAGTGACCGTAAAATAAGAAGATCGTCACGGATCTGCGGCGGGAACACTGCAGAGACGGAGCACAATAAACAACGGGCAAAGGCAGCAGGGCGAAGTTCCTACTGCCTTTGTGCGTTCGGGGGAAATCGGGGGAACTATGGAAAACGGACAAAAGCAAGCAAATGTAAAAGCACTGTTACCGATTCTGATCTTTCTGGTGTTATATCTGGGAAACGGAATCTATTTTGAGTATATCTCGCCGACCGAAGGCCAGATGGGATTTTATGTGGTCTCTGTCGTGCTGGCCTTCAGCATCGCACTGATCTTTGCTTTTCTACAAAACCGCCATCGCAGTTTTGA
>JAILPR010000092.1 GCA_024699355.1 Lachnospiraceae bacterium
ACGCCCGGCTCCCGGTATACCACCAGGGGCTTTTCCACCTGCATTCTGGATTTGCCGCCCCGTACCGCCTCGATCAGCACCATGTTCGGCTCTTTATCCACAAACGGATATACCAGCTGCATTCGCTTTGGCTCCAGTTTGGCTTCATGCAAGGTCACGATGATCTCTGCCAGACGAAACGGCCTGTGCACCAGATAAAAATGCCCACCGGGCTTTAAGAGCTTCGCTGACACGCGTGTCACATCCTCAAAGGTACACAGTACTTCATGCCGTGCGATCGCCTTGGCCGATTCCGGATTGGTCAATCCGTGCTCTCCGATCATATACGGCGGATTACACGTCACAACGTCAAAAGAAGCCGCCCGAAAATACCTGTCAGCTTCTTTGATGTCTCCCGTTACGATCTCTATTTTTTCCTCCAGGCCGTTGAGCGCGACACTGCGTCTTGCCATGTCCGCACTCTCTTCCTGAATTTCCAGCCCTGTCAATTTCGCGATCTGCGTTTTTGCCTCCATCAGGATCGGAATGATTCCCGTACCGGTCCCCAGATCCAAAAGCGCATCACCCTTTGCCTGCGCTGCAAAACCACTTAGCAGCACAGCATCCATGCCAAAGCAAAACCGGTCGGGATCCTGAATGATCCGGTAACCGTTGCGTTGCAGGTCATCGATTCGCTCATTCGGTTTCAGCTCCACCTTGTCCCTGCTCCTTTTTCTTGTTGCGGTTACGGCTGCGTCGATTCCGCTTTCTTGGCTCGCCGTCTGCATGCTCACCCTGATGGTCGCCATGCTGCGCACCCTGACGTTCTCCCTGATGCTCCGATTTCTTGCGCTCGCCGTCATTTCTGCGTTCACCGTCATTTCTGCGCTCGCCATCATTCTTGCGCTCGCCATCATTCTTGCGCTCGCCGTCGTTTCTGCGTTCGCCATCGTTCCTGCGTTCGCCCCGGCGGTTTCCACGGTTACGCTGTCCGTTCTTGCTATCCTTGCGCCCCTGGCCTTCCTGTCCTTCGCCGGCTTCTGACTGCTCTTCATCCAGCAATGCTTTTAATTCCTTGCTGTTCTCATCCGCATTGTCCTGCTTCTGATTGTTTTTTCCCTTACCTTTTTTCCGCTTGGTAAAGGTCAGCTCCGCCACCGGGAATTCCTTCAGTTCTTTCTCGTCACCTTCTTCGAAAATCACCTTTACGGTCTGGCGGAGAATATTGATATTCTGAACCTTACCCGTTTCGCCGTCCTGCGTCGTTACTTCATCTCCGATGCCCGGCATCTGACGGTTCAGATATTCATAGGTTTCTTCTTCATTGTTCAGGCAGCACATCAGTCGTCCGCACACGCCTGAAATCTTGGTCGGATTCAGCGACAGATTCTGCTCCTTGGCCATCTTAATGGAAACCGGCGCAAAATCGGACAAAAAGCTGTGGCAGCACAGTACACGTCCGCAGATTCCCAGACCGCCAAGGATCTTGGTCTCGTCACGTACACCGATCTGGCGCAGTTCGATCCTGGTCTTAAAGACACCCGCCAGATCCTTTACCAGATCTCTGAAGTCGATTCGACCATCTGCCGTAAAATAAAACAGAATCTTATTATTATCAAACGTATATTCCGCATCGATCAGTTTCATCTCCAGATTGTGCTTGATGATCTTCTCTTTGCACACGCGGAATGCTTCCCGTTCTTTTTCTTTATTTGATTTTTCCTGTTCGATATCTTTTTCGGTTGCGATACGCAGCACCGGCTTGAGCGGCTGTACGACTTTATCGTCTTCCACTTCCTTGACACCGCTGGTCACACGGCCAAACTCAATGCCGCGTGCGGTCTCCACGATCACGCTGTCTCCCTTCTTAATATCAAACTCTAAAGGATCAAAGAAGTACACTTTTCCTGCACTTCTGAATGTCACACCAATTACTTTCTTCATCTATCAACCGCCTAGTTTTCCTGAATTGTTGTAAACAACAATTCCATCACCAATTCAAACTTTACATTGGCAAGCATTCTCTGCTTTGCCTTTTGAATTGCATCAATAATATTTTCAATCCCCTCATAGGTACTCTTATCCGCGAGCTTCCGGATGGAGGAGATCTCGTCCTTAAAGATCAGATGATTGACGTCATGTGTTGCCTTAAACATCAATACATCCCGATACCAGATCAGCAGGACATCCAGATAATCATCCGTATCCATCTGATAATCATGCAGCTTTTTCACTGCCATGACCATCTCTGCCAGACTCATCTTTTTAATATTACGAACCAGCGTCAACGCCTCGTGGCAGATATTATCAAAATCTTCACTTGTCGCCAGAAGTCTTGCCCTGCCAATATTTCCCCGCGCAAAAGCGACGCAAACGTCAGCTTTATAGTCCGTCAGCTTCACATCGCTCATCAGGTACTTTTTGACCAGTTCATCCTTTACAGGTCGCATGTTCAGTGTGACACAACGGCTCTGAATGGTCGGGAGCAATGCATCAATGGTCGTTACCAGGAGCAAAATGACCGCATACGCCGGTGGCTCTTCCAATGTTTTTAAGAGCGCATTCTGTGCTGCCGGTGTCATTTTTTCACCTTCATTGATGATATAGATCTTATACGGGCCACTGTATGGCTTGATCTGCACGTTGGTCGTCAGCTGCTCACGGATATCGTCGATGCCGATCGCATTTGGCTTTTCGTGCATGATGCGGATAATGTCCGGATGATTGGCGGAAAGCGCCTGCTTACATGCATGACACTCGCCGCATGGCTCTGTGCCGCCCTTCTCGCATTGCAACGTCTGGGCAAAGGCCTTCGCAATGAACTCCTTACCGGAAGAGCGCTCTCCCTGAATGATGTATGCATGCGATATTTTCTGTTGTTCTATGGCATTATGCAGATGCTCTTTGATCTGCTCCTGCCCGATAATATCTTGTAAACCTGGCATATCTTCTTCCCCTCATTAGGTAAAAATATCCAGAATCAGCCCCTCGATCTCGCCGATTTTGCTAAGGATACTCATATTGTCTTTTTCTTCCTTCACCAGTTCCTGTGCAAGCTCATCGAGTTTTTCATCCACAAGGCGGATGATCCCGTACACTCTGTGTCTGCCCTTACGGTCAAGGAAATTTTCTCTGCTGAACGAATGTGATCTGCTGACGATCTCGTTCATAAAATCTTTGATCAGACCGCGATATTTTTTCATATCTTTGACATCACGATGTTTGGCAAGTTTTTTCCCCTGCATCGTGATCTCTTCCATGAGTGTCGTCAGTCTGGCCTGTAATTCTTTTTCTTCGATGTTGCTGATCAGTGTAAACTTAAAGCTCTCATCCGTCGCTGCTGTTTCCTGCGTCGGTGCGACGGGCGTTGATTGCGTTACCTGATTTACTTTGATATCCAAGCCCCTCACCTCCCGGATTGACTTGCCGTCTACAGATTCTGTTTGAGATACTTCATGATCTGCAAAAGGCACTTCTGTAAATCGATGTTATCAAATATTTCCGCATCCCCGATTCCGGCTTTTCGGATGTGTTCTTCGCTAAAATCCTCATTGTCAGCCAAAAATCTTCTGCACAGTTCCGGATATTGCGGATTCTCCTGTGCTCTCTCCCGGCTCAAAGCTCTGAAGAGACGCTCTCCGTCTTCCAATGTGATGTAGATTGGCAGAAGCTTTTCTTTGCCGATCTTATCGCGGATTTTACAATAGGATTCCAATGTTCCGATCATCAGATAGTTCTGATGTTCCAGATCTGCAATCCCATCCAGCACAGTAAAATAAATCCAATCACCCTGCATGGTATGATAGATTCGCTCTTCAACGACTTTTCCCTGATCCTTCAGGTCCTGATATCCCTGATGATCCGTGAAAAAATATTCCACGCCATCATGCTCTCCATCCCGGATCGGCCTGGTCGTATAGATCGGAAACGTTTGTAATTGTAATTCCTGACGGTCAATCAGTTCTTTATAGATCGTATCTTTGCCTGATGCACTTTTTCCCATCAGGTATATGATTTTGCCCATACCATGTCTCGATTCGTTTCTTCTGATCATATCACGGGGCACCAAAATCATGAGATTCTGATACTTTTCCCATTATATTATCGTATCATATTCAGCTATGAAATGCTAATAATAACAGATGACCGGAAAGTCCTTACTTACATAATCATATATCGTCTTCGCAGCTGAATAAGGTAAGTTCACGCAACCATGAGATCCGGAAGTCAAATAGATGTCTCCGCCGAATTCACTTCTCCAGGTCGCATCATGCATTCCGATATCTCCGTTGAACGGCATCCAGAAATGCACATGACTCGTGTAAGTCTCCCCTCGAAGTGTTGCATCCTTTTCTTTATACGTAATATCAAAGATGCCGGGCGGTGTCGCGCTTCCGTTAGACATGTTTCCGGAGACGCAATCCGTCTCATAAACGATCTCACCCTCAATCAGCACATATACATGCTGTAACCCAAGATCTACTTCCACATAGCTGGTTCCATAATCCTGTTCACCGGTCGCAGGTGCTTCGTAAGCATAGATTGGTGTTCTGTGAATTTCTTCCCCCGTTTGCAGATCCTTTTTGAGTTGTAGAAGCTCTGCCTCACGATCACATTTCCATCCAAATCCGGATCGTTTGAGCTCTCTGGTAGATCCGTTTACCGTCGTAAATACAGCCGACTTTCCGTATGTATCATGTGCATAAGCGCATTCTGCCAGATACTCACTGATCAGATCATCGTTAAAATAAATCCCAAAGCCACGAATTTCAAACCAGTCGCGAAATGTGGATACATCTACGGTTATTTCCTCTCCGTTCCAGTCATAGACTACCTTGGATGACACGATCTTATTGGCTTTCGCTGCAAGATTGATCATCGTCTGATCGGACGCTAAGACCTTTGGTGCGACATAGCAGGCTGCACTTTCCAGATCCAGTTGTGAGTCCATCTCTCCAATTGCCAGAGAAATCGCCTGCAGGGTTTTTTGATAATTCGGCTGTGTCCCCTGCTCCTCCGGAATGATTTCAAAAGAATTGGTACTTTCCTGATATTCCGACAAACAGGCATCTACAGGGCTCTTCAAATTCGCCTTTTCAAAAAAGGTGAGTCCCGAAATCAATTCTCCAAGTGTTGTTTCATCAAATGAAGCGGTCGCACCCAGTTCCAGGTCTGTTCGCTGAAATAATCCCTTCGGCCAAAGAAGGATTGGCTGGCTGATCATAGTCTCCGAAATTGCGGCATCATCCAAATGGATCTGCAGCGGTAACTCTGCTGCACTGATCTCATCGGATACACCATCGCGCCCAATGATCTGAAGACGATAATTTACCGCCTGCTCTTTCAGGCGCTCTTTTACAGCATTCATATCACACAGGGAACAGTCAACGCCATTTACAAAGGTCCGAAATCCAAAATGCGTTTGAAAAAAGCATGCGCCAAGCAAATACCCAAGCGCCAGGATCGAGACCAACGCAATGATGATCAATGGCTGTTTGTTTCGTTTTTTGCTGTTTTGTACATCTGTTTCCATATCCATAATCCTATACATTAAACAAGGCTGTTTTCTCATCATAATGACAGAAAACAGCCTTCTCTTCATGAGCCACTGGGGACTCGAACCCCAGACAACTTGATTAAAAGTCAAGTGCTCTACCACCTGAGCTAGTGGCCCTTATAAAATAATGTTCTGTTCCGCGTCCTCTATTATATCAGAAGAGCTGATCCATCGCATTGATTAAACAAAAATTGTTTTAGGCATAAAAAAAATGCCCAGAACCGGAATCGAACCAGTGACACGAGGATTTTCAGTCCTCTGCTCTACCAACTGAGCTATCTGGGCATTTGGTAATGGTCATTACACTTTAGTAGCGGGGACAGGATTTGAACCTGTGACCTTCGGGTTATGAGCCCGACGAGCTTCCAGACTGCTCCACCCCGCGATAATATAGGTAAGACCTAAATGGATGGAGGTGGATTCGAACCACCGAAGCAATTTGCAGCAGATTTACAGTCTGTCCCCTTTGGCCACTCGGGAATCCATCCATTAGATGCTATGCATCTAAGCCGATGAACGGACTCGAACCGTTAACCTGCTGATTACAAATCAGCTGCTCTGCCAATTGAGCCACATCGGCGTATGAAATTGTAGTGGGACCTATAGGGCTCGAACCTATGACCCTCTGCTTGTAAGGCAGATGCTCTCCCAGCTGAGCTAAGATCCCATATGAACGACCCAGACGGGACTCGAACCCGTGACCTCCGCCGTGACAGGGCGGCGCTCTAACCAACTGAGCCACTAGGCCAACTTTCGTTCACTGAAGTAAACATATTGTTCCTTCAAAACCGAACACTGAATCATCCTTCTTCCAACGACCTTCAGATCAGGTCTTCGACCGATTAGTAACGATCAGCTACATGCATCTCTGCACTTCCACCTTCGTCCTATCTACCTTATCGTCTTTAAGGG
>JAILPR010000273.1 GCA_024699355.1 Lachnospiraceae bacterium
AAGCGGATACTGCTCGCGGATCTCCTCCGGCGTCGGTAGTTCTTTGATGAATTCGAATGACATATTTTTCTCCTCTTTTTGCAATTCCGTCATACTTCTATTAGAATAGGAGTTAGGCGACATTACCTACTTGTTATAACACGAGGGACCTATGAACATCAAATATTTTTTCGGACGGGCACTGGAGGTGCTCGAACATTTTAAGGAACACGTGGTAGTCACTGCAAAGTGGCTGCTTTTTGCTGTGGTATCCGGTCTGGTCATCGGCCTGGTCGGAACCGGCTTTTTTATGGCGACCAGATGGGCGGCGCAGACCAGGGCGGATCTGCCGTGGCTGATCTACTTTTTGCCGCTGGGCGGCGTGATCATCGTTTGGCTCTATCGGATGCTGCACGATGAGAACAGTACCGGCACCAACCTCGTGCTTTCTGCGATCCACTCCGGCGAAGAGATCCCGCTGAAGATGGCTCCGCTCATTTTTATCTCGACCGTGATCACGCATCTGCTCGGTGGTTCTGCCGGCAGAGAGGGTGCGGCACTGCAGCTGGGCGGCAGCATCGGGAACGAGCTGGGTCGCCTGTTTAAATTCGACCAGAAAGATCAGCACATCATGATCATGTGCGGGATGAGCGCCGCGTTCTCGGCCCTGTTCGGGACACCGCTTGCCGCATCGATCTTCAGCATGGAAGTGGTCAGCGTCGGCATCATGCATTATGCGGCACTGGTACCCTGCGTGGTGGCAGCCCTGATCGCACAGAAAGTGGCGCTCTATTTCGGCGCGACCTACGAAGTCTTTGCGATTCCGGAAATCCCGGAGTTTAACCTGGTGACAGCGATCATCATCGGCGGCTTTGCACTGCTTTGCGCGCTCGTTTGTATCTTCTTTGTCATCTGTCTGCACCAGGGAGAGAAGTTCTATCATCACTTTTTTAAAAATCGTTACGTTCGGATCGTGGTCGGCGGTGTGATCATCATCCTGCTGACGCTACTGGTCGGCGACCAGACCTATAATGGCACGGGCATCAACTATATCGCGAAGTTTATGGAAGGGGAAGTGATCCCTCCGGCATTCTTATTAAAGATCATCTTTACGGCACTGACGCTGGGCGCAGGCTTTAAGGGCGGCGAGATCGTACCGACCTTCTTTATTGGCGCATCGTTTGGCGTGCTCTTCGGGCAGGCCATCGGCTTTTCACCGGTGCTGTGTGCGGCGGTAGGAATGGGCGCGGTATTTTGCGGTGTGACGAATTGCCCGATCTCATCGCTGCTGATCTGCTTTGAAATGTTTGGCTTTGAAGGGATGCCGTATTACCTGCTTTCGATCGCGCTGTGTTATGTCCTGAGCGGATATTACGGACTCTACAGTAGTCAGAAGATCGTATATTCCAAGTATAAAACCACATTTGTCAACCATCAGACTCATCAGTGATCAACTCGTATGAAATCGTTATTGCCGAAGCACATTTTGAAATTCTATACCAAGGAAAGTGAACTGAACGTCATCTTCTTTAAGATGCTCGGAACGGCCGGGATCGCGATCAGTCTGATCGGTGCGATCCAGTCGCTCATCACGGCGGGAGATATCATCGGATGTATGATCAATCTCATCGCCGCGATCGCCAGCGTGATCCTGATGGTCTTTGTCGACCGGACGGGCAAATACGTGGTCGGCTATCTGATCACGTCCTTTGGTATCTTCATGGCGCTCTTTGGGATGCTGTTTCTCCAGATGGGCGGCCTCTACGGATCCATGCCGTATTTCTTTTCCTTTGGCATCCTCTTTACCCTGCTCATGTATCAGGGGTGGCTGCTGTATGTCATGGAACTGATCCACGTCGTGTTCTATGTGGGGATCTGTTATTTCTCTTATATTCATCCGGAACATGTCAAAATGTTTGATACGCCGGGCGCGCAGTTCTCGGATCAGATCGCCGGTATCATTTTATCGAGTCTCGGCATTGGGACCATCTTTCTGATGTATCTGCGGGAGTATCGTAAGCAGCAAAAGCTCGCGCAGGAGTCCAGCAACGCCAAGAGTATCCTCTTAGCCAACATCAGCCATGAGATCCGTACCCCGATCAACATGCTCCTGGGCATGAACGAGATGATCCTCAGAGAAGCGGACAATTCGCAGATCATCGAATATTCCAGAAATGTTGAAACCGCAGGACGACAGCTCCTGTTTATGATCAATCAGTTCCTGGACCTTTCCAGGATCGACATGGGCAAGGAAGAGGTCTTTGAGGAAAACTTTGACTTAAAGGAACTGATCGATACCTTGAAGGTCTACTATAAAAAAGAGGCGGATGTGAAGGGACTCGACTTTGTCCTGGATACCGATCGTGAACTGCCGCGCTATCTGCTTGGCGATTCGCGAAAACTCAATCAGATCCTGATGAACCTCTTATCCAATGCGATCAAATACACCAAAGAAGGCGTGATCGTCTTTAGCATTCAGCGGAAGGAAGAAAGCAAGGATCAGATCCGGCTGCGCTTTGAAGTATCCGACACCGGACTGGGTATCAAGGGCGAGGATCAGAAAAAGATCTTTGGCAGCTTTGAGCGCTCCGATATCGTCCGTAACCGTGGCATCGAAGGCACGGGGCTGGGACTTGCGATCTCCGGCAACCTTGCCAAACTCATGGGCTCCGAGATCAAACTGAAAAGCAAGTACGGTGAAGGCAGCGTGTTCTGGTTTGAGATCGATCTGAAGAAGGGCACGGACATCGGCATCGCGGCGACGGTTAATGAGACCTTTATCGCACCGGATGCAAAGGTCCTGGCAGTCGATGATAACTCGATGAATTTAACGGTCCTGAAATCTCTCTTAAAGAGGACCCTGATCAAACTGAGTACCGCACAGTCAGCGCAGGAGAGCTACGAGCTGTGTGAGAAAAACGACTACGACCTGATCTTTATGGACTATATGATGCCGGATATCGACGGCCTTGAGGCAATGCAGGAACTTCGGAAGATGGACAGGATCCGTGAGAAGAATGTCCCGATCATCGTCCTGACTGCCGATGCGACACCGGAGAAACGCAAGACCTTTTTGGAGAGCGGCTTTGATGACTATCTGCTCAAGCCGATCGACATCTCTCTGATGGAGAATGTCCTGATGAAACATCTGCCGCGGCATCTGGTCACGGTGGTGGATCAGCAGGATCAGCTCGAAGTGCCGGAGGAGGTACTCGACAACTTTAAGAAGACGCTTCGCGAATATGACATCTCCTTTGAAATGGCGATGAAGCATCTAAGCGGCGACATCAATCAGTTCGTGCGGATCGCTTCGTTCTTTATCAACAGTGCGGACGGCAACATGGCACATGTAAAAGACCTGCTTGAGGACCGGGAATACGAGCAGGCGGCACTCATCATTCATTCCCTCAAAGGCAATTCCGGCAACGTCGGGGCGGAAGACCTCTATTACAATGCCAGACGACTCGAGAAGCGAGTCAAAGATGGAGACGTCGCTTATGTCGATGCAGCTTCGGAACTGTTCTTTATGGAATGGAAGAGAGCCAAAGAAGGCTTGCGGGTATTTTTGAAAGCCTTCGAACAGATCAGACCATCGCTCCGTGCGGTGGAAGAAGAACCAAAGGTCAAGCGGGATAAAGGCGTCCTGACCGGGCAGCTTTTGGAAGCAGTTTCCAACGGCAATCAGGCACCGGCCTTAAAGCTGATCGATGAACTCGAAGAGCTCTACGGGGAGAGCGAAAAGATCAG
>JAILPR010000287.1 GCA_024699355.1 Lachnospiraceae bacterium
TACCATACAGGGCTCTATACGTAGCCTGTGTATCAGAGAGCACTGTTTTGGTCACTGTGAGCGTATCATTGATTTCATAGTCATCCAGTGCCGTATTCTGGAAATAGTGCTCAACTTTATAGTTTACATAATTTGCCGTAAAGCTACCGCTCAGCGTCAGGTTGGTCGCCGGCATATTGATGAAGCGCTGGCCTTCTGAGAGGCCGATTGCCACTTTAAAGTTCTCGACAAATTTATCCCAGCCGCTTAATTGTGCATCCTGTGCCGGATAACTGATGCTCCAGCCGCTGAAGGTATAGCCGGTTGCTTTGGCATCATTTGCGATCTGCAACTGCTGACCGTATTTGTATTCCTTCTGCTGCGGAAGTGCACTTGCCTTTTGTGGAACTGTGCCGGTATAGGTATAGGTTACCGTATAGCGATTTCGCTTATAGTAAACCTTCAGTACCAGCTTACCGTCTGCCGTAACTTCTCCCTCCAGGACGTTCTTCTGATTATTCTCATCAAACTTCAGGCCTGCATAGTCTTTCTGAACTGCAATTACCTTACTACCGGTCTTGCCGGTTCCTTCTACGGTTTCATACTTCGTGTATTGGGAATCTGTTATATTTTCCCAATAGTACTCTGTGACGTACTTCACATCATTCGGTACAAAGAATCCGTAGAATACGGTATTCTTTGCCGGGATCATAAATTCTCCGCCCGTGGTCGTTTCTGTAACGTCTGTCGTATCCTTGTCCTGATACCATCCATAGAACGTATAGCCGTCTACGCTCAATCCCTCTGCGACAGCGATCGTTGTATTATAACTGTGAGTTGCTTTCGCCGGAAGCGTGCCTTTTTTCAGCTTGCCGTTTTCATCCTGCAAAGATTTCGGGATCACGGAATCGGAAGAAAGTTTGTATTCTACCGTATAAGGATTGGCGGTAAAGGAGCCGTAAGCAATTACATTGCCCGCTGGCATGGTAATATAACCATCTTCATCCACCGTCAGTGGATTTGACCTGTTACTATCTGAATATAAACAAGGTATCCATCCGTTAAATGTATAGCCCGGATAATCTTTGGATAGTTCTGCCAGTTTTACCTTCTCGCCATATCTGATTTCTGTAACATCAACCGGATTCTCATAGTCATTCGGAACCGGTGCTTTATACATGCTATAAGTTACTTTATATGTAGCACGATTATATTTCAGTACAATAACCAGCGAGCCATCTTCCAGGATCAATGGACCATGTGTTTCTTTCCCTGTTGAGCTTGTCCACTCCGGTCCGATAAAATAAAAGCCATCTTTCGGAGACTCAGTGTTATACTCTGCGAACTGTCCGGTCTCTCCGGAGCCATAAATACGTAACGAGGTATCCTCTGTATAAGTACCGGCTGTCAGATTTTCAAAGAGATAGTGGATCTCATACTTGGTATCCTTCTTCGGGGAATAACTTCCCTTCACGACAATATTCCGGTTCATGGTAACTTTGGTTACGACGGCACCCTCGCCGTCAATCTTCCAACCGTTGAAGGTCACTCCCTGAAGGACTTCACCCTCAAGTAATGTTACCTCTGTACCTTCCGTATACTCGATCGTTGTGTTCTTTGTGGTCGGCTGAATCCACATATATCCGGTATTCTCATATACGTAGGTTAATTTATATTTCTTAATTTTCTCCCACTGTGCAGTTAACGTGATGTCACCTGTTACATTTTCGATGACTTCCTTGGACTGATATGTATTTTGGCCATCGCTCCAACCGGTAAACTTATAGTTTTCCTTGGTCGGAACACTCTCGATGATGGTATAGTTTGCACCATCTACGACAGTGCCGGTTGCAAACGCCGTACTTGCTCCATCTTCTGCCAGATAAGTTACGGTGTGCTTTACCTGTACCAGTCGTTCTGTCAGATCTCCTGTCAGGATGAAATCGAGGCCCTTATTGTTCCCCTGCTCTGATCCCGGGCATTCCTCATAAGCTGCCAGAATAGCATCCATGTCACAGTTAAATGACAGTGAATTATAGGTCTGTGATCCAAGCTTTCCCTTTACATCCAGGACAATATGGTCAAGCTTTTCTACCTGATATGTATCTTTGCCAAAGGAATAACGAAATTCTGCATTGCTCTGATCTTTCGAAAAATAATTTCCATTGACCGTGGTATTCTTACCATCCGTCCAATAGATGGTCGCCGAATTGATACCGGTTACCGTAAGATTTTTCGTTTCACGCTCATCGGAAATAATAATGTTCTGATCATCAACAGTATAATTGCCGATCTGTACCTGACCTCCGTTGAAACGCACATCAATGTGATCAAAGGTCATTTTCCGAATCGTGAGTTTAAATTTCGTCACTCCGGTTTTGGTGGTCACTCGGTTCCACTCGTTCTGATCATAAGTATAAACTACGGTAATGTCATACTCCGTCCCGTTCTCCACATTCTCCGGAATTGTAAATGTGCTATATGTTACACGATCTGATACCGAAAGCGTATTGGACGAAACACTTGTTACCATAACATTCTGGTACCATGACGTTTTATAATTTCCATTCACCAATGTTTGCTGAACGTTATACGTTTTGCCGGATTCCAATTCTTTTTCAGAAGAGTCCAGGATTGAATATCTACCACTTGCAGTGATAACAACGATATACTTCGAGAAGTGCTCTGCCTCAAAGGAGACATACGACTTTGAATCCGCATCGTTGACATCCGTTGCATATACTTCTACTTCTGAATTGCTCTCTTCCGGCAGATAAACAACGGTTGCATCCGCCTCTTCCTCCTTCTCGATCCCGCCGAAGGAAACCTTGATGGTTTCGCCGTCCGGCTCAAAGAAATGTCCACCTTCCGCATCGATATAATCCGGATCATAGATCTTGATATCATATGCATAGGTTGTCGCATCGATTGCTTCCGTATCGGTATTTAACGCTTCTGCTACCGCTTCCTGCTCATCGTTGCTGACCGCGATCTTTTCAACGATCAGTTCCGCATCTTCTGCGAAGATCGCAGAGTCTGCAGTCGCTACTACCGTAATTCCATCCACGATCGTATAGAGCCAATTGGTCTTCTTGGATGTGAAGATCGCCGTATAGGTTGTTTCGGTCAGCTGATCGCCGCTCGGAACAAACGTCGCCGATGTCGATACGGTATTGCCGTTTGCATCGACCCACTTGCTAAATAGTCCAGCCCGATCAGCTGTTGCGGTTGCCCCCTGCGCTGTGCCTTCGCCATTGATCAGAACTACAGTTTCACTGTCGATCGAAACACTACCCTTACCGCTTGCGACATAAGAAATGGTGATTTCCTCTTCTGTCTCGGTTTCGGTCTCTGTCTCTGTTTCGGTCTCCGTCTCTGTTTCGGTTTCGGTCTCCGTCTCAGTCTCGGTTTCCGTCTCTGTTTCGGTTTCCGTCTCGGTCTCACCGGTTTCTTCCGAAGCACGATCCGTTACCGCACCGTCTTCATCTGCGCCATCTGCTGCACCTGTTTCTGCAGTTGCGCTCTCATCTGCGATTGTTTCGCCTGCGTTCTCCGTAGCATTTTCAGCGACCGCCTCGCTACCTGTCTCAGCTGCGGTCTCGCTGCTTGTCTCAGCTGCGGTTGCATCAGCTGCTACACTTTCGCCTGCTGCATCTGCATCACCGGCTTCATCGCCTGCTTCCGCTGCCGTAGATTCCGGAGCTGCCGCAGTATCCCCGGCCTCCTGACCGGAAGATTCTCCGGCATCCGATGCCTGAGGTTCGCTATTCTGTGTACCCTCATCTGCACCTGATTCCGTGCTGACGATTGCTTCTCCGAGTACTTCATCGGCATTTGCCATCGCATAATCACCGTAGAATGTACCGATCAGCAAGACTGCAGAAAGCACAAACGCTAACATACGTGAGCTGAATCTCTTTTGCTTTCTCCTGTTCTTCATGTTCCCTCCTTGGTTTTTAGACCATAGACTGCAGTACCATTTTCGAATGGATCCTGCGATCGTTCTTACTTAAATAGGACATCTAAGCGCAGTATGCCCCCACCATAAGTATCCACGCTGAATGTAGCATCTCTTTTCGAAAATGTGACGAAACTATGTCTAAAAACTCTCTGAACGGTCATGAAAAATCACAAAATAAAGAAAACGCTGCGAAAATTTGTATTTTCACAGCGTTTTTCTTTGATTTTAATTTCTGTTTTTGATTTTATTTTTGATTATAAGTTTCTTTTGCCGTTTCCCGTTTTTCCTTGCAAAGTCAACATAATCTGTTAACAAGAACGTTATCGTTTCCTCATTGTTTCCAATCGTAAATTGATGTCGTCTAAGAAGTCTCTTCCAAATCTTCCAAAAATGTCTGTTGCGCTCTTCTGGCTCTGGCCCGTCTCATTACTTCCTCACGGCGCTTTGCTTTTTCATTATTGTGATACAGATATCTGACGGCAAAGAATCCGCCGACCGAAACCGCAACGATCAGCACGATGAGCAGGATCGTTTTGACGATGCCAAGCAGGATCCCGACAACATTGATCTTCTCTTTCTCTGCCTCTTCCGCTGTTCCTTCTCCGATCGCCACAAACTCCGACTGTGCCTCTTCGATGGCTGTCGTCGCCTGCTCGGAAAGCTGCGTCACCGGACGCGTAAAGCTAAATGTGATATTGCCCGCTTCCATATTATTATAGTAGAAACGGATCACACCACTGCCACCTGCCAGTTCCCCGGCATTTACGACATCGGCTCCCTGCACGATGTTATCCACTTCTTCATATTCTATATCCGTCGAAATCTCATCCGCTGTCACATCATCCGGTACGATCACATCATGGATCTCTCCCAGCGTATAATTGACTCCCGGCAATGTCGTCGTGATCAGCCGGTCAATGTCTTCTGCAGAGATCAATTCGTCTGTTGAAATCGTCTTAAAGTTGTTAAACCCGTATTCAAACAACGCCTTCGTATCAGTATAATGTGATGGCGTTTCATCCTTCATGACGACAACGATCAGACGCATTCCATCTTTTTCCGCACAGGTCACCAGCGTCTGACGCGCCACATCCGTGTACCCGGTCTTGCCGCCGATCGTATAGTCATAATTATATTTGGTGCCGTAGAGACACCCCGGCAGCATACGATGATGGTTCATCAGATCGATCTCATCCGGCTGCGTACTTGTCGCATAAATGTGATAACTGGTCGTTCCGGAGATCATCGCCAGCGTATCGTTGGCAAAAAATGCTTTGGCGATCAGCGCCATATCATGTGCACTGGTATAATGTGCATCATTCGGCAGACCGTTCGGATTGACAAAATTCGAATGCGTACAGCCAAGTTCCTTGGCTTTGGCATTCATCATTGCCGCAAATGCTTCCGTAGAGCCACCCACGTGCTCCGCAACGGCAACGGCAACCTCATTGGCACTGGCCAGAAGGATCGCATACAGACTCTCCTCCATCGTCAACGTCTCTCCCACATCGATCCCGATGTTCGAGGAGTTCCGCTCGATACCGAATACCGCATTCGTACTGAATTCTACCGTCTCACTCAGATCACTGTTCTCAATCGCGACCAGGCAGGTCAGCAATTTCGTGATCGACGCCGGATAATATTCCGTATTGATATTTTTTGCATATAAAATGGCACCGGTGTCGGCATCCATTAAGATCGCGCCCTCGGCTGTCAGTGCCGGTGCATTATGCGCATCCATCGACCAGATCCCGCTCGATGACAGATCTGTCGTCACTTCGGAGAGGTTCAGCTCACCGCCAACCTCATCCTCTTCGGAAAGAACCGTCTCTTCTGTCTCACTGACCGTCTCGGTCGATGCTGCATCTACATAAAAACAGCCGGTAAGTGGTGCACAAAAACAAGCAGCCATCATCGTGCCTGCCAGCGCTACTACTCCCAGCCGTTTGATTGTCTTAAAATGTTTCAATTTCACGTTCGATTTCCCCCGAACCGATTTTCATACAGTCCCTCACTGCATTACTACGTTCATTATAGCATAGATTTAGTGGTATAAAACCCTTTGTTGCCACAAAATCTATTGTTTTTCTGTCCAAATTCGGAGGGTTTGCTTTTGTGCAAAATGTGGTCTGTTCAACATTCCGGCAGGTGTCCGACCCGGTCAATCAGTTCACCGTTCTTGCCACAACTGAAAAAAGCGCCTCTTTCTTGCCACAACTGAAAAAAGCGCCTCTTTCGAGCCGCTTTTTCCGGATTATGAGAAACAGACAAGTGCAGATTTTCATGAGGGGATCATGTTCTGCACCTACAATACATAAATACGGTTCCCCGGTTTAAAAAAGTGGGGTCTTTTTATTTTCTTTTTAAATTTTTTTTGCCATAATATGGTTGATGCGCACCGACACTTCGGTGTGGCAAAAAATCCAACAAAATAACGTCTATTGGAGGCGATGTTATGACATCTGCAACTGACCAAACACAACTGACACTGGCTGAGATTTTTCAGGACGGCATGATCTTTCAGAGAAATGAGCCGATCCGGATCTGGGGAACCGCACCTGCTGCCGGTCTGATTCTTACAACGATCACTGATAAAAACGGCACGATCCTTGCAGACTCCCAATCTTCCCTTTCCCATGCCGGTGCATTTATGATTACGCTTCCTGCATTGACCGCTGCGGAAGGCCTCTCACTGCGCGTCACCTTTGCAGAGCAGCAGCTGCTCCTGCAGGATCTTGCGATCGGCGATGTCTGGCTGGCCGGCGGACAGTCCAACATGGAGTTCTTCTTAAAATATGATCGCGACTTTG
>JAILPR010000102.1 GCA_024699355.1 Lachnospiraceae bacterium
GGATGCCCTGATCCCGATCGAGTTCGGGACGCTTTATATGATCACGAATGCAGTGCTGCTGTTGTTTGCCCTGATCTTTGACCGGCATTATATCGGCATCGCAACCTTTATCAACCTGTTTCTCTTAGGGTATATTACGCAGTTCAGTTATGCTTTTCTGCAAACGATCATCATCGATCCGTCCATGGGCGTGCGGGCACTTTGTCTGATCGTCGGTGTGGTCATCATCTGTTTTGGCTCCGCCTTTTATATGACGGCCAATCTCGGGGTCTCCACCTACGATGCCATCGCGCTGATCATCGTCAACACCTGGCATAAAGGAAAGTTCCAGTATGTCAGGATCATTTCCGACCTGATCTGCGTGCTGCTCGGTGTGGGACTGTTCCTGTTATCCGGCGGCTCGTTTGCGCAGATCCCGACGATCGCAGGGGTCGGGACGATCATTACCGCATTCTTTATGGGACCGCTGATCGAATTCTTTAACGTGCATATCACCAGACCGATGCTGCGCTCCGGCAACTGAATCCATAACACAAATCCCGGCAGGATCCTGATCCTGCCGGGATTTCTTTCGTTTGGATGAAAATTTTCTCCGGGGCACGTTAGATTGTCCCGATGTCTGCGTCGGGCATTATCTGGCGCTGTGCTCTAAATCGCGGATCGTGCCGGTCAGCGCACTTAAGGAGCCGGAGATCGCTTCGCTCGTCGCATTCATATCGTTGGCCAGTTTCTGGACCTCCTCTGCGACAACGGCAAAGCCGCGGCCCATTTCACCTGCTCTGGCAGCCTCGATAGATGCATTTAATGCCAGGATCTTTTGCTTACTGCAAAAGCCAGCGATCTTTTTGGTGTCGTGGTTGGCAGCATCGATCTGTTCGGAAGCTCTGCCGATCCCGTCTTTTAAGCCGGAAACCAGATGATCATTGTGGTACTGGGCATAACTGGAGCGGACGAACATATTGATGACATCACCAAGGAGCGCAGCGGAAGCCTTGATCTGCTCCGGTGTTTTGATCGTGACTTTATGGAGTGCTTCGATATAGGCATCCTCCGGAATGTTCAGTTCTCTGGCCGTTTTGCGGAACTGTTCTTCGTCCGGCGCGGTCGGCAGGACCTGTCCGCCGATGACACTGCCAAGCTCGGTGCCGTCTTCTAACGTGATCGGCATGCCGAAATCCATCAGCCCCGCATGGCAGGAATATACACCGACGCCTTCCTGATCGTTCTTGACGCAGCGCCTGCAGCCTTCCTGGCTGCCTCTGGTATATTTGATACAAAAATCCGTGAAATTATAGCAATCGCTGATATATTCCCCGTCAGCACCGACCGCTACGGTTGCAAGTCCCGTGCTGATCGCCCAGTTTGACATGATACTTTCGAATTTGTGCATGTCGCAAAAGTCTTGAATCTTCATAGTTGTAGCCTCCCTCGATGTTGTGAAAACCTTCCTGTTTCATCATAAAGGAAAACAGAGGAAATGACAATGCATAATGTGAAATATGACTAATGAAACCGGTGTCATTTCGTTAGAATCTTACAGAATTTACAAACTGGTATTGACCACAATGCTACAATTGGATAAAATGACAGTGTGAAACGGGTTTCAAACAATAAAAAATAAACTATTTGACGATAACAAGGGATCATACGGATCCGGATCGGGTAGAAGCGCTGCAGGGCGCCGGTTTATTTTTTTTCACTTTCGTGAAACCGATTTCATGATAGAAAAGGTTGTAAATTCAAGGAATTCGACGAAGCAGGAGGTCCTATGGGAAAGGGTAAAGCAGTTGCGGCGAGCGCAACAGGCGGAAAGAAAAAACGGGGAATCAGAGAAACCTTATGGAAGTATCGTACGCTGGAGCTGATGTGCCTGCCGGCGATCATCTTCTTCTTCATGTTTTCCTATATGCCTCTGCCGGGCATCTATGTTGCCTTTGTCAATTATAACTATCAGGGCGGCATCTTCGGCAGCCCGTTCATCGGTCTGCAGAACTTCCAGTTCCTTGCAGAGTCCGGCAAACTGTTTGAACTGACCAAGAACACGATCCTCTATAACCTGGCGTTCATCATCCTGGGCAATATCCTGGCGATCTTTGTGGCGATCCTCTTAAACGAGATGCGCAGCAAATGGTTCAAGAAAGTATCCCAGACCATGATGTTCCTGCCGTACTTTATCTCACAGGTTCTGGTCGGCATCCTGGTCTATAACCTGCTGAACTATGACTACGGTTTCGTCAATACGATCCTGGTAAAACTCGGCCTGGAAAAATGGGGTCCCTACTCGGATCCGACGGTATGGCCGGTACTGCTGGTCATCATCCACTTATGGCAGCAGACGGGATACAATTCCGTTGTTTATTTTGCGGCGATCATGGGCATTGATGCAGAGATCATCGAGGCAGCCAAGGTCGATGGCGCGAACGGCTTCCAGAAGATCCGCTACATCATCCTGCCGGGTCTTCGTCCGACACTGGTCATCCTGCTCCTGTTTGCGATGGGTGGTATCGTCAAAGGTAATTTCGGTCTCTTCTATAACGTTGTCGGTACGAACTCCATTCTGTTCCCGACCACCGATATCATCGAGACGTATGTATACCGTGCGGCAACGACGGAATTTAACTTCTCTCGTGCATCCGCCGTGGGCCTGTACCAGTCGATCATCGGCTTTATCATGGTCATGATCAGTAACTTTGTCGTCAAAAAGATCGAACCGGATTATTCATTATTCTAACGAAAGGAGACCGCATCAATGGCAAAAAACAAAGATTTGGATCTGATGGAATCCGGCAGCAAAGTCAAGATCGGTATCTCCGATATGATCATCCGCGGGTTCGGTTATTTCTTCGTAACGCTGTATGCACTGGCTTGTGTCTTTCCGTTTCTGATCATCATCGGCACCTCTTTTACGAGTGAGACCGTGATCCGCGCCGAAGGCGTGAAGCTGATCCCGAAAGAAGCAACCCTGCAGGCATATGAGATGGTCGTGCACGGTGGTCTGATCTGGAAATCCTACGGACTGACGATCACCCTGACACTGTGCGGTACCCTGCTTGGCTTAAGCATCATTGCCATGACGGGTTACGCACTGCAGCGGAAAGACTTCCCGCTGCGAAACGGCATCTCATTCTACATTTACTTTACCAGTTTATTCTCGGCAGGTCTGGCACCGTACTACCTGTTGATGACACAGACCTACCACTTAAAGGACAGTTATTTTGCGGTATTTCTGCCGCTGCTCATGTCACCGTGGCTGATCATTCTGATGAAAAACTTTGTCAAGGCGATCCCGCATGAGATCACCGAGTCGGGAAAGATCGACGGCGCAGGCGACATGCGGATCTTTATCGATCTGATCCTGCCGATGCTAAAACCGGCACTGGCGACCATCGGACTGTTTCTGGCACTGGGCTACTGGAATGAATGGTATCAGTCCTCTCTGTTCTTAAGCTCCAGAATTGCGGTAAAACCGCTGCAGTTCCAGCTCTACAAGGTAGTCAATGAAGCACAGGCATTAAAGAACTCCGTTGCGGGACAGTACGTTTCCGTATCGGATATCCCGACCGAGTCCTTAAAGATGGCAACGGCGGTTCTGGCAACCGGTCCGATCGTATTCTTATATCCGTTCGTACAAAAGTATTTCATCGGCGGTATCACGGTCGGTGCAGTCAAAGGATAAGATACGGTCAAAAGATCGGAATATGCGCAGAGACAGATGCGCAGTATCAAAACGGTAGTTACCGGCGGCATTTTTTGCAACGCCGGATCATACAATATTCAAATGGAGGGTTACATATGAAAAGAAAGTTATTGGCAACATTGTTGTGCGCCAGCATGGTTCTGGGCCTTGCTGCCTGCGGCAGTTCCGCAGGATCGGATTCCGGTGCGACTGCAAACACGAGCGGTGCAGGCGACGCGCAGGCAACGACAACAACTGATGATGGCGCATCGACAGATGCAGCGGCGATCGATACTTCCGAGCATGTGAAGATCGTTTACATGACCACCGGTGGTGCACCGGATCCGGCAAGCTCTCAGACCGATGAGATGTTAGAGCAGTTAAATGCGATCTTAACGGAAAAAGTAAATGCAGAACTGGAAATCTATTACATTGACTGGACAGATTATCTTGCAAACTATAACCTGACCATCGCACAGATGGATGGTTCGATCGATCTGATCGGTACCGCATCCGACTGGCTGGATGCATGGCCGAATGCAAAGAAGGGCGCATTCCTGCCGCTGACGGAAGAGATGCTTCAGACCTATGCTCCGAAGACCTGGGAAAGCGTATCCGCAGAACACTGGGATCTTTGCAAATACAATGAAAACATCTATCTGATGCCGGAAGACAACTATGCACAGTGGACCAACCACGGTTATGCATATCGTCTCGACTGGGCAAAAGAAGCAGGTCTTGCAGACGGCGTACAGAGCTGGGAAGATCTGACCACGTACTTTAAGTATGTGAAGGAAGCTTATCCGGATGTCATTCCCTGGGATTCCGACGGTACACAGTACGGCCAGATGGTTGGTGGCTGGATCACCTCTCATTCCGATTATGTCTCCATCGACGGTATCAACTCCGGCGCAATGTGGGGTGGCAGCAAGGATGATCTTTACACCGTTTACTCTCCGTATGTAACCGATACCGATTCTCTCGTGGCATTTGCAGAGATGATGAAGGAATGGGATGAGATCGGTGTATGGAAGACTGACGTTTTAAACAACACCGCATCCGATAACAGAGAAGATTTCAAGATCGGCCGTGTCGCAGCGGAGCAGCATCATACCCAGACATGGACTGACCTTTGCTCACACAAAGAAGGCTACACCATTTACGACGATGATGAAGATGCGGAAACAGGCTTCTTCTACTTTGGTCAGGAGACCGGTAACGTCGTAGCACTGTCCATCACCCATGGTGCAATGGCAGTATCCGCAGCATCCAACAATCCGGAAAGAGCACTGATGGTATATGACCTGTTAAGAAACGATCCGGAATGCTATGCACTGTTCAACTACGGTGTAAAGGGTGTTTCCTATGACATCAACGAAGATGGCATGAGATTCCTTCCGGAAGGTTACAACAGCGCAACCGATTCGATCACAACCAACTTCTGGTGGGGACGTAACGATGATCTCGAGATCAAAGATGCGACCATGAACTGGGATGCGATCGAAGATCTGTATGCAGAGTATGACAGCATCAAGATCGATTATCCGTACGGACAGTTCGTACCGAATGTTGACAGCATTCAGAGTAAGATCGAGAACATCAACGAGATTCACACCAACTACATGAAGCAGATCGCATTTGGTAAGTACAGCGGAACGGCAGAAGAGATCGTGGCAGAGTATCAGGAAGCACTGAAGAGTGCAGGCATTGATGATGTTACGGCAGAGCTGCAGGCACAGTTTGATGCACTGTATAAGTAAGTCATCAAAAAGCGCATGATCATCATGCAAAGTTGAAACTAAAGGGCGTGTTTTTCAGGACACGCCCTTTTTTGAAAGGATGAAACAAACGAAATGAAGTTTGCATTAAAGGCAAAAGGAAAATTTATCAACCGGGATGTGGAAGACGGATACGATACCCACCTGGACGACTCGGCATGGGAAGATGTCTATCTGCCGCATGACTGGGCGGTAGAGCGGGAGTTTTCCAAGGACTGTTCCAGCGGCACCGGGTATTTGCCGGGCGGGATCGGATGGTACCGGATCCCGTTTCGTGCACCGAAACTGGAGGATGGTGAGTTTTCCCTTTGTTTTCACGGCGTCTACAAACGCTGCAGAGTCTGGTGCAACAATTATTATCTGGGAGAATGGGCCAATGGTTATACCCGATTTTCCTTTGACATCACGCATGCGGTACGCTTTGACCGGGAGAATCTCTTAGCGGTCCAGGTACGGCATGAGGATCTGGCGGATTCGAGATGGTACACGGGATCCGGGATCGAGAGAGAGGTGTATCTGGAAATCCTGCCCGGGGTTCATTTCCGGGAAGAAGAGGTGCTGTGGACACCACAGGTAGAAAAACCGATGGCGTATGAAGGAAAGACAGGTGCAGCTGATCCGGTGCAGGGGGAAGAGGCGCTGTATGACATGGGCATGAGCAGTGCACAGGTCAGCATCCCGCTGGTAAATCGTACCGGTCGGGAACAGGAGCGCATCCTGGAAGTGTGGCTGCAGGATTCCTGTCTGAGCGAACTGCCGGTGGTACTTACGGCCGGTGCAACGCAGACCTTTGAGATTACGGTACCGCGGACCGGACATCTGCTCTGGAGTCCGGAGCATCCGGCGCTCTATGACCTGCGGGTGGTCCTTCGCAATGGTGGAGGCAGGATCGCACAGGAGATGGTGCGCAAGGTCGGTTTTGTCACCACAGTGTTTACGCCGGACCGGGGATTTTTCTGTAACGGGATCCCGATGAAACTGAAAGGGGTCTGTCTCCATGAGGATGCGGGCAGCTTTGGCAATGCAGTACCGAAAAATGTGTGGAAGAGGCGTCTTGGAAAGCTGAAGGAAATGGGAACCAATGCGATCCGCATGAGTCACAATCCGCACGAAGAAGCGTTATATCAGCTATGCGATGAGATGGGCTTTTTTGTCATCGATGAGATCTTTGATGAATGGGAAGGCCCGAAAAATAAATGGTGGCAGGGGCACAATGTTTACCCGCCAAAGAAACAGGGGTACTATCTGGACTATCCGACCTGGCATGCAAGAGATGTGGAGTCCTTTGTCAAAGCAGGCAGGGTCCATACCAGTGTGATCCTATGGAGCATCGGAAATGAGATCGATTATCCGAATGATCCTTATGTCCATGAAAGTTTCCGGTCGATGACCGGCAATAACGATGCCGGAAAGCCGCAGCAGGAGCGGGCATATGATGAGGAAAAGCCAAATGCAAGGCGCCTTGTTACGCTGGCAAAGGAGCTGACCGCGTTAGTGAAGGCGTTTGATACTACGCGCCCGGTTTCTTTGGCATCCGCCTTTCCGGAGCTTTCCTCCCATACGGGACTCTTTGACTGCTTGGATGTCATCGGGTATAACTACAAAGAAGCTTTTTATGAAGAGGATCATTTGCGCTTCCCGACCAAGCCGATTTTCGGCAGTGAGAACGGGCATGGCTATCCGGCATGGCAGGCGGTGACCGCGCACGAGTATATCGCAGGACAATTCCTCTGGACCGGGATCGATTATCTTGGGGAGACCCGGGGATGGCCGGAGCATGGATCGAAGGCCGGACATTTGACCACGGCCGGTATGGAAAAACCGGATTATTATTTCCGCAAGAGCCTCTGGACCACGGAGCCGATGGTGAAGCTGGCAACCTGGATCCAGCGGGAAGATGACTGGATGGAATACCGCACCTTTTCCTGGAACTATACACCGGGAGAGATGGTTCGGGTGGAAATCTATACAAATCAGCCGCAGGCGGAGCTGTTTTTAAACGGGGAGCGCCTCGGCGTTTATGAAAAAGGCGGGCAGGGCTATATCGCGGTGGATGTCCCGTTTGCACCGGGAGAACTGACGGCAAAGGTCTCTAAAACAGCGGACGGGGAAAACGGCGTTGGGCCGGGAGAGGGCGATCCGATGGTCCTTTGCGACAGCCTCTATACCGTGACGGCACCGGCACAGATGACGCTTTCCTGCGAAGATGAGGATGCCTTTGTGGGCGACGGGCACAGTTACCGGCAGATCGAGGTGACCCTGTTTGATGCGCAGGGACATCGCTGCGTATCGGATGAGACGCTGCTTTCAGTACATGTGGAAGGCGCGGGAGTGCTGGCACATATGGACAACGGGAATCTGGGGGATCCGACGGCCTATCGCGCAGCATCACGCAAGTGTTTTCATGGAAAGCTCATGATCTATATAAGGAGTATCGAGTCTACCGGAACAGTGAAACTGACGGTTTCCGGAGCAGGGCTCAAAGACGGCATTTATGAATTTACGGCAGTATGACAAGACAACTTATGAGGAGCGGATATGAAAGGCATTGAGATCAAAGAACAGTTTTATTTAGACGGAGAGCCGTTTCGGCTGCGTTCCGGAGCGATCCACTATTTTCGGATCGTGCCGGAATACTGGCAGGATCGTCTGGAAAAATTAAAGGCCATGGGATGTAATACGGTAGAGACCTACATCCCCTGGAATCTGCATGAGCCGCAGAAAGGAACCTTTTGTTTTGACGGCGGAGTAGATCTTGGCAGATTTATCACGTTGGCAAAGGACCTCGGGCTCTATGTGATCCTCAGACCTTCACCGTATATCTGTGCGGAATGGGAATTCGGCGGATTTCCGGCATGGCTCTTAAAGGAAGACGGGATGAAGCTGCGTTGCAGCTATGCGCCGTACCTGCAGGCGGTGGAAGAGTACTACCGCGTGCTGATCCCGTATATCGCAGAGTATCAGTATGACCGGGGAGGTCCGGTCATCATGATGCAGGTGGAAAACGAATACGGTTATTATGGCAATGATCATCAGTATCTGGAGTGGATGACAAAACTGATGCGCTCTCTGGGCGTGACGGTGCCGCTTTTTACCTCCGACGGTCCTTTCTCCGAGGCATTTCGCTGCGGTAAGGCGGGAGACCTCTTACAGACCGGGAACTTTGGCTCCCGTGCGGAGGAACGCTTTGCCTTTATGAAGCAGTATGTGGACGGACCGCTTTCCTGTATGGAATTCTGGCTGGGCTGGTTTGATCACTGGGGCGGCGGAGGCCACCATGTGACGAGCATCGAGCAGAATACGAAGGACTTATCCTACATGCTCGATCACGGCAATGTGAACATTTACATGTTCATCGGCGGTACCAACTTCGGCTTCATGAACGGTGCCAATTTCTACGGGGAACTGACACCGGATGTGACCAGTTACGACTATGATGCCGTGCTGACGGAAGACGGTCAGATCACGGAGAAATACAAGGCATTTCAGGCAGAGATCGGGAAACGCTATCCGCTGCCGCAGGTGACACTTTCGACACCGATCACCAGGGCATCCTACGGAAGCCTTAAGCCGGATGGTTATGTGACCCTCTGGGATACGCTGGAGAAGATTGCAGCACCGAAGCAGAGTGTCTATCCGGTATCAATGGAGCGGCTTGATCAGAGCTATGGCTATATTTTGTACCGCACCGGATTGCCGGAATTTGAGCAGCTGCAGAGCATCTTTTTAAAGGATGCGGCAGATCGTGCCAAGATCTATGCGGATGGCAAAGAAGTGCTGACGCTTTATGATAATGAACTGCGTACGCTTGGCAAGATCGATCCGCCGGTCGTACTTTCCGAAAAACGACTCGATCTGCTGGTGGAAAACATGGGACGTGTCAACTTCGGCCCGATGATGGAAGATCAGCGAAAGGGAATCGATGGCAGCGTGGTGGTCAATACACATCAGGTCTATCATTTCGAGATCTACAACCTGCCGCTTGAAAAAGAGCAACTCTCAAAGATCGCGTTTGGGGCAGTGCCGGAAGAACTGCCGGCAGGTGTAAGCGGCAAGGATATGGCAGCAGCCACAGGCGATACTATGACAGCTGCGGCTCCAGGCGCATCTCCTGCGTTTTATCATTTTACGCTGGAGGTGGATACGCCGGCGGATACGTTCCTGGATGTCAAAGGCTGGGGCAAGGGCTGCGCCTTTATCAACGGCTTCAATCTGGGGAGATTCTGGGAGATCGGCCCGCAGGAGACGTTATACCTGCCGGGACCGTTGTTAAAGCAGGGGAAAAATGAACTCATCCTCTTTGAGACGGAAGGCAAAATGCCCGGATCTGTCAAACTGGTCGATGAACCGCGTTTAGGAGCGGTGCTGGTACAGGAAACCTGACTTGTGGTATGCTATATCGCAGGAGTGTTTTATGGAACATAAAAATGTGACAATCTACGATATCGCACGGGAAGCGGGGGTATCTCCCGCGACCGTTTCCAGAGTGCTCAACAGCAGTGCCAACGTCAGCAGTGACAAGCGGCAAAAGATTGAGCAGCTGATGCGTAAATACAACTTCAATCCCAACGCACTGGCACGTGGTCTGACAGAGACCAGACGGAAGGTCATCGGGTTGCTTGCGGCGGATGTGCGCAACACGTTCTATGCCGATCTGTATGTCAACTGCGAGATCGCGGCAGCAGCCAGGGGGTATTCCATCATGCTGATGAATACCTTCGGCCGGCTCGATCTGGAGAAGCAGGCACTGACCAAACTGATGGAACAGCGTGTGGACGGGATCATCCATCTCGGGGGTGCAGCCGATGATGTGGAGACGGACAAAAGCTTTGTGAAGCTCCTCAAAAAACTGCCACCCAAGATGCCCTATGTCACCACCGGTAAGTTCGATGGTGTCGACTGTTATCAGGTGCAGATCGATGCGGCGGAAGCGATCGATCTGTTGATGGCGCATCTGGCAGAGTACGGCAATCATCGCATCGCGCTGATCGGCGGACGCTATAATGTCGTCTCCTCCAAGGCAAAGTATGACCAGTTTATCAAGTCGATGGACCGTTATGGATTTGTCGATGAAGAGGTCTATCTGGAGAACTGGGGGACTTACTCCATTCAGGGCGGCGAAGAGACGATGGATGCGTTGTTTGAGAAGTGTGAGCAAAACGGGATCCCGCTGCCGGAGGCTGTGATCGCGATCAACGACAGTACCGCGGCAGGTGCGATCCGGAGCATTTATCAGCATCACCTCCGGATCCCGCAGGACATTGCGATCGTCAGCTACGATAACATTTTCTTATCGGAGATCATGGAGCCACGCTTAACGAGCATCGATTATGACTTTGCAGCGTTTGGAGAAAAACTGGTGGATACCGTGATCGAGGCACTTGATCAGGATCCGGCAGAGAAAAAAAGACTGGTGCATCCAAGCCTTGTGGTACGAGGCTCAAGTTTGTGCAAGAGAGATGCCGCAAGCTAAGCGTGTATCCGATAAAGCGCGCATCCGATAAAGCGTGCATCCGATAAAGCGTGCATCCCATAAAGAGACGTGAAAACGCCCGCGAACCGTATGGCTCGCGGGCGTTTGCAGTATCTGTCATCCGGGCGCCGACCACTGCAGCGCCGGGTAGCGCCATCCTGCAGGGCGCATAGCGCCTATCTGAGCGGCAGGATCAGATCCAGGTGGAACACATCGCCTTCCACATGGGCGTTCATCGCCCCTTCAAAGCGATCAACGATCATCTTGATACTCTTTAATCCGAATCCGTGACCTTCCGCGCGGTCCCTGCGCACCGGCAGGTCATTG